>NZ_CP108370.1:0-300000 GCF_035953295.1 Streptomyces sp. NBC_01335
CGCGCCCGTCCGGGCGGCGGTCCCTTCGTTGTCCTGGGGCCCCACGAGGAGCTCGCGGGCCCGCGCGGTCGCGGCAAGCGCGGGAGCCAGCGCCCGCGCGGCCTCCGGCCCGAACCGGGCGAGCGCGGCAACCAGGGCGTCCACGGCGGCCAGCGCCTCCATCGCCGCCGACGGCGACCACCCGTCCGCGACCACGGCCTCCCACACCTCACACGCCGCTTCCGACAACGCCCCGACCCGCTCCGGCAACTGCATACCCGGCCCAACGACCCGGCCCGGTCCGCGTAACCGCCGGCGTCCCCGCCCGTACGGACGGATGCGGTCGCGGAGCTGAACTCACCGGCCGGCGTGCCGCGCTCGTCCGGAGGTCCGCGAGGCGGGCACCGGCTGAGCGGGGTCGAGGAGGTTCTGGTCGGAGTTCGCCCTCGCCGGCCTCGTCGACGTGGGCGCAGGGCGCGCGTTCGGCGGCGACGCGGGTACGGGGGTCCTGCCGCCGCACTGGACCACCACGCCGGACGGGTCGGCCGCCTGGCTCGGCAGCGCGCCGGACGACGCTTTCTGTCACGCACAGCCGTCACACCTGGGGGGGGTACGGGCCCGCCCGCGAGACGGTGGGCCCGGCGCAGCGGTGGGCCCGGCGCAGCGGCCCCGGTGGGCACGCGGACCCGGGACGGCGGCCAGAGGGTGGCGGCGTGGGCTCCACCGGACGGTGCGGGGTACGGGAACGGGCGGAGCGCGCCGCGGAGTTACGGCTGCGCGTGCTGGTCGTAGAGGCGGTGTAGCCCGCCGTTACGGCTGTGCGTGCTGGTCGTGGAGGTGGTGGAGCGCGGCGCGCAGGCGTTGTCCGTCGGGGGTGGCCGGGACCTTGAGGCGGGCGGGGTTCATGGACGCGAGGGGGGCCAGGGCCTCGTCCCGGCCGTTCGGGCCCCGGCGGTATGCGGTGCGCAGCTGGTAGAGGGCTTTGTAGAGGGCCTGGGGGATTCCGTCGCCCTCGTTGAAGGGCACCATGGCCGCCAGCATTTCATCGACGGCGTCGCCGGGCGGGACCCGGGGCGCGGTCTCCAAAGGCGCGGTCGCGGTCGGGGGCACCGGGGCTGGGGCGGGGGCCGGCGGCGCGGCGGCGGTAGGCCTTCTGCCGGCAGGCAGGCCGGCAGTACGCGGAATCCGCACGCCCAGACATCACGGGCTGTCCGCAGGCGCCGCACGGGCGGCCCGACCCCCGGCCGCCGTGACGGATGCGCGTGAGGGAGGTCCGGCAGGCGTGCGAGCACGTCACCTCCTTCAGGAGTTTCTCCGCGCGCCGGACCACGGCGAGACCGCAGGCGAGGCAGGGTCCCGGGGGCAGAATGGGGCCCCGGCCCGCCAGGTCCAGCCGCTCCGTCGCCCCGGCCCGCCGGTCGGCGGCCCGCCGGTCGGCGGCCGGCCGGATCAGCCCGGTGACCGGATCCGGCGCCCCCGTCGTGTAGCAGGGGGCACAGATCAGGAACGTCCCGTAGACGCGCCGTCTCCCCTTCTTGGTGGATCCGGTGACGAGGTGGGCCGGGCCCCGCACCACCAGGCCGCCCGCGCACAGGGCGCACCGCCAGGAACTCTCACGTGTAGCCATAACGGGCCCGACGACCCGCACGCCGAACCGTAACGGCACGTGCGGCCGGAGCTTGTACGGGGCAGGCCGGGAGGCGGGAGGTCCTCGTCCGCGCCTGGAGCCACAGACACCCACGGCGGCGGGCATGCAGGCCGGACCGGTCCGGACAGTCGTCCGGCGTCACAGGGGCGGTACGCACTGATCGGACAGCCCGAGACCCTGGCCATCCTGGAGCGCACGGAGAGCGCCCCGTTCCTCCTGCGCGGCGGGTGGGAGAAGGAGTGGGAGACCCGCCTCTTGGACGACCTCGAGGCCGCGTGAGGACCGACCATCCGCTTGAACCGGTAGGCGGCCGGGAACGGGCAGCGGGGCCGGGCAGGGTGATCCTGCCCGGCCCCGCTGATGTGCCGTCAGCCGAAGTCGAGCGTGTCCTGCGCGTAGTGGGCCGGGGCCCGACTCGGCAGGGGCGGCGAAGCACCGTCCTGGCGCGCGTCCCTCCAGCGGTTGGTACCGACGGCCAACCAGATGACCCTCATGAGTTCGGTACTCACCCACCGACATCACGGGCGCCGAGCCACCACCGGCAATTACTCGCAGATCACCAGGTTCTACTCCGGCTGAGTAACCGTCAGGGCCCAGTGGACAGCGTCATCGGAGGCGTCGACACCGATGGTGAAGGACCCGGTCCGCACTGTACCCGCGTCCATCGTCACCGAGCCCACGCCTGCGGTGTCAGCAGGGCAGTCCACGGTGAAGGCGGCCACCTGGTGGCCCTGCGAATCCATGGTCACATCCACGGTGCCGCCACCTTCGCAGGCCACCGTCAGCACTGTGGGCAGACCCTCCCATGCACCGGCGGAAGCTACTCCCCCGTCCCCGACCCACTCCTGCACCCACACCAGGCCCTCCGGACCCGGATGCGGAAGCAGACCACCGGCGGCCGCTGCCGGTGTCACACCGACCGCGCCCATCACGCCAGCCGCAAGCAACGCCACCACAGTCAGATTCCTCGTACGCATCGCGTACTCCCTCCCTTGATCGACTGTCATCACGAAACCGCCCATGCGCCCGGGCGGGCCCATGGGCAAGGGACGCACCGGAACATGCGGCCCGGCGGCCCGGTGCGAACCGGGCCGGCCCACAAGTCGCAGCCGATGCAGATCCCTTCCTCTGTGAGCATGCACGAGCCCACTGACAGTCCGCGGGAGCCGCGGGACGAGCCCTGGACGGCACAGTCGGGGCCGTGGGGGCGGTGGGAGCCGGGAGTGCGGCCGTCACGGGGGCGGCGGTGGTGGGCTGCTGAGCGGTGGTCATGGCGGGGGTCTCCTCGGTCGTCGGCTGGACCCCGCCCAGCGTGTTGGTGGCGGGGGGGCCACGCACGGTCGGCCGACGGACGGCCGGTCGGGTCGGTGACGGCGGGGCAGGCAGCACAGTGCGACGGGCGGGAGCAGGCCGCACAAGCCCGCCCGATCCAGCTGCCATGGCGGCTGCCGCGCCGATATCAGGCGCGGGGGTCCGTTCAGGTCAGCACTCAGGGCAGCACCTGCGGGCGCTGGCCCGGACGGCCCGACTGCCTCTGCCCGGCGCGCTCCGCGACGGGCCGGGAGAGAGGCCGGCGCAGCGGCACCCCTGTTCCCCGGCACCCCGCCACCGCCTCCATCGCCCACCGCCCAGCAGCCGGCTCCGGGGGACGAGGGGAAGTCCGAGCTGCCCGCCACGCCGTATCCGGTTCTGAACTGCGGTGGGGCGTGGTGAGTGGGCCGGGCTGGTGCAACCGATGCCGCAACCAATGGCGCACCAGGTGGTGCAGCTGTTGGTGCAAACCGATGGCGCACCGGATGGTGCGCCGTCCTCCCGTCGGCCCCGGCCTCGGCCGGGGCCGACGCGGAGCCGGGCGGCCTCCAGGTCGAGGACGCCGCCGGGGGCGCCCCCGGCAGGTCGCGCCGGCGTCGGGTCAGCCGAAGTCGAGCGTGTCCTGGGCGGAGGCGGCCGGGCCCGGGGTGGGCGGGGGCGCCGGCGGTCCGGGCGGGCGGGCGGACTTCCAGCGATCGGCCGGCTCGTCCTTCCAGCCCTTCGGCGGGGGCCACGGCACGCCCCAGGCGGCGAGCTGGTCTCGCTTCGAGCCGCCGGCGGGCGCGCGGGCGGCTTCGACCTCCTCGGGCGAGGGCAGTTCAGCCATGGTCAGCGGCCGCCCATGGAGAACAGGACCGACGCCGGGTTGGCGAGGCTCTTGCCCAGCTGCTCGCTGTCGGCCGCGACCGTCCGGAGTTCCGCGGCGGTCGTGGCCACCTCGGTCCTGACGCCGCCCCGCCCGACCGTGACCTTATCGCTCTTGGCCAGGAGCTCCAGGACGTCGGCGGTCTGCTCGAACGCCTGCGGGAGCCGCTCGACCAACGACTTCAGCGCCTGGGTGGCCTCCGACAGTGCGGGCGCGGACAGCTCCTTCGCGTCGTCCAGCACCACGCGGTTGAACTCTTCGATCAGGTCCCGGGCCTGACGCACCAACCGCGCCGGATCCGTCCTGGCCGCCATGTTCTCGTCCCTCGCCGCTGGGATGGTGGCCCTCAGTCTCTCTCACCACCGGCGGCCGGGCGGACCGGTACCCGTGCCCGTCGCCCGGCCGCCGGCGGGCACGCGGCCCCGGGAAGGCGGCCAGGGATGGTGTCATGGGTGACGCCACCCTGTGCCGGTGGGTGCGAGGCAGGGACTCCGCTGGGCAGGGCGGGGGCGGGCATCGGCGCCGCGCCGGTGTCCCGGTGCGCCCGGCGTTACGGCTGCGCGTCCCGGGTCACCGGGCGCGGGACGGGCGGCGGGCGAGGGCGGTCGGGCGGCGGTGGGCCGGGACAGCAGCGGGTTCGGCGGGGGCGGTCCCGGCGCCGGGCGCGGTGTTGGTGGTGGTGGAGCGGGCGGCGGCCGGGGAGACACGGGGGGCGGTCGGGGACCGGGGAGCCGGGCGGAGGTCAGGGCGTGGAGGGCCGCGCGGACCAGGCGCTCGACGAGCTGGGCCGGCGGGCCCGGGCGGCCGAGCACGCCCTTGAGCCCTGCCAGGCGCAGCCGCAGGCCCGGCTCACCTTCCGGGCCCTCGACGATGGTCTTCATACGCAGGGCCAGCAGGGCCAGCAGGGGCCAGGGGCCAGGGGCGGGCACTGACGAGCAGGCTCGTCTCCTTCCCCGAGCCGAGGACGTCCTGGAGGACCGTCACGAAGCGGCTGCTCTCGGCCGGTCCCACGTCCAGCTGGTTCAGGGCCTTCGCCCGGTCGGCGAGATCCAGGTCGTGAGGGGCCGTCAGGCCTGCGGTCAGCGGGCCCCACATCACGCGCGCGTCCCTGCTCGCTCCCGACACCGCAACCTCCGGCGCCCAGGCGCGGCCGGTACCGGGGCGCGGCCGGGGCGGGCGCCGTACCGGCCGCCGGCGCGGTGCGGGCGGCGGGGACCGGCCCGGGCGCCGCCCCCGCGGCGACCGTGCGGGCGGCGGCGGGGGCCGGGGTGGTGAGGAGGGCGGCCAGAGTGCGGTCGATGCCTTCGCCCTGGACGTGCGCGGCACTCAGGACGCGGGCGACGCGACGCCTCGGGCGTCGGGACGGGCCAGGGCGGCGGCCATGTCGGGCCAGACCGGGGAGGAAAGGATCGCAACCCGCACGACGCCTCGGGCCCCTCTGCGCGGTGCCGGGTGGCCCTGGTGGGCGACCGCGTCAGGACGCCGCCGGGGGCGTCCCCGGCAGGTCGCACCGTTGGTCGCGCCTCTCGTCGCATCGGCCGCACTGGCGTTCTCCTGGTCAATGCCAGGTGAGCGCACGTCTCTGCGGGTGAGTGTCCCTCAAGGCGTCTGCGCTGGCCGCGAGGATGGCGTCGCACGACCAGACGGAGGCAGCGGTCGGAAAGCATCTGCCGGGCGCGGGGCAAGTTACCGGCCGCAGAAAGGGACCGACGGGCCGTACGGCCCGTCACTCACAGGTCGTCTGGGGATACTTCCTCCATGAACAATCCATCTGGGGAACACGGCTCCGCCTCAGTCCCGCTGCCGGAAATCACCGCCCGCGGCGACCTGGACCTTGACTCCCTCGGACCGCTGACCGCACAGATCGAAGCCGCCGTCGCCACCCACGCCGCGGTCGTACTCGACGCCGGCGGCATCACGTTCGCCGACTCCTCGTTCCTCCGGCTGGTCCTCACCACCCACGACCGCACCGACCTCAGGATCGCGAACCCCTCCCCCGCCGTGCAACGCCTGTTCCAGATCGTCGGCGCCGACACCTTCCTCCACCTCTACCCCACCCTCGAAGACGCCCGGACCACCTGACCACCCCCAGCCCGACGCGGTGACGGCGAAGTGCGGGGTGAGCGCGGCCAGCGGCCACGAGCAGCGGCACCAACCCACCACGCGCCTGCCCCGCCCCCGACAGAAAGCTCTGTCTCGCTTCGCGCGGGCGGAGAGCAAGGTCAGACCCACGGCCCCACGCCCTACCGCCCGAGGGGCGTGGTGAGGATCCGCTTGCCGCCCTGCGCCCGAACGGAGCGCGCAGGTCGGCAAGCGGATCCAGTGCAGGGCACCTACTTGGTGACGACGGGGTCGATCCATGCTCCGTAGCCGTTCTGCGTGCTGAAGGACTCCTGTGCGGTGAGCTTGATGCGGAAGGCTCCGCTGACGGGGATGGACACCTTCTTCACCGGGTCACCGGCACGCATCTGCAGCTCTTTGACGACTGCGTCGTCGACCTGCACGGTGAAGGTGATGACGTCGCCGGAGGGCGTGGAGTCCGAAACGCCGGCCGTGGCGGTGAACGTCCGGTACTCGCGGCCGAGCTGCCAGGTGCGCTCGGCCTCGTACGCGTACAGCGTTGCGGGGTACTCGTGGTTGTTGACCGTCAACGCACCCGTCGTGAAGGAACGGTCGGTGCCTTCCGGGTAGACGTCCATCGGCACCAGGTCCTCGATCAGCGACCAGCTGCTCTGCTCCGCCGTCGGCGCGGCAGGCGTCGCGCTGACCGAGGGAGCCTCGGGTGAGGGCGTGGGTGTGCTGGTGCGGGGGGCGTCCGACGTCGACGAGATGGTGCGTTCCGGGGACGAGGCCCGGTTGTCCGCGTCGTTACTGCCGGTCGCCCAGACCCCGATGGCGACGCCGCCCGCCAGGAGCACCACGGCGCCCACGGCGCCGATCAGCACGAGAGGGCGCCGGCCGCCATGCTTCGACGGCGCCGCGGGCGTGGTGGGTGACCCGGGCGGCAGCGGCGGAACCGATGCCTGGTGCGCTCCCGCACCGGCCCCGGTTCCCGCCGGAACCATGTCGCCCGAACCTTCGGCCGCCTCCATCACCGCCAGGCGTCCCCGGCAGTCGTCCAGCTCCGTGACCACCGCACCGCGGCGGTGGACGAGCTCGTCCCTCCGTGCCGCGAGGGCCCCGCCCTCCTCCTCCAGTCGGCGCCGCCGCTCCTGATGGCCGGTACCGGGCGCGGCCTGGGCCCGGCGGAGCTCCTCCTCCAAGTCCTGACGGAGCTCGTTCTCCCGCCCCCGGACCTCCGCGAGCTCCACGCCGAGTCGGCGCAGGGTTTCCTCGCCGTCCAGGAGGCGCAGCAGGAGGGAGTTCTGGTCGCTGCCGTGCAGGTCGGCGCCGGTGTCGATGAGGACGGTGCGGTAGGCGGTGAAGAGTTCGGTGCGGCGCTGGGGAGCGGCGGGGTCGTCGGTGCGGCGGGCGACCTCGGTGAGCAGGTCGTCCAGGAAGTCCCACGGGGGCAGGTTCGTGCCGAGGGTGTACTTGCGGACCGTAGAGTCCTTGTACGCCGGGAACCGGGCCGCGAACTCACGCGAGGACAAGCCCGTGAGGTCCAGCAGGACCTTCAACCGGGCACCGAACCCGGCCTTCAACCGGTCCTTCTCGGCGCGTGCCTGCCTGCGCGCGAGGATCCCGTCCCCGGCGCCGCCCTCACCATCGTGTGCCACCTGTGCTCCCCCTCACCGGGTTCCCCGTGCCGTCCGGCACCGGGAACAGTTCCACTGGCGCGGTCGCCCACCACCAGACAGTCCGGTCACTGTAGAGCCGACTCAGCACGTCACAGGGGTGGTTGGAGCGGCATGGTGCCGTTGCGGTCCCTTCCCTGGCGTGCACCCGCACCCGCAGGGTGCCCGCTGCTCGCAGGAGGCCCGCCATGCCCCACCCCGCATATCCGGGGCGTAGTGCCCACACCACCGGAAGCGAGGCCTGAACCATGCCCCTCTCCACGAACCTCGTCCCCGCGTCCGTCACCGCGGTCTCCGGTCTCGCGACCGTCATGGCCGGCGCACCGTGGTGGGGCGTGATGATCTGTCTCGTCCTCGCCCTGGCCGCGACGTCGGTGCAGACGCTGTTCCCGCAGGACTCCGGTGACCGGCTCACCTGGTGGACCAACCACCGCGCACACCGTCACCTCCGCCGCACGCACCGGCGGGACATCCCGCCCGTACCGCCCGCCTGACCAGGCGTGGGTAGAGCGGTCGGTACCGCCCTGCCTGGCCGCCCGTGGCGCACCCGCTGGTGCGCTGGTGGAGCACCTTGCGGATCTCCGGCATGTGCTCGGGTGCTGACGGCGGACCAAGTTCGGGCGGTGCTCCAGCCGTTCGTCCCCGGGCGGGCGCCCCGTGGGGGGCGGGCCCGGATCGGTGCCCGCGACCGGATCCGGTCGCGGGGGCGGGTCGTCAGATGACGCCGAGGTGGTCGGCGATCCAGTACCAGGGCTGGCTGACAGCCGCGTACCACGGGACGATCAGACCGGCGGGCAGTGCCAGTAGAGACGCTATGAGGAAAAAGCCGAAGGGGGCATCGGATTTGAGTCTCGCCAGGATCGCCCCCACCAGGACGACCGCTGCGGCACACAGACTCAGCAGGGCTGCGACGGCGTAGCCGATCAGGTTCAGGATGCCGGCGCCCGCATCGGCCTGGAGGCCCGCGGTGAACGTGGCTGTGACGGTATAGGCGAATACGACGCCCAGGACGGCCCAGGCCCGGCCCGTCAGCAGAGCTGCTCGCGAATCCGTCCCGTTGGAAGGGGCAGCCGGTGGGCGGGGGCCCTCGGCGTCAGGCGGACGCGGTGCCTTGGGCGTCCGGTTGGTGGCGGTCCAGAGCTCCCGCCACTGGGTGAGTTCCGCCGGTGCGACGTTCTTGATGAGCGCCTCTATGAAGTACTTCGACGGAGGCCGGCCCCGCAGGAGGATGCTGAGCTCGCGGGCCTGAACGCAGCTCATGGTGCCCCCGGGCAGCGGGGACAGTTGCTCTTCCGCCTCGCGCAGGACGAGGTCGGCGAGGGCCTTGGGTCCGCTGGACTTCGGCAGTCGGTCGGCGCGCGTGCGGAGTTCGGCGGCGACGGCGCGGGCGTGGCCGGTGAGCTGGAGGGCGATCTGATGGTAGACGCGGATCGCGAGTGTGTCGGGGCAGGCCCAGGCGAGGACGGCCGTGATGAGGCTCTCGCAGGGTTCGCGGTCGAGCGGGAGCCCGGCTTCGAGCAGTCCGTCGGGGTCGTACAGGACCGTGTGCGTGCTGGGACGCGACGGCGGCGCGGCCGAGACTTCGGGTGGCAGGTCGACGGTCACCGCGCGGTGCTCCTACGGTGCGCGGCCTCGTCGTCCTGGCCCTCGGGCCCGCGATCGAGGAAGCGGGCGTAGCAGCGGGTGGGCGCGGGCGAGGAGGTTCGGGGAGGTGACGCCGTACACGGCCGGGCCGGTACCGGACTCGGTTGTCTCGGCAAGGTGTTGGGGTGGTGGCGCTGGGGGTGGTGGGGTGGTGGCGCTGGGGGTGGGTGTGCGCATGCGGGCCCCGTCTCCTGGGTGTGCGTCGGTGGCGTTTTCGACGGTAGGGAGTACCCGGCTTCCCCTCAACAAGGTTGCGGGGAGTTGCGGAGATTCACTCGTCGAGGGTGTCGATCACGGTCTGGATGAGGGTGCGGGCGGCGTCGCCGTACACGGCCGTCTCCGCGAGGCCGGCGAACGCTCTGCTGTAGCCGGCGAGCTCGCGGGGCTGTGTCACCTTGATCTCCGCCGTCAGGGTCTCGACCACGGCTGTGGTGTCGTCGTGGACGTAGAACGCTTCCAGCGGCCACACGGTGCGCTGCGCGGTGAACGGGATGATCCCCAGCGAGAGGGACGCGAGCGGCATCACGGTCAGGACGTGGCGCAGTTGGCCGCGCATGGCGTCGGGGTCGGCGGTGCGGGCGGTGGCGATGAGGTCTGGCGCCCGGTCGTCGGCGCCGCACGCCGCGCACCACGTGCGGATGTCCGCGTCCGAGGAGAGGCCCGCGCCCTTTTGGATCCGGGTCGCTTTCGCAGGGTGCCGGCCGCGCCGGGCGGAGAGTTCCTTCCCGGTGAGGCCGGCGCCCTTGCGCAGGTGCGTGAGCCGCACGGCGAGCGCCTCGCGGGCCGACTGGGCGCTGGACGAGGGAGAGGTGGCCGTCACGAGGTGCGTGGCCCTTGGGCGTGCGTGGGTCAGATGCGGTAGTCGGCGTGCGGAGTGGCCAGGTCCCACACCATACGGAACGCTTCCGTGCACAGCTTGATGGCCTGCGGGTCCTTGGTGTGGTCGGGCTCCAGGGCCTCGCCGTCACCGGAGGAGACGTTGAACCGAACGACCTGGTCGTCGATGAGCCAGAAGCCGTTGCCCGGCAGCGCGAGCGTGGAAGCGCGGCGGCGGGACAGCCAGCGGACCTGCTCGCCGGCGCGGAGGTTGGCGTCGGTGAGGGCATGCTCGAAGCGGATGTACGCGGTGACGGGCTCGGAGACGACCCGGGCCCGCCAGACCTTCACCCCGCGCGCCACGGTCCGCTCCACCAGCGGCAGCCAGCCGCCCCAGAACTCCGAGTCGTCCGCGGGGACGCACCCGTCGCGCCAGGAAGGTGTCGTAGACGTCCCGCTCCTCCCCCACGGCGTAAACGTCCCGCAATACCAGGTGCAGGGCGTGATGCCGGACGGAGCCGAGGAAGTCCTCAAAGCTGAGGGCCAGCGGCTTCTGCGGCATCACACACCTTCCTGATCTGATCCACCATCCGCACCGGGATCCGGATGACGCCCCCGTCCCTTACCAGCCAACACTCCTGACTGCGGACGGCCCGGGTGACCGCGTCGGCGAACTTGCCCTGGAGCACGAGTTCCGGTCCCTCGGCGGTGTCGGTGTCCACCCACACCGCAGGGCAGTTCCCGCCGCCCGAGTTCGGGTCCGTGCCGGAGAAAAGTAACGCCATGATCGCCTTCGGAGAAAACCAGTTGCGGGTTGTTGTGCACCGACCGTTCCGCAGGCGGGGAACGGCGTCAAAGGCCTCCTTCTGGGCTGGTCGGCGATGGCCGTGACGGCGTGATCCGTACGGGTGGCCAGCGCGTCAGAGTGAGGGGCTGCGGCCCCATTTCCGAAAGCCGTTTCCTGCGGTCGGCGGGAACGGTGTCACTGGGCCGGGGTCGGCTGGGTCAGGTTGACCGGGTTGCCGTCGGGGTCCTGAATATGGGCGACGCGCTGTCCCCACGGCATGTCGGTGGGACCGCTGCGGACCGAGCCGCCCAGAGGCTCCACGCGGCCGAGCGTCTCGTCGATGTCGTCGACACTGATGCTGAGCAGGATCCGCGGTGCCGCCCCGGTCCCGTTGTCCGTCTTGGCCACCAGCCCGAGGTCGGTGTCGCCGATGCGCAAGCCGCAGTAGAAGGCCGGCCCTTCCTCCGGTACCCGGAAGATCTCCTCGGCGCCGAACAGGTTCGTGTAGAAGCTGAGCAGGGCGTGCTGGTCGGCAGTCAGGATCACGGGCTGGATGGTGGACATGGCACTCCTGTCGAGAACGGTCGTGTCACTGGGTAGACCGTTCACAGAAGGTGAACTCATCGGCACCCCGCCGGGCCGCCGCAAGCGCCCCGCCGCGCCCCCGGTCCGGCCGCACCGCCTGCACACCGGGCGCTGCGCCTACCGCCACGCGGCGCCGCACGCCGTCAGAGCCCGCGCAGCGCCTCGTACAGCTCGCCGTAGGCGGTCCAGCAGTCGATGCTGCCGTCCTCGTACAGGCTCCCCATGTACCAGTCGTCGTCCCGCACGGTCTTCACGATGCACAAGCCGTGGAACCCGAGCACGACCTCCGCGTCCATCGCCTCGTCGGGCCCGTCGGAGGCGACCCACTTCACCACCCGGTCCGCAGAGAGCACGACAGCCTCCTGATCGCCGGACACGTCCCGGATCCCCTGGAGCGTCCAGCCTGGTGGGGGCTGGAGTTCCGACGTGCGCCCTTCGTCGTGTTCAGCCACCCGGGAATGGTCTCACCCACGCCATGTGACGTTCCTGCACGCCCGGTTGGACGGGCGGGCCGCCCCAGAACCGCCCCATGGCCACTGGTTGAGACGCATGCCCGTGCCGTCGGGAAAGGAACGACGTCATTGGCGAACCTCCCGACTCCGACCGGACAGCCGTAATGGCCTCTGTGCTTCTTCGGGGTGGAGAGCAGCAGTCCTGCTCTCCCGGTCGGTTACTCCGGTGCAGGTCAAGTGGTTTGACCGTGGTCATCTAAGGGCTTGCCGGGAAGCAACACCTTGATTCCCGGCAAGCCCTTAGGGTGGCGGGAGGACAGGAAGGACCAAGCGGTGACGACTGTGGTGCTGAGCTCGACCGATCTGACGCTGAGGCCGTGGGAGCCGGGGGACGCCGACGCGCTGGCGGCACTGGCCGATGACGAGGAACTGCGTCGCTGGACGTCGCACCGCGTGGCGGGGCCGCAGGACGCGGTGCGCTGGATCGCGACGCAGGAGGCGGGCTGGAAGTCCGGGAAGCGCCTCAGCTTCGCCATCCTCATGACTGGGCGGGTCGTGGGACACGTCGTTCTCAAGCGGTCCGGCGGCGAGGCGTACGGTGAGGTCGGCTACTGGACGGGCGCCTCGGCACGGGGCCTTGGCGTTGCTTCCAGGGCCGTGGAACTGCTGACGACCTGGGCCTTCGACACCAGGACCGGAGCGGGACTCAGCCGGCTAGAACTGATCCACGACACCGGCAACCCCGCCTCCTGCCGAGTCGCGCAAAAGACGGGCTACACCCTGGAGAGCGTCCTGCCGCCTCGTACCCCGCACGAGGCCGAGGGGCACCTCCACGCGCGCGAACGCGTGACCGTTCGTCTGCCTTGACCAGTCGTGTCAGGCCGGCTGCCCGGGCCCGAGTCCACGCGGCGCCCGCAAGGGTGGTGGAGTCGTGCTCGGAGCGAGTCTCGTCGCTGACTACGCGACCTGACCACCATACGTTTTGGCCTGGGTGTACCACTTTTCGGTTATTGCCCGTCTTGTTGCTGGATGGAGGGCGTCATGTGTGCCTTCCTGGATCAGGCGTCCGCCGTCGAGGGGGTACCTTCGGCGCTTGGGGCGGCGACGTGGACGTTGGCGGCGGTGACGTAGAGCGCGTTCTTCAGCTGGAAAGTCGTCATCCGCGGGTTGGCGGAGAGCAATCTAGCGCAGAGCCCGGCGATGTAGGGCGTGGCGAGGCTGTTGCCGGTGCTGCGGATCGAGGTACCGCCGAGCCAGGCCACCTCCACGTTCTGGCCGGGGGCGAAGAACTCGACGGGCGGGTCAGGGTTGTAGAGGTGCAGGCCGGGATCGTCCTCCTGGTGGCTACCGACGGAGATCACGGAGGCGAACCGCCAGGGAAAGCTCTCCACGGGCGAGTTGTGGGCGGAGGCGACGATCACCGTACGGCAGAAGTACGCGGCGTCCGCGAGCATGTGGAGTTCCTCGGCGAAGCGGGTGCGGGTGGTCGACAGACTCAGGTTCACCACGTCGAAGCCCTGCTCCACGGCCCACCGCAGGCCGGCGAGGAGGATGTCGCCGGTGCCGGAGAAGCGTTCGCCCAGCACCCGGAGGCTGTGGATCTCGCAGTCGGGTGCGGTGCGGCGGACGATTCCGGCGCAGGCCGTGCCGTGACCGCAGGTATCGCCGGTCTCTGTGGGGCGCACCTCGATGCCGTCGCCATGCTTGGTGGCGACCCATGAGCCGCCGAGCGGACCGATCAGAGGATGGTCGCGTTCGACGCCGGAGTCCACCACGCAGACGCGGACACCGCGGCCGGTGCCCTGGCGCGGTTGCTGCCGGGCGTCGGCGAGCGAACCGTCGGTCGTGACGGCGATGTCCTCTGGGCTCCTGCCGTGCAGACTCCAGGTGAGCCCGCCGCCCCTGGTGCGTGCTGTGGAGGCCGTCGCGGTCATAGGGTGTCTTCCCTTCTGTTCACGTCCGGGTCCGGGTCCGGTCCCGCGTCAGACGTGTGGCCCGGTCGCCGGGTGAGGCGGTGCTGTCGGCCGGCAGGAGAGCGGCGGTCCCCGGGGCCAGGCAGATGTCCCTTCGCGTGGAACACCGGCCGGCGCGGGCGGCCGCCGCCTCCGGCACACGTTCGAGCAGCAGGAGGGTGGTGGACTCGTCGAGTGCGGCATGGGCCCGTACCAGCGGGGAGCCAGACTTGCCCGCGCAGCGAGCCGAAGGGCGCGGCCGGCGCCGCAGCGACCGGAGGCGTGGCGTGCCCGCAGCCCGTCGCGATCGGCGGGCTCGGTGTCGGGGCCGTCGCCGGGCGGGGCCGGCCCGCTCTTCGAGGATGCGGCGGCCTCTTCAGAGTCGCCGGTGTCCAGATGGAGCCGGGCGGATTCCAGGGTGACGGTGCGCAGCGGCGACGCGGCGCCCACGGGCCGGGCGGCCTCGTCGAGCAGGTCGAAGGCACTGCGATGCTCTCGGGCGGCGCAGTGCACGGCCGCGCCGAAGAGCGGAAGGAAGATGTCCGCCTCTGCGAAGCCGAGTTCGCGGGCGAGCCGGTCGCCGCGGCGGGGGACGGAGGACCGGACGACCGCGTGCACGGCGCTGAGGTAGCGGAGGTAGCGCGGGCGGGGGCCGGCGGGCTGCCACAGTGCCGCGTAGGCGGCCCGCAGGGTGGGCTCGGCGCGCGCGAACCTGGTGCGCAGCCCGGCGGAGGCGGCGGGCCGTGCCGGGCGCCGGGCAAGTCCTCGATGGCCATGAGGGTCATGAGGGTCATGGGCAGTCTCCGTCGGCGGCGAGGGAGACCAGGTCGGCGCAGACGGTCGAACCGTGACGGCGGACGAACGCAACGGTTTTCGCTGTCAGTTGGCGATGGCGTACTGTCTCCCCGTCGTCCTCGGCAACGTACCCGAGGAGCAGGTGGGCGAGCACGGGCGGCTCGTCCACGGTCTGCTGGTCGCGGCAGGACACGACCGTTCCGTCGAAGGCGACGGTCCGCCGGGCGGCCATCGGGCAGGGGACAGCCGCGCCGCCGGCGGTGTCCTGCCGGGCGGCAGAGTCGGCCCAGGACTCCGCACGCCCGGCCGGCCGGACGTCGTTCACCAGCATCGGCATCCGGTCGGCGAACTCGCCGCGGACGGCAGCGACGACGTCGGCCCGGTGCGGATCGTCGAGGCCCGTTCCGGTCAGACAGAAGCTCGCGGGCACCCCCGCGTCGAGGATGCGCCGTACGACGGCGAACATGCCGACGCACGCCCCCCGCAGCCCCTCGAAGCGCGCGGCCGGCGGAACCTCGGTGCGCTTCAGCTCGGCCATGAACGAGCGAAGCTGTTCGTCGTGTGCATCGAGGCTCGCCGAGCCGTGGGCGTCACGGGCCGTAAACGAGGCAACGAGACGGCGCGGCCGGTCCGTCCCAGTCTGCTTGTCCGCCGTCGCGAAGGAGGTCGAACGGTGGGCACCGGCGAGCAACGAGCACCGGGTCAGCGACAGCAGAAGTCCGGCGTCCGGGACGGGTCGCGGCGTGATCAGCTCGCCCAGTTCCACGTATCCTCCCATTCCACCCGATCACGCGGTGTCATGAGCACTGTGACGCCTCCCGGCTCCCAACCAGTTGCCCGGTAGTTCACCACCGGCATATCCGCTGGTCCGGCCAGTGTGGTGAACGATTCCCCCCGTCCGCCGAGCTCCCGCAGGCAGAGGTGCGCCAGCCGGGGCAGTTCGTACAGGGCCGCGTGGGCGGCGACTTCGGTCGACGGGCAGACCAGAGCCCCGGTGTCGATGAGCAGTTCCAAAAAGCGCAACGCGGCGGGCTCCGGGAGACGCAGGGCCGTCGCGGCGTCGCCGAGGGTGAAGGGCCGGGCCAGCGGCAGTCGTCCGAGGCGCAGCAGCGCGGACCGGCCGAGGTACGTCAGGGTTCGCCAGCCGTCCGCCATCCGGTTGCGGACGGTGGGGTCGCCGACGGAGAGCTCGTCTATCACCGCTGCCGGCTCGGACAGCCGGTCCGCGTACTCGGACAGGGGCAGGTGGCGCAGGACTACCAGCCGCTGCCCACTGATCCTTACGGCCAGGGGTGAGAGTCCACCGGCCTCGACGATGCGCCGGGCGGAGGCGCGGTCGGCGCCGACGCGAGAGGGGCCGATGATGTGGCCGAGCAGCTCCATCGACTCCTCGACGGTCAGCGGCGTCATGGCCGTGCGGTGGACACCGGCCAGCCCGGCGAGCCAGGAGCGGGAGGCGATCACGGCCGCGCCGGCGCCGGTGCCCGGCAGCAGGGGCCTCACGGCCGCCTCGTCGGGGGCGTTCTCCAGCAACAGCAGTACCCGGTGCTCGGCGAACCAGTCCCGCCACAGCGCGGCCGCCTGCTCCGGGTGGTCGGGCAGCAGCGCGGTGACCCGGTCGAGCCGGGCGGCGCGGGCCAGCTCGCTGAGGACGGCAGTGAGTGGACGGTTCGTTCCGTCGGCCCTGCGGAGGTCGACGAGGAGCCGCCCGTCCGGGAAGTGCTCGCGCAGGGAGTGCGCCAGATGGACCATCAGGGCGCTCTTGCCGCTGCCCACCGGTCCGACGAGCACGGTGACGTGGCCTATCCCGCGCCGCACCGCGTCACCAAGCTCGGCCAGCTGCTCCTGGCGGCCGGTGTAGTCGGGTGTGTCGGGGGGCAGCAGCGTGCGGGCGGGTGCCTGTCGCTGGGGGGCGGGCGTGGGGGTGGCGAGCGTGCCCGCCAGCACCACGCGGTACGCCTCTTCCATGGCGGCGCTGGGTGGCAGCCCGAGTTCGCGGGCGAGCAGCTGCCGCAGTGTCTCGTAGACGGCGAGGGCCTCGCTCTGCCGTCCGGCGCGATGCAGTGCGATCATCTGTACGGCGCGCAACCGCTCCCGCAGCGGGTGTTGCTCGGCGATGTCGGCGACCGCCTCCGCGACCTCGGCGTTGCTACCCTGGGCCGAGGCGGTCTCGGCCCAAGTCTCGTACGCGGAGAGGTAACGGCTGGTCAGCCGGTCAGCCTCCGCCCGCAGCGGCTCGGAGTCCGCCAGCTCCGCCAGGGGCGGGCCCTGCCACAGGTCGAGCGCACGGCGCAACAGTTCGGTGGCGGTGTCCGGGTCGCCGCCGCGCACGGCCTCGCGCCCCGCGGCGGCCAGCGCCAGGAACCTCAGGGTGTCGGCCTCCTCCTCCGACACGCGCAACAGGTAGCCGCCGGGGACGAGGTCGAGCCCTCCGGGCCGACCGGCCTCGCACAGGAGGCGCCGCAGTGCCCAGACGTACTTCTGCAGGTTCTTGCGGGCGGTTCGGGGCGCCTCGCCGGGCCAGACTGTGCCGGTCAGACAGTCCACGGAAACGGGGGTGTTGGGGTGGCACAGCAGCATGGCCAGCACCGCCCGCTGCTTCAACGGACCGAGGGCTAGGGCGTGTCCACCGCTCGTGACGGTGAGCGGGCCGAGCAGCGAGAACCGCACGGCACGGGGGGATTCCTCGTCGGAAAGAGGCATGCAGGCATTCCTTCGGCGTCCGGGGCGCGCGTCGGGCGGTACGGTGCGAGCGTTTGCCTTCACATCGTCGGGGCAGCACCGCGCGGTACGCATCGGTGTGCCGCCCCCATATTTGTGCGGCTCCGCCGCACGCCCCTACGTAGGTCCGGCTCAGCACCCCCGGGTCACACGGCCGCGGCGGGTCAGGTCCCGGCGAAGTCCGCCGTGTCAGCGGCCGACTTCTCCGCCTCTTCGTCCCTCGCGCGCAGGTCGCGGGCGGCGTGTACCGCCGCCGGTCCGACCGCGCCGACGACCAGCAGCGCGGCACCGATCAGCACCCACAGCGCCGTACGCACTCCGAGCAGGTCGCCCAGGTATCCCCCGGCCAGCGCACCGGCCAGCGCCGTCGCCGACATGATGACCTGGAGCGCGGCCATCCCGCGGCCCATCATCGTCTCCGGAACGTCCGTCGTCAGCACGGACACCAGCGCCACGTTGGCCACCGCGCCGAACAACACGGGCAGGCCCAGCCCCAGCGCGGCGCAGAGCACGGCCAGCGGCAGCGGCCCCGCCGCGACGGGGAGCAGCATCAGCGACACCAGCGACCCGACGAAGCACACCAGCACCGTCAGCCGTGCGTCGCGCCCCGGACGCAGCAGCCGCCCGGCGAAGACCGATCCGGTCATCCCCATGACGCCCGACAGCACGAACGCCAGCCCGTACACGCCGACCGGCAGGTGCACCGTGCTCAGCAGGAACGGGCCCGTCAGCGTCGCCGCCCCGGCCATCGCCGCCGCCGGGGCCACGATGAACAGCAGCAAGGCACGGTGGAACGGGTGGCCGGCGAAGAACCGCAGGCCGACGGCCGCGTCGCGTACGCCCTCCCGTTTCCGCACGGCCGTCTGCGGCGCCGCCGAGCGGTCCGGGGACCGCATGCCCAGCAGCGCCATCGCGCTGAGGAGGTAGCTGGCAGCGTCCGTCCCGAGGGCGGCCTCGCTGCCGAAGAGGGCGATCACCGGGCCGGCCAGCATCCGGCCGACCAGCGCTGCTCCGAACTGCCCGGCCTGCAACCGGGCCCGCACCGGTCCGATCGCCTCCGCGCCGACGAGCTGACGCAAGTGTACGAAGTAGAGGGAGCCGAGCAGGACGCCGAGGAGTCCCTGGACAAGACCGAGGCCCATCAGCCAGACGATCGACGCCACCCCGTGTCTCAGGGCCAGGGCCACTGCGGCGACCGCGGCGGCCGACAGCAGGTCCAGCAGCAGCATCGTCCGCCGTGGGCGGACGATGCTGTCCGCCAGGGCGCCCGCCAGGAGGCCGAGCAGGATGCCCGGCACCGTCCCTGCGGCACTGATCAGACCAACCTGGCCGGCCGTCGCCCCGAGGTCCGTCAAGGCCACCACCGGCAGAGCGATGGCGGTGAACACGGAGCCGAACGACGAGGCGGTCTCCCCGCACCAGTAGAGGTTGACGTCACGTCGCACAGGCACTCCTGGGAGGGAAACGAAGAGAGTTCTTCACACGTGCCGGTACGGCATCGGGCCGCTGCGGCCAGGATTCCGCCCGGAGGAGGAGGCGGGCACTACCCGGCCGTCCCCCGCGCGGCGGACAACGCCGCCTCGGACAGCGAGTCGACGGTGAACAGGGCGTCGGGCCGCGGCGACAGCAGCTCGGTCAGGAACAGCAGCACACCGGCCGAGCCGCTCCACAGGTCGGCGCTGTGGCGCAGCAGCTGGTCGCCCGGCATCCGTACCCCGGTGGCGTGCGGTACGGCGAAGCCGAAGAGCTTCCGCGCGGTGCGCACCGCCATCGCCAGGCTCTCCGCCGAACCGGTGACCGCCGCGTGGTCCGCAAGGGCGAAGCCCAGGCCCGACAGTCCCTGGAAGAGTCCGGGCATCACCGTGTACGTCACACCCATCACCGGCAGCAGCCGGGGCACCGCATTGGCCAGCCGCTCGTCGTCGGCCACCGTGAGGTAGCGGGACGCCACGTGCAGCGTTCCGGCCGATCCGCAGTACAGGTACGGCATGGCTCGGCTGTCAACCGTCGAGACGGGGAAGGTCATGCCCGCTTCCGCCGGCGAGGTCTCGCGGTCCAGCTCGCGGTGCAGCAGACGCAGTCCGCGGTCGAGGAGCTCCCGGTCACCGCAGACCTCGGCCAGTTGGTGCAGCATCAGCGCGATCCCGCACCGCCCGTGCGCCAGGCCGGTGGCGTTGTCCGGCCCCAGTAGGGCCGTCAGCGCATCGTCGTCCGGCAGTTCCCGGGCCAGCGCGAGCGCCCGCTCCACGTGGTACTCGTCGCGGGTGTGGCCATACAGCGCCAGGTGGCCCAGGGCAAGCCCGGCGGAACCACCGAACACCGTGGCGCTCCGGGCCACCAGCGGGTGCCGGTCGGCTACCGCGAGGATGTCCCGGGCTTCGTCCAGCAGACCCTGGTCGGCCAGCACCCGGGCGATGCCGGCAGCCCCCACGTACAGCCCCGGGGCGAGGTCGCCGGCCTTGTCCAGTGCCTCGCGGCGCAGCCGCTCCAGCATGCCGCCCGGCAGCGGCCGGCCGGCCCGGTGCAGCGCGTGGGCGACACCCGCCGCGCCGTAGGCCAGGCACAGCATGTTGGTCCGGTAGCCCTCTGCGATGGTGGGGAACATCCGCTCCGGGTGACCGATGTCCGCCATCGCCACCAGCGCGTCGGCCACCGAGTCGCGCAGAGCGGCCAGGTGTACGACCGGTGCGGCGGCCACCTCTTCCGGGCCGGGCAGCCGTGCCTCCCCGCTCGGCGTGTGGTACCTCGTAGCGCGCCGCCACAGCCGCTCCGGCACCCCGCCCGCCTGGTCGACGCCGTACCGCAGGTGGTCCAGTACGTCGGGGTTGCGGAGCACCACGTGGTGGAACGGCGCGACGAGCAGCTGGGCGAGCGCGGAGACACCGTAGTCGTCGTACACCGACGGGTCGTTCCCGATCAGCCTGCGCGGCGGCGTGTAACCGGGCGTGCCCACGGGTCTGAAGTCCTCGCCGGGGCGCTGAGCGGCTTCGAAGTCGACCAGTCGGACGGTGTCGTCGTCGTCGACGAGCACGTTGCCGGCGCTGATGTCGACGAAGAGATAACCGCAGGCGTGCAGGCGGGCGAGCGCCTGCTCGACGCCGCCGATCAGCGTCTGGCAGCGCTCGAAGTAGGCGGCGACCTCGTGCCGGGTCGTGCCGGCCCGGATCAGCGGGCTGGTGACGGCCATCCACGTGTTCATCGCCCTGCCGTCGACGAACTCCGTTACCAGGAAGTCGTGTTCCCAGGCGGTGAAGTGGGCGAGCGGCTCGGGGGCCAGCCCGGGGGCCATGGTGTGGAGGGCCCTCAGGGTCTCCCACTCACCGCGCAGACGCGCCCGGGCGTCGCGCCCGTCCGCCTCGACGGCCGTGTGCGCGCGGGCCTCCTTGATGAACACCGGCCGCCCGGTGGCCACCTCGTGGCCCCGGTACGCTCCTCCGGCGTTGCTGTGCCGCACCGCCGAGTCGAAGACGTACCCGCGCAGGGTCACCGGCTTCGTGGGGCGTTTCGCCGTGTCCGGGTCTACGGCCTTCGCGGGGGCGCGGAACGGGTCCTGGACGCCGTCCGGCGGCCGGAACGACGATCCCCGCACGTCCTCCACCAGGAGGCCGTCGCCGTCGCGCGCCAGCAGCATGCGAGTGCCGTCGGCCCGTACCCGTGACCGCGGCACGAAGGCGCCGTACCGGTAGTGGACCGTCCGGGAGTCGGCGAAGCGGCGGTCGGTGAGGATGAACGGCCCGTCCTCGTCGGCCAGGGCCTCACGAAGTGCCTCCATCAGCCTACGCGCTGCGGCCTCGTCGGGCGGGTAGGCGGCGATGAACTTGCCGCTCTGCGGCCGGGGGGCGTGCTTGTGGTGCGCCCACTGGTGGAAGAGCCGGCACGACAGGTGCTTGAACGGGACATCCTGCTCGAAGCAGACCGCGGCGACGGTGTCGAGCACCGCCTGCAAGCGGTCGGGCTTCGCGGAGACGTGCACTTTCCAGCCGTCCTCGACGCCCAGCTCCCGCCGGAACCACATGGTCCACACGGTCGACTCGGCGCTCCGCCACTCCGACGGGACCTGATCGGGACGGTAGAGCTCGCCGCGGTCGGCCGCCGACTCCAGCGGCGCGTAGAACTCCGGATCAGCGACCGCGAACACGTGCGACTGGTGCATGCTCTCCCCTCTCTTTCCCGCGGCAGGGAGGGCACTTCCGCAGGACGGACATCGGACACGGCCGGTGATGCGTGGAGATGCGGCAATGCGGTGGGTACGCGATTCCCCCGGTCTCCCGGTCCGCGCGCCCGCCGCCCTGCTCCTCCGCCGTGCCCAGCCGGGGCCGGGCACGGCGGAGGAGCTGCGTTCCGGCCGAGGCCGGATGGGTCAGGCCGGCTCGGTCAGGCAGAACGCGAGACTCACGTGGCTGCTGTGCGCCAGAACGTCGTCCTCCTCGACGCCGCCGATCTCCTGCAGGGGAAGAACCGTCTCGTCGGTACCGGTGGGCTCGATGTCGTCAGCCATGAGCGTTTCTCCTTGATCGATGTATGGAACAGAGGGTGATGCGGCCGCCTTGGCAGACGGTCCCGGCCCGAGCCGTGAGCCCTTCGCCGATGGACAGAACGCTAGACGCGGCCACTCCTGCATCGGACTACGCGCGGTGCGGTATCGGTATCGCCCCTGGTCGTCGCCCCGGCCGGGATCGGTACCGGGGCATCTACCGCCTGCCCAGTCCGGGCATCGGCGCCTCCTCGGCACGGACATCGGCGAGGACGGACACCACCGCCGGGCCGACCGGCAAACTCCCCCTGGCCGACAGGCACTCCCCGGGCCGTCACTCCCTCGGTTCCGTCCCGTTCCGTCCGTCCCGCCGTCTACGCCTCCGCGATCGGCAGGCGGGTCAGCGCGCGCAGTGCGGACCGCTCGGACCGCCCGGTCTTGCGGGCCAGACCGGCGACGTGCTTCTCCACGGTGCGCGGCGAGATGGAGAGCCGGCGCGCGATCTCGGGGTTGCTCAGGCGTTCGGCCAGCAGGGCCAGCACCTCGTACTCTCGCGGGGTAACGCCGAGTTCCCGTACGGCTGCCGGGATCCTGTCCCGGCCTACGCGCCGCTGCCGCACTCCGGCGCCCGACCTGCGCAGCAGGGCCCGGCACGCCCCCGCCACCGCGCTGATGTCCTCCGCGTGGAAGAACTCCTCGGCGGCCCGCAGCCACTCCACCGGATCGCCCCAGCCGTCCTCCTGCGCCGTCTCCGCCACGAGCCGCAGTCCGAGGTGGTGGGCGGCCGGAAACAGGGTGCCGTACGTCCTGCGGACGGTTGCGAGGACGGCAGCGGCCTCGCTGCCCCGGCCATCGCGCCCCAGCAGCACCGCCTCGGCCATCAGCAGGAACTGGTGATTCCAGGCGAGTTCCGCCGCCGG
Organism: Streptomyces sp. NBC_01335; assembly: GCF_035953295.1. Taxonomy (GTDB): domain Bacteria; phylum Actinomycetota; class Actinomycetes; order Streptomycetales; family Streptomycetaceae; genus Streptomyces. The sequence goes on from NZ_CP108370.1 coordinate 22,687, forward strand.
TGCCGCGCTGTGCTCCTGGAGGGCCGCCCGGTCGGCGCGGCCGGCGAGGACGTCGAGGAGCGGGCCGAGCCCGTGACTGCCCGACAGGTGGAAGACGCTGGGATGTGCCGCCTCCCAGGCGGCTGCGGCGGCCAGTTCCTCCGTCGCGGCTGGGCGGTCCTCCTCCATCAGCGCGCAGAAGGCCCGGCACAGGCCGAGGACAACCGGCGTGAGGAGGGAGTCCGCTCCGCCGGCCCGGTGGAACCGCTCGAGTTCTCGTTCCATCTCACTGCGGCGTCCGCGGTGAGCCGCGAGCGTCGCCGACGTCAGCAGGAGGTGACGCTGGGTGGAGTGGCCGCACAGCCGGGCGGTCGAAGCGAGGGAGCGGTCGACCGTCTCCCGGGCCTTCCCGTACTCGGCCCGCAGCACCGCGTGCATGGCGAGCGTCCCCTCCGTGTCCTGGGTCAGCACGATCGCCCCGAGCTCTCGCGCGGTCTGCCGCGCCGCCTCCAACCGGGCCGGCCTCCCGCTACGCATGAGGGCGTTGACGCTCAGGCGGACGAGGGCATCCACCCGCCACAGCGGCAGGCTGTGCTTCTCGGCGACGGCCAGCATGCGTTCCAGGCAGGCGTCGGCATGGTCGAATCCGCGTGCCAGGCCCAGCAGCGCGAGCAGATGCAGGGCCTGGCACTCCACCACGGGCAGCGACGCCCGCTCCGCCGCCTCGACGGCCCGGCGCGCCGACCGCTCGGCCTCTACGACGCGGGTGAGCCGGTCCGGACCACCGTGGGCGGCCGGCCCCGGAAGCAGCGCGAGGTGGCCCTCGACCACGGCGAGGGCCGCGTCCTGCCCGGGCGTTCCGGCGGCCGGCTGGCCGAGTTCCGGCCTGAGCGCCCGAGCAGCCGCCAGCTGCCTGCGCGCGTCCGGGCCTTGTCCGGCCAGCACGGCGTCCCGGGCGAGCCGGAGGTGCAGGTCGACCCGGCGGCCGACGTCCGGCGTCTCCACGCCCACCATGTCCAGGGTCTCGGCCAACGCGAAAGCGCGCTCCAGCCGACCGGCCCCGCCGAGTGCCTGCGCGAGGGACTCGACGACGGCCGCCCGGTCCTCCACCGGAGCGAGCTCGGCCGCCCGTTCGAACAGCGCGACGGCAGACGCCCATGCCCCGCAGACTTGGGCCCGCCGGCCCGCCTCCATGTAGCCCGCGGCAGCGCGACCGCGCTCCCCGGCCGTGGTCCACAGGTCCGCGACCAGCCGGCACCTGTCCTCCTCCAACAGCGGATCGGCTTTCTCCAGGGCGGTGGCCGCACGACGGGCCAGGGCAGCACGTTCGGGCGGGGTGGGCACGGCCAGCAGCGCCTCGGCCGTCAACTGGTGCCGGAAGGCGTACTGGTCGGTCCCACGGCCGACCGGTGTGAGGAAACCGGCGCGGGTGGCGGCCCCCAGGCATGCGAACAGGTCCTGCTCGCCCACGTCGAGCGCCATGTACAGCGTGGAGGCGGAGAAGCGCGGCCCCAGGCACGCAGCCGTCAGCAAGAGGTGTCCCACCGCCGGGTCCAGCCGGCCCAGTCGCTGGGCAAGGCTCTGCACGAGGGACGCCGGCGCACCGGTCGCCAGGTCGCCCACCACCGTCACGCCCTCCGGATCCACCCGCACCGCGCCCGACCCGACCATGGCCGATAGCAGCTCCTCGGCGAGATACGGGTTGCCGCCGCTGCGCCCGGTCAGCCGGTCAACCACGACGGCCGGCACCCGGTCCGCCGCGACCTCCAGGCAGCCCGAAGCGACCGCCCGTACCCCGGAGGCGTCCAGCGGACGGAGCGTCAGTGCTGCTGCGGTCCGGCGGCGCACCGCAGCGTCGACGAGATCGAGCACCGCACCCGAGTCGGGGCACAGCGTGCCGACGATCAGTACTGGCAGGGTGGCCAGGTTGTCGACCAGGTAGTCGACGACAGCCAGGGTCTCATGGTCCGCCTCGTGGAGGTCCTCCAGTACCAGGAGGCAGCCGCGCCCCCTCCCGAGCACGGACAGCAGGCGCAGCAGGGCCTCGGCGAACTCCACCGTGTTCTCCGGACAGGCGTCCGCGGTCCGCCGCCATTCGGGGACCACGTGTGCGAGCGCGGGGCGGTAGGGCTCCAGCTCCGGGTCGGCGGGCAGCCCGCTGGCCCGGGAGTAGGAGGCGAGTGCCTCGGCGAGGGGGCGGAAAGGGCCGGTGAGCCCGGTCGCGCTGCTGCGTCCGCGCAGCACGCACACACCGAGCCGGGCTGCCCTGTCCACGCTTTCCCGGGCCAGCCGGGACTTGCCGATGCCCGCCTCGCCCAGGACGAACACCGAGCCGCCCCGCCGCGTCCGCAGACGCGCGAGGGCCTCGTCGATCACGGTCAGCTCGGCACGGCGGCCAGCGGTGACGGGGGACGTGGCACGCATGGCGAGGACTCCGGTTCTGGGGCGGCCGCCGGCGGGAAACGGACCGTGGTTCGACTGCACACCACGGGCGGCAGGCGGCATCGGCTTCCACCGCCCGTCGCGCGCCGCCCCAGTGCCCCGGCCGGCTGCTTCGCCGGCCGGGGCACTGGCTGCTCATGGCCGGGTCAGAGGGCCACTTCGGGCGCGCGGGTGACGCAGCTGCCGAAGACGCTGATCGCGCTGCCCCGCCCGGTGTACGCGGGCGCCTCGGTGTCCACCGAGGTCTCCTCCAGGCCCTGCAGGGCCAGAATCGCGTTCATGGTGATTCCTCCTCTTCTGTGTCGCCGAATCGGCCGGCTGTTCCGGCCGTCCGGAGTTCAGGGGGTGTACGGACCGGGGAGCAGCCGTACACCGGGGCCGTCGAGCACCCGGGCGAGGGCGAGCAGCACTCCGGCGCCGCCGGATCCCAGGTCTGCGTGGAAGCGCTCCTCGGCGGCGCCGAGAACGCGGAGGCCTTCGGGATGCCGGATCGCGTACTTGGCGAGACCGGTGGCGACGCGCAGGGCGGGCCACCGCTCGTCCGGCCCGCCGAAGTGCTGGGCGTGTTCGGCCAGCGCGTACGCGAGCCCGGCGAGGCCGGAGTACAGGCCCGGATCCACGGTGCAGATGAGCCGGCACGTGGACACGATCCGCGGCAGCGTCCGCGCGCAGCGCTCGTCACCGGTCGTGGAGGCCAGCCTGGTGAGCGCCAGGACCACGCCTGCGGAGCCCTCCCACAGATACGGCAGGTTTCTGGTCCGCGTGGTGTCCCGGAACAACATCCCGTTTGCGCCACCGTCGACAGCCCGGTCGAGCTCGGCGTGCATCAGAGCGACCGCTCCCCGGAGGTAGCGCGTTTCGCCGGTGTACTCGCCCAGCGCGTGCAGGAACAGGGCGGTCCCGGCGAGTCCGGACGCGAGGCCGGGAACACCGGCGTCGGATACCAGCCGTCGGCTGTCCTCGACGTCGTGGACGAAGGAGTCTCCGATCCGGGTGGCGAAGGCCAGCCGGTGGTCGCCGCCGAGTCTGGTGTGCAGCGCGAGGTGGGCCAGCCCGATGCCGGACGCACCGTGCGCCAGTCGGGCCGAGGCGAGGCTGAGCGGATGGCGCAGGGATGCGTCGAGAACGGCCCCGGCTTCGTCGTCGAGGCCCAGCTCGGCCAGGACCCAGGCGATGCCCGCGGTGCCGTTCTGGAGGCCGGGCGCTAGAGCAGTGACGCTCGCCAGCGCGTCGCGGCGGAATCTGGCCACCAGGTCGTCAGGGATCCCTGTCCCGGACTGCCGCAGGGCGTGGAGCACACCGGCCGTTCCGTGTTCCAGGCAGTGGGTGTTCACGGTGTAGCCGTGCGGCGACGGCGGGAACACCCAGTCCCGGCCGTCGGGCCTGGCCATGGCCAGGAGTCCGGCGGTGAGGCCGGCTCGCAGACGCTCGAGCGCTCCCTCCGGATCCGCGTCGAGTGCGGCTGCCGTGGGCAGGTCGTGGGTGGGAGCCGAGTCCTTGACGGTGGTGGCGCGGTGGTAGCGGGTCGCGCTGCGCCACAGATCCTCGGGGACGGGCGCGACCTGTTCGAGGTCGCGGCGGTACAGCTCGGTACGGCCCGCCGGGTCGCGCTCCAGAGGCTGGTTCAGCGGAAAGAGGGCGAACTGCGCCAGCCCGGAGAAACCGTACTCGTCGTCCTCCACGCCCGCCTCGACCAGGGCTGGCGGCGGCTTGTAGCCCGGCGTGCCCATCGGATGGGGCTTCTCCGTCAGCGGGTTGGCGGTCTCGAAGTCGATCAGGCGCACACGCAGGTCGTCGAGAACCATCACGTTGCCGTGGCTCAGGTCGCCAAAGCGCAGGCCGATCCCGTGCAGCCGGTCGAGGTCGGCGCGCAGGCCGGCCAGGACGCGTTCCACCTCGGCCAGGTACGCGCTCTGCCGGGCGGGGTCCACGTCTAACCGGCCCATCGTCGTGTTGGCGGCGACCCACTGCACGAAGCCGGTTCCGTCGATGAACTCGGTGACCAGGAAGTCGTTTTCCCACTCGGTGAAGAGGTCGATCGGTTCGGGACAGAGGCCGGGTACCTGGGCGTGGACGCGTTCGAGCATCGCCCACTCGTGGCGGAGCCTGTCGTGGGAGTCGGTGCCGTCTCCCATGAACCCGCTGTGCGCCCGTGCCTCCTTGACGAAGACCGTGCGGCCGGTACGGGTGTCGGTGGCCCGGTAGGTACCGCCGCCGTTGCTGTGGCGGATCGCCCCCGTGACCTCGTACCGCCCGTTCAGCAGAATCGGTCCGGCATGGGGCTGCACCGGCGGGCTGAACGGGTCCTCCACGCCGGGCGGGAGGACGAACTGGGCGGACCGCACGTCCGGGACGTCGTTTCCGTGGCCGTCGCGGACTAGTTGGAGGTCCGTGCCGTCTGACTGGACCCGGGAGCGGCTGCGATGGGCTCCGTACCGGTAGTGGACGACGCCCTCGTCCCCGTAGCGGCGGTCACTGAGGATGTACGGTCCGACCTCGTCCTTCAGATCGGCCGAGAGCCGGTCCATCAGCCGCCGGGCGGTCGCGACATCGGGCGGGTAGATCGTGCAGAACTTCCCGGCCTGCGCCCGGTCGACGTGCTTGTGGTGGAACACCTCGAAGAACAGCCGTGTGGCGAGATGCTTGAAAACCAACCGCTCGTCGAAGCAGGCCGCTGCCACCGTGTCGAGCGTGAACCGGACCCGCTCCGGCCTGGTGGACACATGGACTTTCCAGCCCTCTTCCACGAGCACCGGGTCGGCCGGGCGCCAGCAGGTCCAGACGCCGTCGGTCGATCCTGACCACCCGTCGGGAATCGTGCCCGGTGCGTACGTCTCGCCCACGTTCGAGGCGCGGTCCAGCGGAGCGTAGAACTCCTTGTCCACCAGCGTCAGCCAGAAGGGGTTCATCGTCCGCTCCTTCAAGGGTCCCGGTCTCCGGGGAGGCCCCGGCGCCGGAAACGACGCTAGCCAGGTGCCGGGCACCCCCGTAGCCCCCCGTTCGGGCGGCTTGCGGAGCGGGCCGTGCCCCACGTGCCTGTCGCGTCCGGCACAGACTGTCTTCGGCACGTATTCCATGGAGTTGATGCCGCAACAGGTCTGGGCACCGCGCGCCACACTCGGTATCGTCCTGCGGCGAGCGGTTGGGGCAGCCTGAAGGGACAGTGTCCGTGAGCGGTTCGGGGAAATCCGGCTTAGCGACTCGGGAGGAGCTGCGCGCGGCGGTGGCCGTGCATCCGCTGGTCAATCTGACCGGACCGCTCGGGGTCGGGAAGTCCGCGTTGGCGGCCGGCCTCGGGAACGCGGAGAGGGTGGACCTCGACCGGCCCGACGGGCGTGTCGCACTGCGGCAGGCACTGGCCGGCCCCGCCGGGCGGACGGTGGTGGTGGACAGCGTCGACGGCCGGGTGCGACGGGATTCCCTGCACGCCGAGTTCGTGCGCCTCGGCGACCAGCGGCCGACCGTGGTCGTGGTCAGCCGCAAGCCGGTCCTGGTCGATCCGCTGTGGGCGTACTCCGGCGCCGCCACCGTCACCGTGGCAGCCGCCCCCGAGGAGTGGATCGCCGCGCGAGCCGGCGCTGTCGAGGATCCGGACGGCCGCACCCTCGTGATCCGGCTCGCGGCCGGCATCCCCCTGATCGCCGACGCGGTCTGCCGTGCCCTGGAAGCGGGCATACCGCCGACCGCCCTCGGAGCGGTCGCCGACCAGGTGGCCGAGGAGATCCTGGAACGGCTCGGCCGGGAACTTCCCGGGAGGCAGTGGTGCCACGCCCTGCGGCTGCTCGCCACGGTGTGGTCCGGAGACGAGAGGCTCGTGCCGGGCGGCCCCGACCACTTCGCCTCACTCGCCTCGCTCAGCGTCGTCGGCCGGGACACGCTGGGGCTCCGGATCACCGAGCCGTACCGGACCGTGTTCGAACTCGCCTACCGGTGGAGACGACCGGAGGCTCACGAAAACGTCCGGGTCCGTGCCCGCGACTACCGCCTCGCCCTGCTCGCCGGCGCCCGCGACCACGCCGAACGGGCCGCCCTCACGGAACAGGGGATTTTCCTGGGGGCCGCCCCGCTGGTCCACCGCGCCCTCTTCCCAGCCGACCAGCGCGCGGTGCGCGTCCGGACCGCCGCCGCCTCGGACGCCGCTGACGTCGGACGGCTGATGCACCAGTGGGCTCTGGACAGCGGTTTCGACCCACGCCTCTGCGACCGGCTGACCGAGCGCTGGGCCGGAGACGACATCTCCGCCTTCCACATCGTCTACGACCGGCACGAGAGGGCGATCGGCCTCGCCAACCTCATGCCGATCGACGAGCGGACGACGACGGGCATGGAACTCCTGCTCCAGCAGCACAGTACGGCTCTGGCCGGGGGCGGTCTCTTCCTGGGCGCCGCGCACTGTCCCGATCCGGCCGTCCGTGCGCACCTGCTGCGCCACATCCTCCGACAGGCCGCCGGCCGCGGCGGGCAACTGGTCGTGTCCACGGCTAACCTCGAGTACCAGGGCCTGGTGCGCGGTCTCGGTTTCCGGGGCCACGGCGTCATCCGGGACGATGTCTTCCACTGCGGCCGCCGTCCGGCCGTCTACACCAACGACTTCTCCGCCGCCGCGTTGCCCTGGTGGCTGGGCAGGGTCACCGGGGCAGGCGGCGGGCGCCCGCCGGGGGGAGCGGGCCTCGCCGGGCCCCGCCTCGCCCCCAAGGAACTGCAGATCCTGCTGGACTACGTCTCGGGAATGACTCTCAAGTCCGCGGCACGCCGTGCGGGCGTCTCCCCGAACACGGCCAAGGACTACCTCAACCGGGTCAAGTCAAAGTACCGGCTGGCGGGAAGGCCCGCGTATACGAAGATCGATTTGGCCCACCGGGTACGGGAGGACGGTCTCGCCCCGGAGGGACGCGAATCCCTCGTCGCGGGTCCGGTCATGTAGTCATGGGGCCGGCTCACTCGGCCTCATGAAGACCGGCGCGGGGCTACTCACCGGCTTGCCACGAACCAGAGCATCAGCCTGACTCTGTCGGGGATCTTGGTCACGCCGTAAGGCGCTGTGGTTCGAGGGGAGGTGGAAGACTCCCATCTCTGGCCTGTCGCAGCAGGTCAGCGTAGCTGAGGGCAGCCTGACCGGGTGGTACCCGGGAAGGGCGGGAGCGACCCTGACGAAGCCGGAACGTGCCAGCATTGCCAGATGGTGCGGGTCCGGCGAGCGAGACGACGAGGAGTACGTGAGGAATCGCCCGTGGTGTGTCCAGCTCCGGGTCGGTCAGTCCTCCTCGACCTCCGTCGCGGAGAGCGGGCCGTGTCAGGCCGCGGTCAGCGGGTCTCCCGGAGCGGCGGCGCGGTGGTGTTCGGCGTTGATGCGCTGTGCTTCTTCGAGCTGGTCTTCGAGGATGATGATGCGGCAGGCGGCGTCGATGGGGGTGCCCTGGTCGACGAGCTCGCGGGCGCGGGCGGCGATCCGCAGCTGGTAGCGGGAGTACCGGCGGTGTCCGCCGGCGGAGCGCAGGGGGGTGATGAGGCGGGCCTCGCCGAGGGCGCGCAGGAAACCCTGGGTGGTGCCCAGCATGTCGGCGGCCCGGCCCATGGTGTAGGCGGGGTAATCGTCGTCGTCGAGACGGTCGTACGAGTCGTCTGCGGTCACTTGCACCTCTTCCTGGAACGCGTGGAGGGGCCCTGGTGCCTGTGGCACTAGGGCCCCGAAGGAACTGCTACACCATCTGCCGGCCCTGGTTCTGCGCCGGCCTTCTGTGTCCGCCGTCCCGACCTGAACGGTGTCGGGGATGCGGGGATCGCGGTTGCTTGACCGGAGACCACCTCACTATCGATGTCCTGCGGTACCCGGACTCAGACGTCCGTCCGGGCGATCCTGATGGCGCTCGGCTCCTCCGTTTCTTCCCTCGGTGAACAACTGCCTACCCATGGGGAACTGCGAACTGCTGGCACTGCTTTTCCTGCGTACTGCTGGTGATGCGAACTGCTCGGCGGCCTCGACCCGCGCCGCTCTTCGGCAGCCAGCCCCGTCGCCCGTCCTGCGTCTGCTCCGGCTCAGAACCCCACTGCCGAACCACCCGGTGCGCGCGTCCGCAGCCGACGCCTTCACCGAGGTACCAATCACTCCACTTCGCTGCGGGGTACCGCCCCGCCCTTTGCGGGAACTGCGGTCCTGCTCGCGGCGGCCCCTGATCACTGCGGGCCACCCGGTCCGGTCGTCAGCCACGTCGCCGTCGTGCACCTGCTCTGGCTTCGCGACTCCACCACCGCACCGTCCTGCAACTACATTTATTGCTCCCGGCAGTTCGTGTCTGCCGGGCCCTGCTGTCTCACTGGCTACGAGAGAAACCATAACCACACCACCACCCAATGTCTACTCCCGCCATTACAGATTTTCACCCGTTCGATGGCGAGGTATTCGGCGTCGAACAGTGAGGGATGCGGCCCGGGCACAGACCCGTCACCGCCGATTGACGGGCCACAGTCCGGGCATAAGCTACGCACAGGGCAAAGAGAGCCGGGCCCCAACCGATGCGGGAACCAGGGGCGGCCAGATGGACACCATGAGCGTGAACCTCACCCCCGCCCTCTCCGCGTCGTCCATCGCCGACGCGCGCGACGACGCCCACGCCTTCCTCGGCGCGCTCGTACCGGCGTGCGCGGCCGAGGCCACCGGCACCGTGGTCCTGGTCGTCTCCGAACTCGTCACCAACGCCCTGCGCCACAGCGACGGCACCTGCACCCTCGACGTGACCGCACACCCGGACGGCATCGAGGTCGCCGTACACGACCACAGCCCGCTACCGCCGCGCATGCGCACACCCGACCTGCACGGCGGCACCGGAGGCTTCGGCTGGCCCATGGTCAACCGCCTCGCCCGCACCACCACGGTCACTCCCCAGCCCACCGGCGGCAAAACCGTCAGCGCCCTCCTCCCTCGATAGCGCTACACGATCAAGATCCTGAACATGGCGGCACGGCCTGTCTCCCCGGCGCCACGATCGCATCATGGCCCGGTTCCCGAGGGCGGCGGGTCAGGCGTCTGGTCATGAGGGTGATCGCCGCCCAGGTGATCAAGGTTTCGGAGTGCTGGACGAGCCGTTCGTAGTCCCGCGTGTGGCGGCGGGCGTGCATCATCCAGTGGTTAAGGGCGCCATGGAGAGGGTCCGCGAGGGCCGTGATGAACGGTTGAGGCCGGATGCCCGCCCGCACGCGGTGTACTGCTCGGCGGCGTGTCGTTCCAGGCAGTGGCGGTTGCGGCGTCATCTGGTGGCGGTCCGCGGTGAGGACGAGCGGAGGCCGTGCCGCACCGCAGCCCAGGTCCGCCGCGTCGTGACCGACCTGACCTCGGACGCATGCGTGCGGACCGGGTGATGCGCCGTCCGGCGCCCTCGCTCAAGGGGTACGCCCTGCCCTGTCCTCAGGGCGGGCGACCGCCGAAGCACGGCAAGGAGTTCCGCTTAGGGGCAGTGGGAAGCCGGTGACGACGACATCCTGGTCGTCTTCGACGCCGGCTACGACGCCCCGCGCATGGCCTACCTCCTCGGCGGCTTGCCCGTCGAGGTAGATCACTATCGTCTGGGCCGACTCCGCCTACGCCGGAAAACGGGCATCATGGTCGAGCACACTCGCCTCTGCGGCCGTCGTATGAACGTGATTCCAGGGCGGAACGCATGCTCATGCGGGGGCCGTCCGCTTGCCCGGCGAATGCCCAGGCGAGTGAACCTGTGCGACTCGACGTTCGAAATCAGAGCGAGAGACAAACTCAGGCATTCCACCACTCATCGGTGCCACAGCCGACCTCGTAGTGCCACCAACCTTCCTCTTGGCCTTGCGCCAGAAGGGCCTTGATCCCGGCGAAGTCCGCGCCGGCTGGCGCAGTGAAGGCCACCATGGGGAAGTCGACACTGAAGACCTCCCCTCCAAGGCTGAACGCCGAAAGGCGTTGATGCACCGCCTGTGGACTGCGCCCCAGGGGGCCGGTGGGCACGGGCACCACACGGACCGTGCAGTTGCCGGAGGAGCTGACCCGACCGACAGCCCAGTGGAGCCCGTCGGAGTCAGTCCGGTACCGCACCACGTCGCCTTCGGCCACCCCATCCTGAAGGAAGGGGGCGTTCTGCACACGGGCCGCGTCGTCGCCGAGCTTCGTGGCCCACAACCCCTCCGTGTCCTGTGGGAACCACCCCTCACGAGGGACAAGGCGGAACCAGACCTTGATCTTCTCGACAGCGCTCTCCATGACGGTCATCATGCGCCGACCGACAACACCGCCCCGCACCGGGCCCGATCCCAGCGATCAACCGTAGCTGTCACGCGAGTGCCTGAGGATAAAAGACAAGCTCAGTGCCTGTTTGGCATCCGATGCACTTCCAGAGAGGCCGACGCTGAAATCGGGGATTACCTGATCTGGGTGTTCGTCTCGACCCAGTGACGCAGGTGTGCCAGCGGGGCTGCGGCACCGTGTCCGAGGTCCGTGAGGGCATAGTCGACGCGGACCGGGACTTGCGCGATCACGGTGCGGGTGATGAACCCGTAGTCCTCCAGTCGGCGCAGGGTCCGGGTCAGAACTTTCGGGCTGACGCCCTGCAGGCAGATCTGAAGGCTGGTGAACCGGCGCGGGCCTTCTTCGAGGGCTCCGATGGCCAGGGCCGACCACTTGCCGGACAGGACGTCCAGGACGTCGCGAGCCGGGCAGAGCGCGGCATAGACGTCTCCGGTGCGGCTGGGGGGATCGACGGGTGTCGTTGTCATGAAAGATGCCTCCTGCCTGCGACTCTACCCAAAGGGAAGCAAGGGTGCTTGCGGGTCACCAAGGGTGCCGACCTACCGTGGACCGCATCACCACCGCGGTCGCCCGAGGATTGTTGCCGCCCTTACTGGAAGAGTCGTACATGTCTGATCAGAACGTCGGTTCCGCGATGCGGGCCGTGGTCTTCACCGACTTCGGCGGCCCGGAGGTTCTGGTGCCGATGACAGTGCCACGCCCGGAACCTCTGCCCACTGAGGTTCTGGTTCGGGTGCACGCTGCTGGGATCAACCCGCTGGACCTGCGCACCCGGGCTGGTTTCCCTACCCCCGCCAGGGCGGCCCTCGGAACGGGGCCGCACATCTTGGGCTGGGACGTTTCGGGCACAGTGGTGGGGACCGGTCCGGGTGAGTTCCTCTACGCGCCCGGCGACGAGGTCTTCGGCCTGCTCTGGCTGCCCCGGCCCGCCGGCGCCTACGCGCAGTACGTCACCGCGCCCTCACGGCAGTTTGCTCGGAAGCCCGCGAGCATCGACCACGACCACGCCGCCGCACTGCCCCTCGCCGGGCTGACGGCCTGGCAGTCCCTGACCGACATCGCCCAGCTCGACGGCGGCGAGCGCGTACTGATCCATGCCGCGGGGGGAGGTGTCGGCCACCTCGCCGTCCAGATGGCCAAGCACCTTGGGGCGCACGTCATCGCCACCGCTTCCGCCGGCAAGCACGACTGGCTGCGCGCTCTGGGGGCCGACGAGGTGATCGACTACCGGGCCACGCCATTCGAGGAGGCCACCGGGAACATCGACGTGGTGCTCGACCTCGTCGGTATCGCCCAGCCGGATACCGCTACCCGCTCCCTCACCGTCCTGAAGCCCGGCGGGCTCTTCCTGGGTGTGGCTCCCGGCCGGCCGGCAGGCTTCACCGAGGCAGCCGCAGCAGCCGGCGTCCACGTCGCGCCCGAACCGCTGGTTGAACCCGACGGACACGGTCTCCAGAAGATCGCCCAGCTGGTGGAGGCCGGCGCGCTGGCCGTTCACCTCGACAAGGTCTTCCCTCTCGACGCTGCTGCCGACGCCCACACCTATGCGGAGACCGGGGCACGCGGGAAGACAGTCCTGCGTGTGATCTGACGACGCAGAGGCAGTGTGCTCAACGCTGTGGAACCTGAGCCGTCGAGGTCGGCACGGCATCCTGTTGTCCAGGACCGCCGGGCGGTGAACGCGCCCGGAGGGCGGCCGCCCGGCGCCCGCAGGGGCCGCCAGGCCCCGGAGGGCGGCACCCCGCGCGCTGCGTGGCAGCCTGGTCGCACCCCGGGCACCCGCCCGGCAACGAAAGGCGCTTGCTGCGCCCCGACCTTGCGGGGTCCCGGCGGTGAGCGCCGGGAGCCGGTTCGTCAGGCGCCGAGAGCGGCGATCAGGGCCGGGGGCGGGGGCGTGGTGGCGGTGGTGAGGTACCGGATGCCGTCGCCTTCGGGCGGTACGGCGGCGCCACGGGGCAGGGGGTGGCGGCGGGAGGTCGCGGTGCGCCATCCGGCGTGCTCGTCCCAGACGAGGGCGGGCGCCGGGGCGTGCTCGGTGTCGAGGACGAGCACGGCCACCACGTGGTCGTCGGCGGGGTGCTGGATGTCGGGCACGGCGGCCGTGGTGGTCCAGCCGGCGCGGTGGACCGCTGCGCCGATGTCCGCGAGGTACGGGGCGATCCGGCGGGCGCGGAGCACGGCTTCGGCGCGGAGGGTGGCGCGGCGGGTCTGGCCGCCGGGGTAGCCGAGGGCCACCGCGGCTTCCTTCGGTGTCAGGGCCGTGCCGGCGGTGACGAGGTCGGCGATCCGGTCGGCGCGCAGGCGGGTCAGGGCGTCCTGGGCGGTGCTGCGGTGCACGCCGAGGGCGTCGGTGACGGCGGCGGCGCTGATCGTGGGGTCCGCGTCGAGGAGGGGGGCGGTGCGTGGCAGGAGCTGGTCGCGTGGGACCTGGTCCCCGGCGCGCTTGGGCCGGCCCGTGGTGGCGGGCTTGCCGGGGCGGTCGTCGCGGTAGCGGTGCACGGTGCCCCGGGGCCAGTGCTCCACACCGCCGACGTCGGTCATGTGCCCGGTGAGGAGCGGGTGGGATTTGTAGGTGTCCCAGGTGCGGGGGGAGACGCCGAGGACGGCGGCGGCTTCCCGGCGGTCCAGCAGGTCCTGGTCGTCGTCCTCGGACGGGAGCGGGGGGCGCGGCTTTCCGGTGAGGTGGGCGTCGACCTGTTCGGCGTCGTAGAGGCGGGTCCGGGCGCGGGGCGAGCTGATCGGGTCGGGGAACCCGTCGGCCTGGTGGTAGCCCTGGTTGAGGTAGCTCTGGTGTTGTATCCCCTGCTGGGCGGCCAGGTCCGCGAGCGTGCGCACGAGGTGGCGGCGGCCGGCTCTGATCACGGGGGTACTCCTCAACTCGGTACGGAGGCGAGACGCCGTCGCGTGAGTGCTATCCGATCCAGATGATGTCCAGGACGGACAGGTGCCGGACCAGGTAGTTGATCACGTAGACGACGGAGAGCTGTCCGACTGAGGCGGCACGTCTGCGCCCTCGGGATGGCTTTCTCTGTCAAGTTCAGCGTGTCGAACTGAGCGCGTGTACTGCGTGCGCAGTAGCCGCCGGTGTACGTGGCGGGACGACGACGTGAGGGAGGTTTTCCGGGACTGTTGAGGCTGCGCGGGAGAAAGCGGGTCGCGCAGTCGGGGGACTGCTACCTGCGCTGTTATGCGCGGGTAGCGAGGGTGACGACTCGGCCGTGCTGCCGCGCATCCATTCTTCGCAGTGGTCGTTTCGTAGGGAGACTTTCGTGTCCACTATTGCCCGGTGGTGCCATGCACACCGGCTCGCGGTTGTGCTGCTGTGGCTGGGGCTGATCGTCGGCCTGGGTGCTGGAGCGATGAGCGCCGGTGCGGCGTATACCAACAGCACCAATATGCCGAACACCGAGTCCAGCACCGCGCTGGACCTGATGAGTGAAGGGTCGTCCGGGGCGTCCGGCGACAGTGGCACGATCGTCTGGCAGACCGATCAGGGCCAGGTCACTGCCGCGTCGGTCGAGCAGCCGATGGACAAGGCCCTTGACCAGATCGCTGGCGCACCGGGCGTCGCGTCGGTGACCAGCCCGTACACCCAGCAGGGCGCCGCGCAGATCAGCGAGGACGGGCACACTGCATACGCGACGGTGACCTTCGACAAGAGCGGCGCGGACCTTCCCAAGGGTCAGGTCGAGCATGTTCAGGACCTGGCCTCTCAGGCCGGTACCGGCTCGCTGGATGTGGAGTTCGGCGGGACGGCGTTCGGGGCCGGTGTGTCGGTGTCGGAGCTGAGCGAGATCGTCGGCATCGGTGCGGCGCTTGTGGTGCTGCTGCTGATGTTCCGCTCGGTGTGGGCGGCGGCGCTGCCGATCCTGACCGGCGTCGCGGGTGTCGGCACGGCTATGTTCGCGACGATCCTGCTCAGCCATGTCGTCACGCTGCCGGACACGACGCCCACGATGGGCGCGCTGATCGGCCTGGGGGTGGGCATCGACTACGCGTTGTTCATCGTGCACCGGCACCGGCGGGGCCTGATGGCGGGCCTGAGTGTGGCCGAGGCGTCGGCGAAGGCGCTGAACACCTCGGGGCGCGCGGTCGTCTTCGCCGGCCTGACCGTGGTCGTCGCCTTGCTCGGCATGCTGACGCTGGGAGTCGGCATCCTCAGCGGGATGGCCTTGGGCGCGGCCCTGACCGTGGTCCTCACCGTTCTGGCGGCCGTCACGCTGCTGCCCGCCGTTCTGGGGCTGCTGGGTCACCGGGTGCTCGGACGGCGTCAGCGCCGTGAGGTAGCGGCCGGCCGGTTCACTGTGCCGGGCGAGCCGAAGGGCCGCTGGGCGCGCTGGTCCACGCTGGTGCAGCGCCGCCCGAAGGCCATGGTCGCGGTCTCGGTCGTGGTGATGGCCGCCATAGCGGTGCCCGCCCTGTCGATCCGGCTCGGCGCGGCGGATGCCGGGAACAACCCGGCGTCCTCCAGCAGCCGCCAGGCATACGACATGCTCGCAGACGGTTTCGGCCCTGGCTTCAACGGTCCGCTGGTGCTGGCAGCTAAGGCGCCGGACGCGCAGGCGCAGGCGCATCTCACGGATCTGGCCGGCGAGCTGAAGAACGTCGACGGGGTGGCCTCGGTCACCGCGGTGCCCCTGCAGCCGGGCCAGGACGTCGGGGTGATCACGGTGCTGCCGGACAGCTCCCCGCAGTCCGAGCAGACCACGGAACTCATCGACCATCTGCGCGACGACGTGATCCCGGCCGCGGAGCACGGCAACGACTTGCAGGTCTACGTCGGCGGGGTGACCGCGAGCAACGCGGACTTCGCCTCCACGCTGACATCCAAGATCCCCTTGTTCCTCGGACTGATCGTGGTCCTGGGCTTCGTCCTGCTGACCCTGGCCTTCCGCAGCCTGCTGATCCCGGCGATCGGCGCGGTGATGAACCTGCTCACCATGGGTGCGGCGTTCGGCGCGATCGTGCTGGTCTTCCAGCACGGCTTCGGCTCGTCCCTCCTGGGCGCCGGATCGGCGGGACCGATCGAGGCCGTGGTGCCGGTGCTCATCGTGGGCGTGATGTTCGGCCTGTCCATGGACTACCAGGTCTTCCTGGTCAGCCGGATGCACGAGGAGTGGTCCCACACCAGGGACAACCGGCGCTCGGTCCGCATCGGGCACGCCGACACCGCACTGGTCATCGCGGTGGCCGCCACGATCATGTTCTGTGTGTTCGCCGCCTTCGCGGGCGGCGGGATGCGGCTGATCGCCGAGTTCGGTGTGGGCCTGGCCGTCGCGGTCCTGCTGGACGCGTTCGTGGTCCGCATGATGCTCGTCCCGGCGCTCATGCACCTGGCCGGCACAGCGAACTGGTGGCTGCCGCGCCGGCTGGACCGCCGACTGCCGCACTTCTCCGTAGAGGGCGACAGCAGTGACCACACCGACCCTCCCGCACCGCACGCGCTCGTGAAAGAGGACGCCGCAGCCACGCGGTAACACCTGACACGGCAGGGCACCGAGGGGCCCGCGGTGCGCCGGAGAGAACCAGACACTCCCTGGCGCACCGCCGGCGTCTGCACGCCGCACCTGATCAAGCCGTTCGCGGCCCGACGCCGACCTGCGAGAGAGACTGCTGACATGCCGTGTTCCGGATGGCCCCACCCCGCTGGCCCTGAGACGAACCGCGCGGCGTCGTCGAGCGCCCGGCGCCAGGATCTGGCGCTCGCAGCGCTGATCGTCCTCATGCAAGTCATCGCGGCCTCACTGGTCGACCAGACGTGGCAGGCCCCGCACCCCGTCCGGATCGCCCTCATCCTCCTCAGCGCGGCCCTCATCCTGGGGCGGCGCCGCCAGCCGCTGCTCGTGGCTGTACTCACGGTCATCGCCGACAGCGCCATGCCGATCCTCCCGCCCCACCAGTCCTGGCTGCCCATGGCCAGCCTGATCGCCCTGTACACACTGGCCACCCACCGCGAACGCCGCCTTTCCTTCAGCGTCGGCGCGGCCGCCGGAGTGTGGCTGACCGCAGCCTCGGTCCTCGCGCGGCCCGGTGAGATCCTGAGCGCCCTGGTCTACTTCGACTACGCGATCGTCGCCGTCGCGGTCGGCGACTCCGTCCGCAGCCGTCGCGCCTACCTCGCCCAGGCCCAGGAACGCGCCGCGGAGGCCGAACGCACCCGCGAGGCGGAGGCCGAGCGCCGGGTCCGCGAGGAACGCATCCGCATCGCCCGCGAACTCCACGACGTGGTCGCCCACCACATCACCCTGGTCAACGCCCAGGCAGGTGTCGCCCGACACCTCATGCACAGCCACCCCGACAAGGCGTACGAGGCACTGAGCCACATCACCGAGACCAGCGCCGCGGCCCTGGACGAACTGCGCGCGACCGTCTCACTGCTGCGCCGCGCGGACGACCCACCACCCTCCTTGCAGCCCGCTCCCACCTTCGGCCAGCTGGACGCACTCCTCGACAGCTTCCGCCACAGCGGCCTCGACGTCCGCTTCCACCAGAAGGGCACACCGGGTCCCCTGGCCGCACCGGCCGACCTCGCCGCCTACCGGATCCTCCAGGAGAGCCTGACGAACGCGCAGAAGCACGGCAGCGAGCCCACCGCTGAAGTCCGCCTCACCTACACCGACCAGACACTCTGGATCAGCGTCACCAACCCGGCGAGCCCCGGAGAACACGGTGCGGGAACAGGACACGGCCTCATCGGCATGCGCGAGCGCGCAGACGCCGCCCACGGCACCTTCACCACGGCCCTGCGCCCCGATGGAACCTTCCGCGTCCAGGCGACCCTGCCCCTGCAAGCCGCGAAGAACGACGAACCGGCCCAGACCGCAAAGGACGACCAGCTGTGACCCTGCGCATCCTCCTCGCCGACGACCAGGCCCTCCTGCGCGGCACCTTTCGGCTCCTGCTCGACGCCGAAGAGGACATGGAAGTCGTCGGCGAAGCCGGCACTGGCCGACAAGCAGTCGAACTCACCCGCAGCGAGCGGGCCGACATCATCGTGATGGACATCCGCATGCCCGAGATGGACGGCCTGGAGGCTACCCGCATCATCGGCGCGGACGACGATCTCGCCGGAGTGAAGATCCTCATCCTCACCACCTTCGAGGAGGACGAGTACGTCGCCCAGGCCCTGCGCGCCGGAGCCAGCGGCTTCCTCGGCAAGGGCATCGACCCGGCCGACCTACTGAAGGCGATCCGCACCATCGCGGCCGGCGAAGCACTCCTGTCCCCCGCCGCGACCAAGGCCCTCATCTCCCGCTACCTCACCCAGCCGACCGCCGCCGCCACGGAACACCTGCCCACCCGCCTGGCCGCGCTGACCCCAAGAGAACGCGAGGTCATGTCCCTGGTCGCCACCGGGCTGACCAATGACGAGATCGCCGAGCACCTCTTCATCACGCCGTTCACCGTCAAGACCCACGCCAACCGGGCCATGGCCAAACTCGGAGCCCGCGACCGCGCCCAACTCGTCGTCATCGCCTACCAGAGCGGCCTCGCGCAGATCGGACGGTCGTAACCTGCTCGATCCGCTCAACACGTAGACCCAACAGGGACGACGACGGTGTTCCATGAGGCCAGCTCCAGGGTGAGCGAACCGCGATGTCGAGGAGGTCGCGGACCATCTCTCTGGCTGGGTCCGGGAGTTCGGTGAGCGTTTTCGCGGCCTGCGGGGACAGGCGTACCGCCCAGGTGTACCGGTCACGGGCGGGCGCCGAGGATGTCGTCGAGGTCCACGAAGTCGCTCTCGTCGCGTCCGGAGTCCACGTAGGCGTCGACGGCCGGAGCGAGCGCGAGGCGGAGCTGCCAGGACGGTGTTCTGCCACGGTAGCCGTCACCCGGACGGCAGCGGTGGAGATGGGCCGCCTTCGGGTCGTTTGAGTTCCGGCCGGCATCCCTGCCACCCACCCCGTGGGGCGGATTGGGTGCCGGCCATCTTCACGTCCAGGCCGCGCCCACGCGCGCCGTACGACCATGCGCGGCGCGCGACCACGCGGGCCGGGCGGTCGGGCGTCCGGGCTGGGGGTCAGGCGGCCCCATCCGATGCAGGAGACATAGCCGTAGCCGTCGGTGGCTACCAGGTGCGGGCGGCCTCCCTCAGTCGTTCACGGACGCGCAGCACGTCGGGATTCGTTTCAGCTCCGGGGCGCTGGAGCAGGAAGAGGGTGTTCAGGGGCGCCTCTTCCGGGTTGTGCAGCAGGGTCAGCCGGCCGGTGTCGAGGTGGTCCTGGCACAGGGAGCGAGGCAGGACGCTGTAACCGGCTCCGGCGTTGACCGCGGAGAGGACGGCGTAGAGGTTGGGGACGGTGACGGCGGCGCGGGCGGTGTGCTGTTTGCCGAAGATTGTGCGCCAGTAGCGGCGGATGATGGGCAGGTCCTCGGCGTAGGTGACCATCGGGACCTCGCGCAGGGCGGCGCACAGGTCGGTGCTGTGCGGGTGTCGAGCGAGGCGCTCGGCCCAGGCGGGGGCGGCGACCAAGAGGTACTCCTCGTCGGCCAGGGGGACGGATTTCCACGTGCGGCCGGGTGGGTGCCGGGTGGCGATGACGAGGTCGTGGCGGCCGGCGCGCATTTCCTCGATGAGCGGTTCGGGCAGTCCCTGGGCCACTCGCAGCTGGAGGCCTTCGGTGATGAGTGGGGCCAGGGCGGGCAGGACCCGGACACAGAGCAGTTCCGAGGGTCCGGCCAGGTGTACCGGTCCGGCCGTGGCCGCGGTGTCCTCCAGGCCGGCGAGTGCGTCGAGCGGGGCGGCGATCTGTGTGGCGAGCTCGTGGGCGTAGGGGGTGGGGTCGACGCCACGCGGGAGGCGGGTGAACAGCTCGCGGCCGGTCTGCTGCTCCAGGGTGCGGATCTGTGCGGTCACCGTGGGCTGGGACAGGCCGAGGCGGGGGGCGGCGGCGGTGAAGGAGCCGGTGCGGTGGACGGCCAGGAAGGTGCGCAGCAGGTTGAGGTCTGCGTGCGGCGGCAGTTGCTTGCCGGTGGTGGCGGGTATGGGGGCTTCCTGGTCCGTGGTGCGCGGCTGGTTGTTCATGACTGCAAGGGTAGTGGTTTCCGTCATCGGGATTCCGATTCCAGGAATCGGATTACCTATTGGTGTGCCGATGGGTTGCGGCTCTACTTTCGAGGACGTCGCCGAGTGGCGGCACTCCTCACCGGCGGCGACGCTGAAGCCCCATCTGTGGAAGGCACCCCCTGATGACCACGCAGAACGCGATCACCTGGCCCGAGCGTTACCTTCCCGGCACCGGCGACAACTTCGTCTCCAATGAGGTTGTCGTGCCCGGCCTCACCGCCGCCCGGGTCTGGCGCCTGCTGACCGACACCTCCCAGTGGGAGGGGTACTACGACAACGTCGCCGACATCTCCTTCCCCGAAGGCGGCGGCCCGGTCCTGGGTGACGGTCTCGTCTTCAGGTTCGGAACGTTCGGCTTCCCGCCTCTGGCCGCTCTCGTTACCGAGTTCCAGGCCCCGGCCGACGGTGTTCCCGGCCGCCTGTCCTGGACCGCGAAGCAGGACGGCACCCCGCAGGAGAAGCTCGACGTGCTGCACGCCTGGCTGGTCGAGGACCTGCCCGGCGGCCGGGCCCGCGTCCTCACCCAGGAGACGCAGATCGGACAGCCGGCAGCCGCTCTGGCCGGCGAGCGCCCGAACCCGATGCTCAACGGCCACCAGGCATGGCTGGACGGACTGATCAGCGCCGCCCGCGGCTGACCCCATCGCCAAGTTCACCGTGAGCATCCTGGGCACCGGCGGGCAGGAAGGGGCGGGACCGGGCGGCTATTCGGGCAGCGGCCTGTCCTGGACGACGTTCTTCATGACGAGGGTGGACGTCAGGCGTTGGACGCCGGGAAGCCGGGCGAGTTGCTGGTCGTAGAGCTGCTGGAAGGTGGCCAGGTCGGCGGTAGCGACCCGTAGCAGGTAGTCGGGCTCGCCGAACAAGCGCTGCGCCTGCAGCACGTGAGGAACGGCGGCCACTGCCTCCTCGAAGGCGTTGACGGTGTCGGGGGTCTCCCAGCGCAGGGTGGCGAAGACGAGAGCCTCGAAGTGCAGGCCGACGGCCGCCGGGTCGACCACGGCCCGGTAGCCGCGGATCGCACCCTCACGTTCGAGATCGCGCAGCCGACGGTGGCAGGGCGAGACGCTGAGCTGCACGCGAGCGGCCAGCTCGGTGACCGTCAGGCGGCCATCGAGCTGCAGTTCAGCAAGAATCTTCCGATCTATGGCATCCATGGAGAAGATTCTTCCCCACATGGCCCGGCCTTGAGGCAGATACGCAAACACATTCGGGCAAATCTGGCCTAGCGTTCCCTCCAGACAAGACACGCGAGAGGGAGCGAGCGATGGATTCGACGACGCTGGCAGCCTTCCTGGCTGTGGACCTCCTGCTGGTGTTCACTCCGGGCGCGGACTGGGCCTACGCGATCTCCGCCGGACTGCGGGGACGCTCGGTCGTCCCGGCCGTAACAGGACTGGTCGCCGGACACGCGGCCTACGCACTGGTGGCCGTCGCAGGCCTGGCGGTGATCGTGGCGAGTTCCCCGGCCGCGCTCACCGCCCTGACTGTGGCGGGGGCCGGGTATCTGCTGTGGCTGGGCTGGGGCGTCCTGCGCCAGCCGGCCGTTCCGGCAGCCGCGAGCGGGAGCGCGGACGCCTCCCGGTGGCAGGTACTGCTCAAGGGCTTCGGGATCAGCGGTCTGAACCCGAAGGCGCTGCTGTTGTACTTCTCACTGTTCCCGCAGTTCATCGACCCGGCCACGGGGTTGCCGGCCGCCGCGCAGACCGGGCTGCTCAGCATGGTGCACCTGACCGCGTGCACCGTCGTCTACCTCGTCGTCGGCGTCCTGGCCCGCACGGTCCTGAGCACCCGGCCTTCGGCCGCCCGCATCGTCACCCGCATCAGCGGTGCCATGATGATCGCCATCGGCACCCTCCTGCTGACAGAGCAACTGGCCGGCTGAGAAACCGTTTGTCTCACCTGGCACGGACGCGAAGGAGAGCACGCGCGTGGAAGACCGTATACAGCAGGACCAGGCGAGCCCTGCGGTGCAAAAGCGCGTTCAGGACAGCTTCCGCCTGCAAGGACTGATGTCCCACCTCGGCGCGCACCTGACCCACATCGGCCCCGGCCGCGTCCACATCACGCTCCCGGCCCGCCCCGAGGTGACACAGCAGCACGGCTACATCCACGCCGGCGCCACCAGCGCCATCGCCGACAGCGCCGGCGGCTACGCCGCGCTCACCCTGTTCGACGAGGAAACCGAGGTCCTCACCGTCGAGTACAAAATCAACCTCCTCGCGCCTGCCGCCGGTGATCACCTGGAGGCGATCGGCACCGTCCTCAAGCCGGGCCGCACCCTCACCGTCTGCCAGCTGGAGGTCTACAGCGTCCAGACCGACGGAGCCCGCAAGCTCGTCGCCAACGGCCAGCAGACCCTCATCCGCGTGAACAGGCCCCCGGCATGAAACTGCCGTCCTGACTGACGTACTGGCAGCAGCCCATACCCAACGTCAACACCCCTCCTGCAGCCCGGACACCGCTTTCACCGGTGGTAAAGATGGAGACCCAGAGGGACCCACACTCGTCACGTCCGAACAGGCGGTCGGGCCGGACGGTAGCCGGCGAGGCCGCCGCACTGCGAGCAGACGATGAGGGCACGGTCGCGCCTTTCGTGGCCAGGCTGGTTGCCCGGCAACGCCTGCTGCGCCCTGAAAACAGTTCAGGCCGCCCCCGGTCGAGGGGGCGGCCTGGTGTGGTGGTGTGTCAGGCGGACCAGCCGATGGAGGAGACGTAGCTGTAGCCGTCGTAGTCGGAGCCGATGAGGTCGAGAACTTCGTCCCACACCGCGTCGAGTTCTTCGAGGTCGTCGTTCATCCAGGCGTCGACGGCCCGGTCCCAGACGCCCCGGACGGTGACGCTGCGGGAGGACAGGTCCCGCTGGTACTTCTGCTCCACCCCGGCCTGGTTGACCGGGTTGATCTCCACCCGGGTGCCCCGGCCGTTGTTGTTGAGCCGGTGCTTGAGGTCGGCGGCGACGTTGCGGCGGCGCAGGTCCCAGTAGGCGGCGTCGAGGCGGGCGAGGTTGGCCTTGTTGGGGGTGCGTTCCTCGGCGAGCCAGGCCATCAGGGTGCGCGGGGAGACGTGGACGCCGGCCCGGTCCATCGCCTCGTACCCGGCATCCGACTTGGTGAGGTAGTTCAGGCGGGCGGCGAGGCCGCGGTCGGTGTCGACCGGCGAGGCGATACCGCGCACCATCCCCTCGATCGCGGTTCCCAGCGCTTCGGCGCCGGGGGCGCCGTTTGCGCCGTACTTCCCGAACTCCATCCAGCGGCCGGCCATCAGCCGCTGGCCTTCCCGACGAGGTACTCACCGGAGGTCTTGCCGTCGCCGGTCTTGACCTTCATCTCGGCGACGCCGCGTCCCTCGGTGAACACCTGCCGCCAGTCCCCGATCACGTGGAGCTCGTCGGTGTGCTTGAGCGCGACGATCTCCAGGGCGGCCTGGTGGGCCTTGTAGGCGCGGCCGCAGTGCAGGGCGTACGCCTGGGCGTGGACGAGGTGCATCCAGTCCGGGCGGACCATCTCACGGTTGTGGACCGACTCCCCCATGGTCGAGATGAACTTCGAGTACATGGCCTTGACGTACTCGGTCGTCAGGGTGTCCCCGGCGGCGATCGCGTCCGCGCGGGCGGCCACCAGCAGCTTGCGCAGCGCGTCCAGGAAATTCTCCGTGGCGCCGGACGTCCAGGACTCGTGGACGAACGGGGCTGCGGTCAGGCCCCACTTCGGGCCGGAGACGCGCAGCAGGAGGCGGAGGGTGGCGTCGGTGATCCAGAGGGCGCCGGGGGTGTCCCGGTCGCCGAGGGGGTCTGGGAGGTGGGGGTGGGTCCAGGGGGCGGGGGTGATCAGGTGGACTCCAGAGCGCTTCGGGTCGACACCGTCCGATCCGGTGGTGTGCTCCAGCTTCCCGATCGGCAGCCACACCTTCATGGCGGAGAGGTAGGCGGCGTTGACGTCCAGGGCCGTGACCTTGATGTCGGTACGGGCGGCGCGCAGGGAGTAGGCGGGGTTCTGGTAGGCGGGGCGGGCCTCCCAGATCTGGTCCGGCTCCTTCGCGGACGGTTTCTTCAGGATGTCGGGCAGGGCGGGGTAGGCGGTGTAGTCGTAGCGGCCGCTGGCCCGGGTCTCGTTGAACAGGCGCATCACGTCCGGGATCGCGCGCTTCAGGAGCGCTTTGAGGGCGGTGTCCTCGTCGCCGCCGGCGCGCTCGCCCTCCTCCTGGACCGCGCCCGTGATCAGCGCCATCAGATCGGCCTCGGCGCGGGCGGCGGACTTGCTCCGGCGCTGCGGGCGGGTCGGCACCGGGACGGGGACCGGCGAGACCGGAGCCGGAGCCGGGGCGGGCGGTGCGGGGGTGTGCGCCTCCAAGGCGGCGGCCGGAGTGGCGGCGGCGGCCGGAGTGGCGGGCTGGCAGAACGCCCCGGCGTGGAGGGGGCGCCCGTCGGTGGACTGGTACGTCGTCTCGACGCCGCAGCGGATGCAGGGGCCCGGGTCGCCCTCCACGACGCGTCCGTCCGGGCCGTGCAACGACTGGGGCGCCGGAGTGAACGCGGGCGGCACGGGCGCGGCGACCGGGGCGGGCGCGGCGACCGGGGCGGGGGGCTGGTCGGTGAACAGTGCCGCGACCGGGTCCGGCGACTGGGGGGCCGGGGCGGCGGTGGGCGGGTAGATCTCGGCGAGGCCCTTCAGCAGCCGCAGGTAGGGCAGGCGGGCGGGCGGGGTCGGGTCGCTCGCTCCGGTTTCCCAGTTCGCGACGGTGGTGCGGCCGACGCCGACGGCGGCGGCGACCTGGGCGCGGGAGAGGCTGGCGGCCTCGCGCAGCCGCTGGCGCTCGACGGGCGGCGGGATCGACGCGGTCAGCCGGGCCTCTTCGAGCAGCGCTTCCACGCCGACGTTCTCACTCATAAGAGAACCGTAACGCACTTGAACCACATTTGGTGCTAGATTGTGCAGTGGTTGTACGAGCGTTGGTCATG
Organism: Streptomyces sp. NBC_01335; assembly: GCF_035953295.1. Classification (GTDB taxonomy): domain Bacteria; phylum Actinomycetota; class Actinomycetes; order Streptomycetales; family Streptomycetaceae; genus Streptomyces. Next base: position 47,404 of record NZ_CP108370.1, read on the forward strand.
GTGCAGCGGGGAGCATAGGGGCATGCAGCAGACGACGCCGGCAGAACCGCACGGGATCACCCTGAGGCCGCATCAGGTCGAGGCGGTGGACGCGATCGTGCGGGGACTGTCCCTGCCCCGGGACGGATCGGTGCCCGCGCACGGACTGCGGGGCCAGGTCCACATGGCCACCGGAACGGGCAAGACGGTCACCGCGGCCGTGGCTGCGCTGCGACTGGTCCCGCACGGAACGGTCGGCGTGCTGGTCCCGACGCTGGACCTGCTGACGCAGACGATCGAGGCATGGCGCCGGGCCGGGCACCAGGGTCCGGCCGTCGCCGTGTGCTCCCTCGGGGCCGACCCGCTGCTGGAGGCGCTGGGAGTGCGGTGCACGACCAACCCGACGCAGCTCGCCCTGTGGACCGGCACCGGCGGGCCGATGCTCGTGTTCGCCACGTACGCCTCGCTCGCCGGGCAGGGGCTGGCCGACGACCAGGACGACGACGTCGAGACCCTCGGCGTACTCGAACAGGCGCTGCGCGGCTCGTACGGACAACGTATGGCGCCCTTCGACCTCCTGGTGGTGGATGAGGCCCACCGCACGTCCGGGGACGCCACGAAGGCCTGGGCGGCCGTCCACGACCAGACCCGCATCCCGGCGGAGCGCCGGTTGTACATGACCGCGACCCCGCGCCTGTGGGCGGCGGGCACCGCCGTGCCGGCACCCGGGGACAACGGGAAGACCGGCCCGGACGCCACCCCGCCGAGCGGCAGCGACGTGCTGGGCGGGCGGGTCGTCGCCTCGATGGACGACACCGGACTGTTCGGGCCCGTCCTCCACGAGACCGGCCTCATGGAGAGCGTCGAGCGGGGCATTCTCGCGCGGTTCGAGATCGACGTGCTGGAGATCCGCGACCCCTCACCGCTCAGCGACACGGCGACGGACGAGGAGCGGCGCGGGCGCGGGCTCGCCGCCCTCCAAGCCGCCCTGCTCAAGCACGCGGACGAGTCCGGCGTCCGCTCGTACATGACGTTCCACTCCCGGACCCTGGACGCGATGGCCTTCGCCCGCGCGATGCCGGAGACCGCCGCCAGCCTCCACGCCGCCGACCCGGCCGCCTACCCCGGACGGGTCGGCGCGGACTGGCTCTCCGGCGAGCACCCCGCCGCCCACCGGCGCAGCGTCCTCATCCGGTACGCGGACGGCCTGGACGCCGAGGGGTGGGTGTGCGAGCTGTCCTTCCTCGCCTCCTGTCGGGTCCTGGGCGAGGGCGTCGACATTCGGGGCACGCGCGGCGTCGGCGCGGTCGTCTTCGCGGATTCCCGCTCCTCGCCGGTGGAGATCGTGCAGATCATCGGGCGGGCCCTGCGCCAAGAGCCCGGCGAGGGCAAGGTGAGCAGGATTCTGGTGCCCGTGTTCCTGGAGCCCGGGGAGGACCCCGGCGACATGATGGCGTCCTCCAGCTACCGCGGCCTGGTCGCGATCCTCCAGGGCCTGCGCGCCCACGACGACCGCGTCATCGAGCGCATGGCCCTGCCCACCACCACCGCACGCGGCCAGATCACCTCCGTGCTCGCCCTCGACCCGCAGACCACCGCCGACAACGCGAAGGACGCCGAGGACGGTGAGGACGGCGAGAACGACCACCAGGAGCACGCCCCCGGCGGGAGCGCGGCCGCCGGCGCCGGGGAAGACGACCAGGAGCACCACACGGACGACGACCAGGGTGACGACGCGGCGCCGAATGTGGCTCCCCTCAACACGCCGCTGCTGCGGTTCTCCCTCCCCCGCGACCCCGGGAGCATCGCCCTGTTCCTGCGCACCCGCGTACTCAGGCCCGACTCCGAGGTCTGGCTCACCGGGTACACCGCACTGCGCACCTGGGCCCGCGAACACGGACACGCGGCCGTCCCCGCCGACACCAAGGTGCCTCTCGGCGACGACGGCGACGGCCCTCTCTACGGGCTGGGCACCTGGGTCGGCGAACAGCGCCGCACCTTCCGGGCGGGGACGCTGAAGGCGTGGCGGGCCGAGCTGCTGAACGAGATCGGCATGGTCTGGTCGGTCGGCGACGCACAGTTCTGGACGAACCTCTCCGCCGCCCGCGCCTACTTCGCCGCGATCGGCAGCCTCGCGGCGCCGAGATCCGCGGTGATCGACTCGGTGGCGGTGGGCCAGTGGCTCGCCAATCTCCGCAAGCCGGGCGGCCTCGGCTCCGACCCGGAACGCGCCGCCGAACGGCGCCGGGCACTGGAAGCCATCGACCCCGACTGGAACCCTGACTGGACGATCGACTGGCAACGCCACTACGCCGCCGCCCGTGAACTCCTCACCGAGGAGACCGGCCCCGCCGACCTCCTGCCCGGCGTCAGCGTCCACGGCTGCGACGTCGGGACCTGGGTCGCCGCCCAGCGCCAGCCCAGCACTTGGGCGGCGCTGACGGACCAGCAGCGTGACCGGCTGGAGCAGCTCGGCATCCGCCACGCCCCGGCCGTCGCCCCCGAGACCGCCGAGGCGCCGGCCCGGGTGAGCGCCTTCGAGAAGGGTCTTGCCGCCGTGGCGCAGTACCAGGCCCGGGAAGGACACCTGACCATCCCCCGAACCCACATCGAAACCGTGGTGATCGGCGATCAGGAACACCAGATCCGCGCCGGAGTGTTCCTGACCAACCAGAAGAGCCGCCGGACCAAACTCACCACCGACAAGCTCACCGCCCTCGCCGCCCTCGGACTCAACTGGGCCCAGCGAGTCAGGCCCCCAGACACCAGCCTCCCCAGACCAACACCAACAACTCAGAACAACTCAGCGAGCGGTTCCATCGTCTCCCAGTGACTGAGGTACTCCGTCGCCGCATGCGGGCCGAAACTGCGATTACTGACCCGCCGGGTACGTTCAAGCACAGATCGCACCGGCCTCCTACAGACCGCGAAAACGCCGCAACTCCAACTAGCGATGCGAACCCAAGACCACTCTCGCCGCACTCCACCGACCCCGAACAGGACGACAGAAGACTCGCGCGACACCAACCTCACCGCATCAAGAACGGTGCACTTTCATCCGTACGCGGTGGTGCACGTTCCCTGTACGCCAACACGACGTCGTCCCCGGGCGGGATCTGGTCCTGGGTGAGCACTCGCTGGTGCATGACACGGCAGACTTCGCAACGCGCATGATCTTGGGCCAGTGGGAGGCGACCGGGATCCGTGAGGAGAGGACGGCGTTGCTCGTCGTCCGCGCACTCGCTGAGTCGGCGGCTGCGACGGAACGCGCGGCTGACGGATTCACTACGTAGCGAGGTGCCGCGCCGCCCCTCGGCCTAACCGGTGTGGAGCCGAAGGGGACGACCGGTGACCGCGACTACGCGGTCCTGCACCGGAGCGGCTGCACCCTCGGCCGGCGCGGCGGCTTCATGCCGCGAGAACAGGCCTTCCTCGCGCTGAGCGAGGACTACATCAGGTGCTGCGGGATGTGCGCCCCCGAGACCGGGCTCCGGGGAGACCGGTAGCGCCGAAGGCGGCGGCAGCGGCACCAGTGGCGGTCCGCCGGCGGCGAAACGGCACCGTTCCAGAATTCCGGAACGGGGCCGGCCAGCCCGACGGGCCGGGCGTGAACCGTGCGGGCCGGGAGCTGCTTCGAAGGGTCAAGTGGAGACCCCAGCTACAACGCAGGGTAGGGCGGAGTTGATTCTGGGAGAGGGCACGGTCCGCCCTCTCCCAGAATTCAGGTCAAGGAGAAACCTTCATCGTCTTCATGGCGATTGCCTACGTGACCGCGTGGGTCGTTTTCTCGCTGCTCGGCTTCTGGAAGTTGACCGACCCGAGGCGCCAGATACTGTTGTCCGGCTCCCTGATCGCGGTCGCTGCCGGGGTCACCTTTGGCGTGTTGCGCAGCGCCGGCCTCGGTGCCTTTGTCTTCGGTATCGGCGCGATCGCGGCACTCGTGCGGCTCAGACGCGCGTGGGGCCGGCTGCCCATCGCGCCTCCCCGCTGACTGGCCGTGACCTGGTCCTCCAGTGAGAGTCGACAAGCCGGCCCGCCCGCTGAGCCGACTGCGCCAGGCGGCTTGTCAAGGGCGCCGTGGGGTGGTGACGGCGGGTGGCCGGCGTTGAGGGCGCACTCGCCCAGCCCGCGTACCTGCTCAACCGCCGCCCGGCGCGATGTTCCCCGGGGTGGGTGCAGCCTCCAGTCGGTCCAAGCGCTCGTACAGGGCGCGCACGGTACAGGTGCGGGCCTGAGCGCAGCTCATGGTGCCCTCGGGCAGCGAAAACAGCGTCAAAAGGGCCGAACCAACAGGACCAAGTCGATAAGGGCGCGTCAGCAGGAGCGCCAGGTGCGCATTCCCCAGCGGGTGACGCAGGCGCCGGGATGAATACGGCCGGTCTCGACGGGCCGTTGATGGATGGCGGCAGTGACGTCTCCGGCGCTCTGGCCGACGCGGCAGGCGAAGGCCGCAACACCGAACCCGCCGGTGACAGCCGATCCATAGGGACACTCATCCATGTGATCAGTGCGCTGGATCACGTCGCGGCGGATACCCGCCGAGTCAGTACGGCTCCCGGACACACGGACGTGGCCGCCGGCGGCAAGCCGCACGGTAAAGGCCAAGCGCAGACCCTGACGGGGTGTGGAACGGATTCGCGAGAGCTGGACAACCCGGCGGTCGCGGGCTGTGGCAGCACACTCCACCGGCGGAGGGTCAGCCCCGCAAGCCCCGCCGTGACGGGCTGCCAGCTCCACCGTGGCGGGCCCCATATGGTGGGCGACCGCGCCAGAACACCGACTTCACACCCCTCCCGCTGGTGCCCGCATCCACCATTCGGTGGACACGAGCACCAGCAACCGCAGCCCGGGTGCGCCAGCCGGCCCTCCCCGCCCTCTCCGAGCACGTCAACGACCAGTGGCAGCAGCAGCGCCAACTGCTGGAAGCCGCTCACGCTGTCGGCTCGGGCGAGGAGTTCACCGTCGACGGTGTGACTTGGCCAACGGGCGGCCTCCCGGTACGCGGCGCCAGGCACCCGGTCACGGTGCGCTCCGGCGAGACGGCTACCGACGACCGGCCGTGAAGGTGCGGACCCCCGGCCCCAGGTCCGAGAGGGTGACACGGCCCTCGGTGAACCGGACCGATCGGTCCGACCCACGACGTCCGTTCCAGAGCACCTTGTGTCCCTCGCACACGACCGTCGTGTTCGCGTCACCGGGGAGGGCGAGGGTTCCGCGTGTACCAGCAGGCACCTTCACCGTCACGGTGAAACCGTCTGCGGAGTTCTGCCAGGAGACCATCAACGCACCCCTGGGCGTGGGAAGCTGCCCCTGCGCCCAGGCGACGTCACCGGGATGGGGACGAACCTCCCACGTGGCGTAGCCCGGCGAAGTGGGACGGGCACCGAGAAGTTGATGGGTGAGCGCGGGCAGTACGCCCGTGGACCAGCCGTGCGCCATGCTCGTGTACGCGTCCTCGTACAGGGAACCGTCCGGACCGATGCCTTCCCAGTTCGTGATGCCGGGGTCGTTGCGGTCCATCCAGCCGTAGGTACGGCGAATCTGGTCGAGGGCGGAGTCCGCTCGTCCGGCCTCGAACCTGGCCACGATCTCGGGGTACGACGTGAAGGCGTACACGCGTTGCGACGCACCGTCGAATATCGTGTCGTTGTCCATGAAGGCGTTGCCGTACGGCCGGTGTGTGGTGGCGTCGAGATGGGCGAGTGCCGAGGCGGCACGGGCGGCGTCGGCGACACCCGCGACGACGGCGATCCCGTTGCCGTCTTGGGCGTGCCGCACCGCGCCGGTACCGGAGTCCAGGTAGGCGCCCGCCGCTTCGTCCCACAGGTGCGCGTTGACGGCTTCGGCCACACGAGCCGCCCGGTCCTCCCACCGGGCCGCGTCGTCGGTGTGTCCCAGCCAACGAGCCAGGCCGGCGGCGTTGTTCAGCGCCTGCACGTAGAGGGCGTTGTAGTACGTGATCCTGCCCGTGCGGTTCAGGAAGGCGTAGTCACCGTAGCCGCCGGTGCCGTTGAGGCCCTTGCTGAGCAGTCCGGCGTCGTCGGTGACGCTGGGATACCAGGTGTCCAGGACTTTCAGGAGGTTCGGGTAGTACTGCGCCGCGTAGGCGTGGTCACCGGTGTAGAGCACGTAGTCCCAACTGCACGTCACCCACCACAGCGGATAGTCGAACAGCGGAAGCGTGTAGTCGCTGATCGATGCCGGCGGGATCCAGCCGTCCGTCCGCTGGTGGTCGGCCAGGTCGGCGAGCACGTTGCGTGCGGCGGCCGCGGCTTCGTCGTGGGTCAGGTAGAGGGTACGGGCCGAGACCGCCAGGTCGCCGACGTAGGGGTCCCGGTCGCGCTTCGCGCCGTCGTGCAGGACCAGCCTCCCCTCAAGGGTGGCACTCCACGCGTTGCGAGGGTCGACGTCGTCGCGGCGGAAGGTGTCGGTGACGAGTTCGTTGGTGTAGGACGCCCCGTACCAGTAGCGGTTCAGGTCGTCGTCGGAACACAGGAACCAGCCACGGTACGTGCTCGGCGTGCCCAGGTACGCGGTGAAGTCCACGCTCACGGAGTCGATGCCGACGGTGCCCCATGCCTGTGCGGCGGGCGCGTCCGACGCCAGCGCGTCCAACGTGATCTTGAGATAGCGGAAGCCGTGCAGCCCGTCCGCGAAGACCTTGTCGCCGGCCTGGAAGCCCTTGTGGTCGAGCCACTCGGTGCCCTTGGCGGGCACGGCGAACTGATCGGTGCCATGACCGGCCCCGCCGGCCTGGTCGGAGCGGGTGAAGTCGCTGCGCTCGGTCAGGAACTGCCTGGTCTCGGAGAAGGCCACCCGGACGCCGGGCGAGTTGTCCGAGGCGGAGCTGAAGCGGATGCGCGGATGGCCGACGACGACCTTGCCGAAGTCGACCGTCACACTGGGTGGCTCCTCCACCGCGACGGCCTCGGGCCAGACTTCGTTGACGCGCGTGAACGCACCCTGCGAGGTCTGCTGGACCGCCGTCACCGTGACGCGGACCCGGGAAGCCTGGACCGGGGCCGTGAACGGCACCGCTCGCTGGATGACATCGTTGTCAGAAATGGTGGCTGCAAGACGCCACGAATCGCCGCTCCACACCTCGACGGTGAAGTCGGCGGGCACACCGTCCCTGTTGGACAGCACGGTGATGCCCGACAGTTCGCGCGGCGCGGGAAGCGACACGGTCAGCGTGTCGGGGAAGACGCCTTCGGTGTCGTCGTTCCAGAAGGTGTCCGGGTCGCCGTCCACGGCGTGAGAAGCGTCGTAGGTACGGGGCTGCCCGTCGCTCCCGTTGTTGCCCGCATGCGCCGAGGAGGCCTCCGCCGTGGTGCCGTCGGGCCAGCGGGGAACCGGGGCCGGCTGCGGGCGACGCAGGACGGTGACGGTCCCGCCGGGCTTGAGCAACGCGTCCGGCCTCACGACATCGCCGGTCGAAGCGATGCCGCTCACGGGGCGCACGGTTCGGGACGTGGGCCCCTGGACGTAACGCTGCCAGCCGGTACCACCCCGGGGCGGCCCGGCCACAGGACTCCGGGGGGCGCCACCACTCGACGCCAGCGCCGGAGTCGCGCCCGCGAGAGAGGCTCCGGCGGCCGACAGGGCCACAGCCGCCCCACCGGCCGCGATCACGGAGCGACGGGTGGGGCGGGCGGCAGGGGCGGGCTTCGCGCCGGGTGCGGACTGGATGTCGTTCTCGGACGAGCGGTCCGGTGTCATTACGCCTCGCTTCGTGACGATGCAGACTTTACGATCATGCAGAATGAAACGTTTCATTCCTGATGGGCGTGGCGACGGTACCGCAAAAGCCGGGCAGCGTACAGATCTTGAGCAGCCCACGGAACCCGGATGCCGACCCGGCCGGACCACCGGGTCGTTCGGGGCCGGCACCGCTGATGGGCGACGGCCTTTCGTCCGGCCGTGGTTGAGGCGGTGTCGTTTCCCTCGTCCGCGAAGTCGCCGAAGTACTGTACCGGGTCGACGCCCCGCAGCCGCAGCGTCCGGTTGCCCCGCGCTGCGGCCACGAGCCGGGCGCGGAGACCGTCGAGTGCGCCGCCGCCGACGTGCGCCTGATCCCCGCCCAGGAGCGAGGCGGTGGAGCCGGCCAATCTTCGCGATGGAGCGAGCGGGAAACGTCGGACACGGGCCGGCCACTCACGCGAAGAAGCCCCGTTCCTGCCGTAGCAGGAACGGGGCTTCTTGTGGAGCGCTGGGCAGGCCTTGCACCTGCATTTCCCCGCGGGAAGCGGGGCGTCTTTCCTTGGACGACCAACGCACGGACAACCGCACCGCCGAAAACGATCCGCGCCGTCAAGATCAACTATAGCCTGAACCGCCCGGAGTCCGCACCACCGGCAGAAACGAGCTGCCCGACGTGAGCGGAGAGGAGTCCGCGAAAGCTCCGTGCACGAAGACCACGGGGTCGGGTGACCGCACCCGGTGCGGGGGTCTGACCGAGGACCGAACCGCCGGAGCAGGACGGCCGCGAAGTGCCCGGCGCTGCCCACGAACGGCGGCGGATCTCGGTCAACGACCCTTTCCATACGGAACGTTGACGCCGGACTTCCGGTCGGGCTGGAATCAAACACCGTGGAAACGGCAGGCTGGCGCGTGTGATCACGACTTCTTCAGCCGTCCCGCACGACACCCCGCGTTCGCGGCACATGGTGATCTGCGGCGACGACGGCCTGGCCCGCCGCCTCGCGGTCGAGCTCGACGCGGTGTGCGGAGAGACCGTCACCGTAGTGCTGCCGTCCCGCCACCACGAGCACGGCGGAGAGATCGACGCGCTCCACCAGGATCCCTCCTCCGGCATCGAGCTGTTCGTCGCGGCACGTCCGGACGAGCAGGCGCTCCGCGCGGCGGGGGTCGAACAGGCCGTCGCCCTCGCCCTGACCTACGGCGACGACCAGACCAACATGATGGCGGCCCTGCTCGCCCGGAGCATCAATCCGTCCGTCCGGCTGGTCATCCGGATGTACCACCGTGAACGTGGCCGTCACCTCGAACAGCTTCTGGACCGTGCCGTCCTGGCCCGCCGGAACCGGCCAAACGCTTCGCCCCACGACGCACCGCCCTTCGACCTGCCGCTCGACACGTCGACCACGGTGCTCTCCGACGCCGACACGGCGGTTCCCGAGCTGGTCGCCGCGGCGGCGCTCGGCCACGGTCACACCCTCCAGGTCGCGGGCAAGGTCTTCAGGGGAGTGGTCCGACCGGCCGGAACTCCCCCGCACACGGCGGATCTGGCCACCTTGGCCGTCTTCTCCGGCGCGGACCGGCACGATCCGCGCAGCGAGGACAGCGCGGAGACACCTGGGGACGGGGGGACCCAGCTCCTGCCGGACACCGTCACCGCGTACAACAGCCAGTTCACGCACGGCCGGCTGATGCTGGAGGAGGTGACCGCCGACCGCACGCTGGAGGCTCCGTCGGCCTCGCGTGGAATCGGCGGCTGGCTGCGTGAACGGCTCACCCACCTGCCGTGGAAGGTGTTCGTCTCGCGCGAGATGACCTCCGTATTCGGTGTGCTGGCAGCGGTCGTGGCGCTGCTCTCCCTCGCGACCTACGCGGCCGTCGACGGCATACCCCTGTGGAAAGCGGTGTACCTTCCGCTGCTGGACATCTTCACCATGGGCGATCCCGCCACCGGAGAGCCCCGGGCGCGCAAGTTCCTCCAGCTGATCGCGGGCTTCACCGGCATCGCGATCCTCCCGCTCGTGGTGGCCGCCACCATCAACGCCACCGGCGCCTTCCGCGCCGCGTCGATCAACCACCTGCCCGCCGACGGCCTCAGGGACCACATCGTGCTCGTCGGGCTCGGCAAGGTGGGCACCAGGGTCCTGGTCCGGCTGCGTTCCGCCCATCACCGGGTCGTCGCCGTCGAACGCGATCCGCAGGCCCGGGGCGTCGCGGTGGCCCGGGAGCTCGGTGTGCCCCTGATCCTGGAGGACGCCACCGGTCCCCGCGCCCTGGAGCTCGCCCGGATCGGGCAGAGCGCTTCCTTGCTCGTCCTGACCAGCGACGACAGCGCCAACCTGGACATCGTGATGGCGGCGCGCGAGGCCAACTCGGACGTACGGGCGGTGATGCGGCTGTACGACGACGACTTCGCGGCCACCGTCTCGCTCACCCTGCGCGCCTCCTATCCGGACGCGGTGACCCGGAGTCGGAGCGTCTCGGCGCTCGCCTCGCCGGCGTTCGCCGCCGCGATGATGGGCCGCCACGTCGTGGGTGTGATGCCGGTCGAACGAGGGGTGCTCCTGTTCACCACCGTCGACGTGGCCGGCCATCCGGCGCTGGAGGGCTTCTCCGTCCACGAGGCGTTCGCCCGGAACGAGTGGCGCGTCCTCGCCGTGGGTGCCGCGGTCTCGGGAACGCCCGTCGCCTCCCCCTCCGACACCCTCGGCGGCCAGGACCTCTCCGACCGCTCCGGCTTCGACTGGCGCCCTCCCCACGGGCGCGTCCTGCGGGCCGGGGACCGGGTCGTCCTGGCGACGACCCGGCGCGGACTCGACATCCTCACGCGGGGGGCGCCGACCGCTCCGGACGCCGCCTGACGGACCGTACGGCAACGGGCGGGGCATGCGGCGCCGCGGGCGTGGTCAACGGGGCACCAGGTCCGTGGCGGGCGGCGGGATGGCGCCTCGGACGGGCTAAACGCCCTGCCCTTTCGCACCGGGGCGGCCGCCTTGTCCGCAGCAGGGGCTGTCCCGTAATCCGTGGTGGACCAGCCGTCAGCCCCGACGACGTGCCGGCCGACGCCGTCACCTCCTCCGGCTCCGGCCTCGACCCGGACATCTCCCCGGAATACGCCGAGCTCCAGATCCGCCGCGTCGCCGAGCAGAACCACCTCGGCGTCGACCAGGTGACCAAGCTCGTCGACGACCACACCAGCGGACGCATCCTCGGCTTCATCGGGGAACCCCGCGTCAACGTCCTCCAGCTCAACATCGCGCTGAAGAAGCTCATCGGGCGGTGACGGGGCCTGCGGTCAGGCGGGGCGGCGGTCGGCCTCGGCGACCTCGTTGATCTTCCCGAACGGGACGTGCACGCTGGGCGTCGTCCGCGAGGTGCTGACCAGGTGGGTCTCCTGATCGTCGAAGAAGATGTGCGGCCTGAGGATCTTCATGATCTCGCCCTTGTCGATGCCGCCGAGGAAGAAGGCGTCGTTGACCCTCAGGCCCCACTCCTTCAGGCTGGTGACCGCGCGCTCGTGGGCAGGCGCGTTCCGCGCGGTGACGATGGAGACGTGGAGACGGATCCGGTAGTCGGGATTCCTCCCGCGTTCCTCCTCCTCGCGCTGCTGGATGCGGTTCACGCCGGCGAGGAATTCCTTGAGCGGCCCGGCATCGTGCGGGATCGCGGCGTTCCTCGTCTCGTGGGCGCGGAACTCTTCGATTCCGCCCGCCTGGTACACCTGCTCCGACTCGTCGCCCGCGAGTACGCCGTCGAAGTCGAAGGAGATGCGCAGGTCGTCGTCGTCCAAGTCGTCCTCGTGCGGTGCACCCAGGACGTGTCCGGCCGCCAGACCGGAGGAGACGGCCTCGCGGACGTCCTGCTCGTTCGCCGACAGGAACAGCGACATGTTGAGCGCGGGCATGAAGTTGTACGGTGATCGGCCCTGCCGGAAGATGGCCCGGCTTATCGGCAGCCCGTGGGACGCTATGGAGCGCATGACCCGCAGGCCGGTGTCGGGGTCGTTGCGGGACAGGACGATGACCTCCACCAGAGGGTCGTCGGCCGCGTTCAGGTTGTTCAGTGACAGCAGACGCCGGATGAACGGGAACGCCACTCCCGGGCGGAGTTCGTCGTCCCGGTGCTCTTCCTGGTAGTCGCGGTAGCCCTTCTCGCCCTGCTCGCGGAAGATGGCGCCCGACTCGGTCAGGTCGAAGAGAGCGCTGGACGCGATTCCGACGACGAGCCGGTTCGAAAGTTCGTAGCCCACAGCAACCCCTTGGTCGGCCCACTCCTCATGTCGTCGCATCTTCGCACCGTGGGTTTTCCGCTGGTGCCGACGGGTGGCTGCCGGACGGTTCGGGCGCGGGCGGGCCGCCCGCCCGCGCCCGGACACCGGGGCGGGGCGGGCGGCAGGATCTCTCAAGCGGGGACGGGTGCCACGCGGGTGCCGGCCAGGGAGGCCAGGGCGGCCACGATCTCGTCGCTCCTGGTCTTCGCGTCGCCGAAGAGCATGGCGGTGTTCTCGCGGAAGAAGAGCGGATTCTGCACACCGGCGTATCCGCTGGCCATCGACCGCTTGAAGACGACGACGTTCGCGGCCTCCCAGACCCGCAGGACCGGCATGCCGGCGATCGGGCTGCCGGGGTCGTCCATGGCGGCCGGGTTGACGGTGTCGTTGGCGCCGATGACCAGGACGACGTCGGTGTCGGCGAGGTCGTCGTTGATCTCGTCCATCTCCAGCACGATGTCGTAGGGAACCTTGGCTTCGGCAAGCAGTACGTTCATGTGGCCCGGCAGCCGGCCTGCGACCGGGTGGATGCCGAACCGCACGTCGACGCCCCGGGATCGCAGGAGGCGGGTCAGTTCGGCGACCGGGTACTGCGCCTGGGCCACCGCCATGCCGTAGCCGGGGGTGATCACCACGCGGGAGGCGCCGGCCAGGAGTTCGGCGGTCTCGTCGGCGTTGGTCTCGCGGTGCTCCCCCTGCCCGTCGTCGCCGCCGCCCCCGGGCGCCTCGATCCCGAAGCCGCCCGCGATGACGGAGACGAAGGAGCGGTTCATGGCCTTGCACATGATGTAGGAGAGATAGGCACCCGAGGAGCCGACCAGCGCGCCGACGACGATGAGCAGGTCGTTGTTGAGCAGGAACCCGCTCGCGGCGGCCGCCCAGCCGGAGTAGCTGTTGAGCATGGAGACCACGACGGGCATGTCTCCACCGCCGATCGAGGCGACCAGGTGCCACCCGAAGAGCAGCGCGATCGCGGTCACGGCGATGACCGGCCAGAGCGTCGGGCGGGCGACGAAGAAAACGGTGAGGACCACGAAGGCGAGCAGCGCGCCGAGGTTGAGGAGGTTCTTACCGGGCAGCACGAGGGGGGCGGACTTGATCCTCGCGCTCAGTTTGAGGTTGGCGACGATCGAGCCGGTGAAGGTGACGGCGCCGATGAAGATGCCGAGGGAGACCTCGGCGTGGTGGATGCTCAGGAGCGATCCGGAGAAGCCGCCCTCGCCGTGGCGTTCGACCTCGATGTAGGAGGCCCAGCCGACCAGCACCGCGGCGAGACCGACGAACGAGTGCAGCAGTGCGATCAGTTCGGGCATGCCGGTCATCCGCACCACGCGGGCGCGCCAGATCCCGATGGCGGCGCCGACGGCGAGGGAGACCGCGAGGACGAGCGCGGTGGCGCCCCGTACGGAGGTGTCGTGGAGAGTCAGGCCGATGGTGGCGGCGAGGGCGACGGCCATGCCGGCGACGCCGTACGTCCAGCCCTGCCGGGCCGTCTCGTGCTTGCTCAGGCCGGCCAGGGAGAGGATGAAGAGCAGGGCGGCGACGAGGTACGCCGCGGTGGAGATCGAGGCTGCGGTCACGTCAGTTCCCCTTGCTGAACATGGCGAGCATGCGGCGCGTCACCGCGAAGCCGCCGACGATGTTGACGGAGGCGAGCAGGGTCGCGAGGCCGGCCAGCGCCTGGATCATGTGCCCGCCGAGCCCGACCTGGACCAGCGCTCCGACGACGATGACCCCGGAGATGGCGTTGGTGACGCTCATCAGGGGCGTGTGGAGCGCGTGGTGGACCTTGCCGATGACGTAGTAGCCGATGACGACCGCAAGGGTGAGTACGGTGAAGTTCTGCGGGATCGGCGCCGGGGCGAACGCGATCACCAGCCAGAGCAGGGCGATTCCGGTGAGGACGAGCGCGAGCTTCGCGGGGCCGGGCAGGGTCTTCTTCCGCGGCGTGGGGACCGCTGTGGCGGGCGCGGTGGAAGGGGCCGCGCTGACCTGGACCGGGGGCGGCGGCCAGAGCTTCTCGCCCCGCCCGTCCCCGGTGGCGCGGACGACCGTGATGCCGCGCTGGACGGGGTCGTCGAGATCGAGGACGGCGCGGCCGTCCTTTCCGGGTGTGAGCAGCTTCAGCAGGTTGACGATGTTGGTGCCGTACAGCTGGCTGGCCTGGGTGGGGAGGCGGCCCGCCAGATCGCCGTAGCCGAGGATGGTCACGCCGTTGGCGGTGACGACCTTCTGGCCCTCTACGCTGCCGGCGACGTTGCCGCCCTGCGCGACGGCCATGTCGACGATCACCGAACCGGCCTTCATCGTGGCGATGTCGGCTTCGGTGATCAGCCGGGGGGCCGGGCGGCCGGGGATGAGGGCGGTGGTGATGATGATGTCGACGTCGGCGGCCTGGGCGGAGTAGAGCTCGGCGGCGGCGGTGTTGTACAGGTCGGTGGTGGCCTTGGCGTAGCCGTCGCCGGACTGCTGGGCTTCTTCGTCGACGACGACCGGAAGGTATTCGCCGCCCAGCGACCGGACCTGGTCGGCGACCTCGGGGCGAGGGTCCGTGGCCCGTACGACGGCGCCGAGGCTGGACGCGGCGCCGATCGCCGCAAGGCCCGCGACTCCGGCGCCGGCCACGAGCACCTTGGCCGGCGGAACCTTTCCGGCGGCGGTCACCTGGCCGGTGAAGAACCGGCCGAACTCGTGGGCGGCCTCGATCACGGCGCGGTAGCCGGCGATGTTGGCCATGCTGGACAGGACGTCCAGGGACTGGGCGCGGCTGATGCGCGGCACGGCGTCCATGGCCAGGACGGTGATGTCCCGTTCGGCGAGGGCGTCCACGAGCGCGGTGTTCTGTGCCGGGGCCAGTATGCAGACGAGGTGGGCGCCGTCCTTCGGCTTGTCGATGTCGTCCGGCGAGGGGCTGTTGACGCGCAGGACGATGTCCGCGCTCCACGCCTCGTTCGCGGTGCCCACGATGGCTCCGGCCTCGGTGTACGCGAGGTCGGTGAAGGCGGAGAGCTCGCCCGCTCCGGACTCGACGACCAGTTCGTAGCCGAGGGCGATGAGCTGTCTGACGGTCGTGGGTGTCGCGGCGACGCGGGTCTCCCCGGTCGGCTCGCGAGTCACTCCGATGCGCATGGATTGGGCTCCTTCGGAAACGTGGGCCGTCGTGCACGGTTGGCGAGGGGGCGGGGGTCTGATGCTGCCCCGTTCAACCGGGGTGACACCAGACCTGGTTGGGGCGTGGATCGGCACACGGGGTCCGGGTTGACGGCCGTACCCTTCGAGCGGTAGATCGCCGGTGCTGGGCGGCCACGGGCTGCTGGTTTCCTGTGGACGTTCCGACGGTTCGGCCCGGTCCACGGCCGTGGCGACGACCGGGCGAAGCTTACTGTGCCGATCAACTCATTTTCCACGTAAGGCTGTTGGAACATGTGCCGGTGCGGTCGGCGGATCGCTGCGACGGCTCGTGTCCCGTGAGGGCCCGCCGCGTCTCGCGCGTACCCGTCCGTCGCGGATCAGGTTCCTCTGCCTTCGTCCCGGGTGATCAGCCCGCGGTACGCGGCGCGCGACCGACGGCAGCCTCGCGGCGGGACGCGTGTGGGGGCTGGTCGCCGGTCCGTCGCCCGTACGGAGTGAGCTCACGTCCTGAGGCTGGAGACGCGGCAGCCCGTTCCGGCCCGAGGCGGGGGCACAGGGGGTGGTGGTGGCGGCTTCGCGAACGGGCCGCGGTCCGGTGGACGTGTCCGGTCCGGGCACGTGCCGGGGCCGTGGCCGCCCGCCCGGTGAGACCGGGCGGGTGCGTCCGTGACCGCGAGGCGGGAATGTGCGTTCACAGGGCAGTGGGTGACCTCCACCCATCGGCCGCCGAGCAGGCCGGCCCGCGCGGCGCGGGGAGTTCCACGCTGATGCGCGCCTCGCCCGCCCGCGTGCCCTCCCGGCGCCGACATGCCCGAAGGAGCGACACCGTTGACGACGGAAGACCATCTGGCCCCGAGCCCTCCGCCACCGGACCTCTTCGGCTCCGCCCAGGCATACGCACGTCACCGGCCGGGGGTTCCGGCAGAGGCGGCCCGGCTTCTCGCCCGGACGCTCGCCCGGGTGCCCGGTCCGGCGCTGCTGGACCTCGGGACGGGAACCGGCCAAGTGCCGCTTTCCTTGCTGGGGTTGGTTCCATTGGCCCATGTGTCCCTGGTGGACACGGGGATGGAGCGGATGCGTGCCGCGTCCGACGGACTCCTGCCGGAACTGGGCGCGTCGCACGTCGCGCGGTTCGTCGGCCGGGCGGAGGACTTCGAGCCCGAGGGTTCGGCTCCCCGCCCGCATCTGATCACCTGCTGCCGGGCCTTCCACTGGATGGACCGGCCGGCCGTCCTCGCGATGGCGGACCGGGTCGCCGCGCCGGGTGCCGCCTTCGCGGTGATGGACGACGGAAGCCTGTGGACGCACGACGCCGACTGGACGCATGCGTTGCGGGCGCTGATCCAGTCGTACCTGGGGCCCGTCCGCCGCGCGGGTGCGGGCGACGCGTACGTGGAGCCCGCTCGATCGTACGCCGAGGACCTGGCGGCGTCGGCGTTCAGCCGGGTGCGCACGTGCGCGTTCCCGGTTTCCCGGGTGTGGAGTCCGGACCGGGTGCTGGGGTATCTCGCGACGACGTCGTTCGCCGGCCCGGCGCACTTCGGTGACCGGCACCCCGCGTTCGAGGACGAGGTGCGGCGTCTGCTGACCGCGCGGGCCGGGCGCGGGCCGCTCACCGAGGAGAGCGTCTTCACCGTGCATCTGGCCCGGCGGCCCGGGGACCTCGGATGAGGGGCGAGACCACCGGTGAGCGGCGGGAGCAGCCCACCGCCCTGCCGGCCCGCGCGCCCTCGGACTTCCCCGCACCCTCGGACTTCCCCGCACCCTCGGACTTCCCCGCACCCTCGGACTTCCCCGGGCCGTCGGTCTCCCCCGGGCCGTCGGACTTCCCCGGGCGGCCTGAACGGGTGCAGCCGGGAGCCGTGGCCCCCGGCGGGGGCGCGTCGCCGCGCACGCCTCGGCCGGGGCGTGGCGTCGGCCGGTGCGTACCGGCCGGTGCCGCCCGGCGTTTCGCCGTTCCCGAGCCCCGGCCCGCCGTTCCCGCCGACGCGGCGGAGATCGCGCGTCTGAAGTCGGCGCACACCTGCTCCGAGCCGCTTTCCCCGGAGAGGCTCACCGCGACCCGCACTCTCCTGGCAGCACGTCTCACGGCGGCCGGCAGCGCGGTGGCCTACGTCGTCGACGCGCCGGCGGGCGGCGGGCTGGCGAGTTGCGCGCTCGCCCTGGTGCATCCGGTGTTCCCGTCGCGCGACTCCCCCGAGGGCCTCGCGGCACACGTGGACGCCGTCGCCACCGACCCCGCCCACCGCAATCGCGGCTACGCCAGTGCCGCGCTGGGCGCGCTGCTGCGGCATCTGGAGGGGCTGGGCGTCACCGAGTACGCGCTCCACACCGGCGGCGAACCGGTGCCGTTCTACGAGCGGTTCGGCTTCTTCCGCGATTCCGCGCTCCTGCGGATGACCCGGGCCCCCGCCCGGCGGCCCGGGGACGCGGCAGGCCTGTCGACCGCGCAGTTCGCGGAGACGGTCATGCACGCCACGGGATTCGCCGGGCTGTACTTCACCGACGAGGACGGCCGCCCCCTGCAGTTGCACGCGGTGTACTCCTCCTCGCACCCGTGGCAGGTCCCCGGCGGCACGATGGACCCGGGCGAGCGCCCCTGGGGTACGGCCGTGCGCGAGTGCCGGGAGGAGACCGGGATCGTCGTCGGGGGGCCTCCCCGCCGTCTGCTGGCCGCCGTCTACGGTCTGCCGGGCGCCCAGTGGCCGTACAGCACCTTCGGGTGCGTCTTCGACGGCGGGCGGCTCACCCGACGCCAGATCGAGGCGATCGTCCTGGATCCGGCGGAGCACGACGAGGTGCGCGTACGGCCGCTGGAGGAATGGCGGGACCACATGCCCGACGGCGACTACCGCAGGCTGGTGGCGATCGACGGTGCCCGGCGGTCGGGCGAGACGGCGTACTTCGACACCTGGGACTGGGAAGCGGAGTGAGGCGTCCCGCCCGGGCGGTCACCCGCCCGGGCGCGGACGCTGCCGGCGCCCGGTGTAACCACGAGGGGCGGGTCCGCCGCGTCCTCCTCGCGGCGGGCCGGCCCGTCGGCGGCGGCCGGATCGGGCGCGCCGTGCCGCTGCCGCGCGCCGTCGGTCCGTGAGGACCACCAGGCCGCTGGCGACCGCGAGGCCCAGGAGGACCGCGCCGAACACGGTGGCCCCGGTGGTCAGGCCGACGGCGTCGCTGAGGTAGCCGACGGTCACGGGCAGGATGCCCGCGGGGACGTAACCACCCACGTTCAGTGCGGCGTTGGCCTCCGCGAGGCGCCCGGGCGGGACGCTGGAGTTGAGTGGCGAAAGGCCGCCGAGCTGCCCCAGGCCCTGCCCTGCTCCGGCGAGCAGGGCGGAGGCCACCAGGGTGGGCGCCGAGGCGGTGTGCACGGCGGTGATCAGTACGGCCTCGAACGGTGCAGCCACGTACGGACCGAGGACCTCAACGCCCGCTTCCCCGGGCTCCTCGAACTCGTCGCCGCCTGGACCCCGCCGCAGCCCTGACCCAGCAGGCTCCCGGCCGGCGGATACGACGACGGGCCCCGGCGGCAGCCGCAGAACAGCGGCGGCCGCGGGAGCCCGTGGTGGCGGGTGAGCACGCCGGCCGGCCCCGCAAGGGGGCGATCGGCCCGGCTCGGCACCGGGTCGAGGGGCGGCTGATCGAGAGGCGGCTACGCGTCCGGTCCGGAAACCTTGGCCGCGAAGTCGTCCACCCGCTCCGGGGTGACCCGGACGATCAGCCGCCTCTCCTCGGGGCCCTCGGGAGGCGGGTCCTCCGCCGGATAGCGCTGCGAAAGGCGCTTCGGGAGCACCTTGTCCGGATCGGGCAGCAGTTCGGCGGTGCCCCGGATCTCCGCCGACCGTTACGGGTTGCCCCGGTCGAAGACCGTGAGGCTGACCCGCGGGTCGCGCTCGATGTTCCGGGCCTTCTTGCGTGCGGAGGTCACGGAGATGAGCAGCGTGTCACCCTCGCGCTCGAACCAGACCACGGAGGCCTGCGGCCCGCCGTCCGGGTTGATCGTGGCGAGGGTGGCGAGGGTGGCGAAGTTCCTGCCGTCGAGGAGCTCGGGGGTGGCGGGGTGGAAACCCTTGAACAACGTCATGCTCGGCGACAACCAAGCACCCACGCGATGTCTTCCCCCGGCGGCCACCCATGGGGTCCGGGCGCCAACCCGCGCCCGCCCGTCAGGCGTCCATGGTCGCAGCGAGCGAACGGGGGCGCAGGTCGGTCCAGTTGGCCTCGACGAACTCCAGGCACGCCTCCCGGGTGTTCTCCTCGAAGGCGATGGCCCACCCCCCGGGAACCTCGGCGAAGGACGGCCAGAGCGAGTGCTGGCCCTCGTCGTTCACCAGGACCAGGAAGCGGCCTTCGGGGTCGTCGAACGGGTTGGTGCTCATGTGTCAGCGCCTCCTCGGCGGACCGGCCGGGCGGCCGTGTCGAGCGGGTGGTTCGCGGCCGGACCGACGCCCACCCTGAGCGGAATCATCAGGTTAGGCTAACCTAATCACCGTGAGCCTAGCCTTTCGACTTCCCTCTCACAAGGAGACGTTGATGCTTCCCGTGACCGAACGCTTCCGTACCGGGGACGGAGCCCGCCCGCCGCTGGGCACGTGCCGCCGGACCACGGGCGCCCACCGCGCCACCGGCCGGCCATGACGGGCGCCCTCCCCGGCCTCGCGGCCGGCCGTCACCGTCCCCCGTCCTTCGCGGACTTCGGGCTGTCCGGCAGCCCGGGGACCGAGGCGTTCTGGGCGTCGGCGCGCAGTCCCGTGGTGGCGCCCTCCCCCGACGGCGGCTGGGTGGCCCTCTTCCTGTGGCGCGGGTCCCCCGCACGTGTCGTCTTCGAGAGCTGGTCGGAGCCGGTGCCCCTGCGCCGTTTCGGCGACACGGACTGCTGGTACGCCGAGATGGCGATGCCCGCGCGGCTGCGGGTGACCTACCAACTCATCACGGAGGAGGGGGCGTACGCAGATCCGCTCAACCCGGCGGGCGCCGGGGGTGACCGCTCGCTGGCCGCGGCCCCGGACGCCCCGCCGCAGCCGCACTGGCCCCTGGTCGGTGCGGACGACGTGCTGCCCCTTCCGCGTACGCGGCTGCGCTGGGCGAGCGGGCGGCTCGGCGGACGGCGCACCGTGCGGGTGCATCCGGCGGGCGGTGGCGGGCCGTTGGTGCTGCTGCTCGACGGGGACGACTGGCTCCATCTGCATCCGGCCACCACCGCGTTCGACTCGGCGGTGGCCGCGGGCGGGATGCCCCCGGTCACACTGGTCTTCCTGCCGGTGAAGGACCGGGAGGCGGAGTTCGGGTGCCGGCCCGAGCTGTGGGAGGCGGTCCGGGACGAGTTGCTGCCGCTGGTGGCGGAGTCCGGTGTGCCGGCGGACCCGGGCCGGCTGGTGGCGGTCGGGCAGAGCCTCGGCGGGCTGAGCGCGCTGCACGCGGCGCTGGACTTCCCGGACCTGGTGTCACGCGTCGCGGTGCAGTCGGGGTCGTTCTGGTGGTCCCAGGATGCCGTGGGTGCGGCGGACCCGCTGGGCGGTCCGCTGGGAGGCGCCCTGGCCGACCGGCTGCGGGAGCACCCCGGTCTGTCCGGGCTGCGCGTCGCGTTCGACGTGGGGGAGCACGAGACGCTGATGCTCCCCCACTGCGAGGTGGTCGAGTCGCTGGCCGAGGCGGCCGGGGCGACCGTACGGGTCTCGCGGTCGCCCTCGGGCCACGACCGGGTGGGCTGGCGGCACGCCCTGCTCAGGGATGTCGCCTGGGCGCTGGGCTGAGCCCCGGCTGATCCTTCCGCCCCGGCGGGGTCACCGGGCCACGGCCCGGCAGTACGCCTCGTCGGTGGCGAGGAGGTGGCGGTGGGTGGCCTCGGCGGTGATGACGCCGTCGTCCAGGACGAGCACCCGGTCGGCGGCGTCCAGCAGGGCCGGGCTGCTGGTGAGCACGACCGTGGTGCGTCCCCGGCGCAGCTCGGCGACGTTGCGGGCGACGAGCTGCTCGGTGACCGCGTCGACCGCCGTGGTCGGGTCGTGCAGGACCAGGATGTCGCTGTCGGCGGCCAGGGCCCGGGCCAGGGAGAGCCGCTGGCGCTGCCCTCCGGAGAGATTGGCGCCCCGGTCGCGGACGACGTGGTCGAGCCCTTCGCGGTGCAGGGCGACGACGTCGGTCAGCAGGGACGCCTCGACGGCCTCGGGGATCATACGGCTGGTGCCGGAGGGATCGATGTTGGTACGGAGCGTGCCCGCGAAGATCTCCCCGTCGTACGGGTTCACCAGCATGTGCCCGCGTACCGCCTCGGCCGGCAGGCCGCCGATCTCCTGACCGCCGATCCGCACCACCCCCTCGTACGCGTGGGGCGGTACGTTCAGCGCCAGGATCGCCGCGAACTCGGCGGCGGCGCGCGGCTGGTAGGCGGCGATCGCGACGAACTCCCCCGCGGCGACCTGCAACTTGAGCTCGCGCAGTGAACCGTGACGGACGCGGTCGATCTCCAGGTCGCCACCGGGCTCGGGGCTTCCCGTGCCCGGGGCCGCGACCGGCGGGGCGTCCAGGACCAGCGCCATCCGCTCCGCCGAGGCGCGCGCCATCATCACGTACTTCGGCATCTCCGAGAACAGCTTCATCGGTTCCATGATGAACTGCGCCAGTCCCACCGCCATGACGAGTTCCCCGACGGTGATCTGCCGGTCGAAGGCGAGCCAGCCCGCCGCCAGGGTCACGACGGCCGCGAGAGCCGCGTTGAGGGCCATCGAGGCGCCCGCGTAAGCTCCGTTGACCCGGGCGACGGTGATCGCCTGCTGCTTCGCCTCGGTGCTGAGCTTGCGGTAGGAGCGGAACGCGGCGTGGTTGCCGCCGAAGCCGTGCAGCGGGCGCAGGCCGGTGATCAGGTCGGCGACCTTCGCACCCGCCCGCGCCACCCGGGCCTGCTGCTCCTTGGTGCTCGCGCCGATCCGTTTCGACATCACGCCGAGGACCGAGAGGATCGCGGCGGCTCCCACGAACACCAGCAGGCCGAGACGCAGGTCGGCAAGGCCGAGCGCGGTCCCGGCGACGAGGATCGCGACGACCGAGCTGACCAGCAGCGGCACCACCTCGATGATGTCTGCGGTCTGGTCGGCGTCCTCGGTGGCGATGGTCAGCACCTCGCCGGACTTCAGGTCCATGTCCCGGGATACGGGCTGGAGTCCGCAGGCCGCGACGCGGACCCGCCAGTGGTGTGCCTCGGTCGTGTTGGCCTTCTGCAGGATGCGCATCCCGAACCGCCAGGACAGCGACACGGTCGTGATGATCACGGCCAGCGCGCCGATCGACAGCAGGAGTCTGCCGAGGCCGCGTTCCTGCATGGTGTGCTCGACGATCAGGCCGAGCGCGATGGGGAACGCCGTCTCACCGGCCTGGTAGAGGCCCATGAGGACGGTGCCCCAGGCCATGGCGCCGAGGTTGCGGCGCAGGGCGGTCCGCAGGATGTCGGCGCCCTGGCGGGGCCGCTGGGTGTCAGCTGTTGTCTTCAAGGTGGCGCGCAATCGCTTCCGGGGTTCGCAGGGTGAGCAGATCACGGATGGTGATCACGGGTCCGTACTCCCGGCGGAGCAGCCCGATCAGCCGCACCGCCAGCATGGAGTGTCCCCCGAGGGACACGAAGTCGCTCACGGCACTGACCTCGTCGTCGTCCAGGTCGAGTGCCTCGGCGAAGAACTCGCTGACCAGGGTCTCCGTTTCGCCCTCGGGGGCGCGTTCGCCGGCCGTGGTGAGGACGCCGAGCGGCTTCGCCTCGGGCAGGGCCCTGGTGTCGGCCTTGCCGTTGACGGTCAGCGGGATGGCGTCGACCCGGGCGTAGTGCGTCGGGCGCAGGAAATCGGGAAGCCCGGCGCCCACGTCGGCGGCGACCGAGGCGAGGTCCGCGCCGCCGGATCCGTGGCCGCCGTCGAGCACCAGGTACGCGGCGAGCCGGTGGGCTCCGTCGACCTGGGGGTCGGGCTGGGCTACGGCGGCGACGAACCGCACCGCGGGGTGCGCGGCGAACGCGGCCTCCACCTCACCGAGTTCGACCCGGTGGCCCCGGATCTTGACCTGCTGGTCGGTGCGGCCGAGGTAGTTCAGGTTTCCGTCGGGCCGCCGGAGCACCAGGTCCCCGGTGCGGTACATCCGGGTACCGGGTTCGCCGAACGGGCAGGCGACGAAGCGGTGCGCGGTCTGGGCGGTCTGGCCGAGGTAGCCGCGGGCGATGCCGACGCCCGCGACGTACAGCTCGCCGGGGACGCCGTCCGGCAGGGGGCGCAGCCACGGGTCGAGTACGTACACCTCGGTGTTGTCGATCGGCACGCCCACCACCGGGTCCTGGCACTCGAAGGTGCCGACGCCGAGGGTGTTGATGGTGTATTCGGTGGGTCCGTAGAGGTTGTAGCCGACGGTTCCCTCGGTGGCGGCGAGTCGCTGCCAGAGGGCGGGGGTGACGGCCTCGCCGCCGAGCAGGACCAGGGCGGGGCGGTGTGCGGGGTCGTCGAGCAGGCCCTCGGCGACCAGTTGCTGGGCGTAGGTCGGGGTCACGTTGACGACGTCGATGCCGTGTGCGAGGCAGTGGGCGACGAGCCGGGGGGCGTCGCGGCGCAGTTCCTCGTCGCAGATGTGCACCTCGTGGCCGTCCGCGAGCCAGAGGAGTTCCTCCCACGACATGTCGAAGGCGAACGACACGGTGTGCGCGATGCGGAAGGTCCGGTGGCCGTGTTCGGCGAGGACCGGTTCGAAGATCCGGCGCTGGTGGTTGATCAGCATGTTGGTGAGGCCGGCGTACTCGGTCACCACGCCCTTGGGCTTCCCGGTCGATCCGGAGGTATAGATGGTGTACGCGGGGTGCCGCAGGCGGTCCGGGTCCTCGGGCGCGAAGGTGACGAGGGGTTCGGCGTCGGGGAGAGGCCGGTCGAGTGCGATCAGTTCACCGGTCAGCCGGGGTGCGACGGCGCTGACGGTGAGGGTGACCGCGGGCCGGGCGTCGGCGACGATCGCGGCGATCCGCTCGTCGGGGTGGTCGAGCTCCAGCGGCACGTACGCGGCGCCGGTGCGCAGCACGGCGAAGAGCGCCACGATCGAGTCGAGGGAGCGCGGGAGGGCAAGGCCGACGGTGGTCTCCGGGCCGACGGAGCGTGCGGCGAGGACGCCCGCGAGGGCGCGGCTGCGGTCCCTGAGCTCGGCGAAGGTCATCGTGGCGCCGTGGGCGACGAGCGCGGTCCGCCCGGGGTCGCGGTCGGCGGCCAGGTCGAACCGGTCGACGACGGTGTCCGTGCCGATCTCCGTGGTGCCGGCGGGCGCGGGCGCGTCGCCGAGACCCGGGAGTGCGCCGAGGGGGCCGGTGGTGCGGGCGAGGGCGTCGAGCACGCCGAGGTAGCCGGTCAGCAGGCGGCGGGCGCCCTCGGTGTCGTCGTCGCGGTACTCCAGCTTGACGGTGAGGCGGTCGCCGGGGGTGACGACCCAGGTGAAGGGGTAGTGGGTCGAGTCGTCGGCCTTCACCGAGGTGATGCCGTGCCGGGTGTTCATCGCGGCGAACGCGTCCATGTCCAGGAAGTTCTGGAGCACGAAGAGGTTGTCGAAGAGGCTGTCGTGTCCGGCGGCCCGCTGGATCTCGCCGAGCCCGAGGTGTTCGTGTTCCATCGCCTCGACGCGGGCTCGCTGAACGGCGGTGAGGTAGGCGCCGACGGTGTCGTCCGGGCGGGGCCGGGTCCACTGGGGCACGGTGTTGAGGAGCACGCCGACGATGTCGGACGTGTCCTCGCCCTCGCGGCCGGAGACGGTGACGCCGAACACCGCGTCGGCGCGGCCGGTGTGCGCGCCGAGCAGGAGGCCGAAAGCGCCGGTCAGCACGGAGTTCACGGTGACGCCGTGGGTCCTGGCGGCCTCGCGCAGGAGGTCCGACGCCTCGGTGGTGAGGGTCTGGGTGAGGGCGCGCGGCAGCTCGTCCGGGAAGGCGGGGTCCGGTCCGGCGAGCAGGGTGGGGCCGGTGAGTCCGGCCAGGTGACCGGCCCAGAAGCGGGTGGAGACGGCGGGGTCCTTCGCGGCGAGCGCGCGGGCGTGGTCCTCGAAGGAGGGGGTGGCCGGTGCCGGGTCGAGCGGTTCGCCCGCGAGGATCGCCCGGTAGGCGTCGAAGAGGTCGCGGAGCACGATCTCGCGGGACCAGCCGTCCCAGAGCAGCAGGTGGTAGCTGAACAGCAGGCCGTCGCGGTCGTCGGGCAGCCGCACCACGGTCAGCCGGATCAGCGGCGGTTCGCCCGGGTCGAATCCGGTGTCGCGGTCCTGGGCGCGCAGGGCGTCGGTCTCGGCCTCCGTACGGAGGGAGACCGTGCGGACGGGGACGCGCCGGCCGGCGGCGAGGACCTGGACGGGGTTGCCGTCGTCGTCGGTGGTGAAGCCGGCGCCGACGACCGGGTGGCGGGCGATCACGTACGTCATCGCCTCGGCGAGCGCGCCGGTGTCCAGGCGCCGGTCGAAGGTGAACCAGCTCTGCGCGACGTAGTGTCCGGCGGCGCCCGCCAGCTGGGCCTGGAAGTACAGGCCGCGCTGGAGCGGGGTGACCGGTGCGGTGCGCTCGGCGGTCGCGGAGGCGTCGGCGATCTCCTCCAGGGCGCGCCGCCAGTGCTCGGTGATCGTGTCGGGGACGGAGTCGGCGAGGGTGAACTCCGCGTGCAGGCCGCCGGTGGCGCTGTCGGTCCAGGCGTTGACCTCGACGGCGTACGGGCTGCCCTGGTCCCCCGCGGTGAGGCGGAGCGCCTCGGACTCGCTGCCCCGGCCCAGGTAGTTGAAGAGCACCTGGGGGTGCGGGCGGGCGGTCAGGAGGGGCCCGGTCTGCGGGTTGAGGTGGCGGAGCAGGCCGTAGCCGAGGTGCCCGTCCTCGCCGGGCCGGCGCGTCGCGGCTTCGCGGGCTGCGGCGACGGGATCGGTGTGCGCGGTGAGGCGCACGGGTGCGACGGCGGTGAACCAGCCGACCGTACGGGAGTAGTCGTGGTGGTCCCGGGCGGGAACGCGGCCGTGGTGTTCGAGGTCGATCGCGAGGTCGGTGGGCTCGCTCTGGATCCGGGTCAGCGAGGTGCGCAGCGCGCCGACGAGCAGTTCGGTGAGCCCGATGCCGAGGGCGGCGGGTGCGGTGCGGGTGACCCGGTCGCCGGTCTCCGGCGGGAGCACGGTCGTGACCGTGCGCAGCGCCGTGGCCGGGGGCAGCGGGGCGGGGGCGTCGAGGGTGGTGAGCCAGTGGCCGAGGCCGTCGACGGTCTCGGCGGAGCGAGCGGTCAGCGCTTCGGCGTACGCGGCGAAGGGGGTGGTCGCCGGGGCGGGGGTCCCGCCGCGCAGGGCGGTGGCCAGGTCGTCCAGCAGGATCAGCCAGGAGACGGCGTCGACGCAGAGGTGGTGGGCGGTGACGACCAGGGTGCGGGTCGCGGCCAGCCAGGAGAAGGCGACGACCTCGCCGGACTCGGGGTCGAGCCGGGCGGCGGCCTCGTCCGCCGCGGCTGTCGGGTCGGTGGTGTCCGGGAGCAGGACGGTGGCGGCGCGGGCGGGTTCGGTGGCGAGGGACCACACCCCGTGGTCGGCGCGCAGCCGCAGCCGGAGGGCCGGGTGCGTGGCCAGCAGGGCGTCCGCGGCGCGCCGGACGTCGGCGGGCGTGGTGCCGTCGGGCACGGTGAGCGTCCGGGCCTGGGCGAACCGGTCGAGGGAGCCGCCCAGTTCACGTTGGCGCAGCACGATCGGCGTCGGGTGGACCGGGCCGTCCTGCGGACGGGCGGGTTCGGGTGCGGCGGGGAGCTGCGGCACTCTGGTCCGGAGGTGGGCGGCGAGGGCGCGGGGGGTCCGGTGGAGGAACACGTCGCGGGGGGCGATGGGCAGGCCGAGCGCCCTGGCCCGGTTGATCAGGGTGATGGCGACGATGCTGTCGCCGCCGGCCATGAAGAAGTCGGTGTCCGCGTCGACGTCCGGTTCCGGCAGGGTCTCGGCGAAGAGGGTGACGAGTGCGTCCAGGGCGTCGAGGTCGGCGAGGGCGTCGCGCGCCGGGGCGCCGGCGGCCGCGGGGGTGTCCTGCCGTGCGGCGCGTTCGGTCAGGGCCTTGCGGTCCAGCTTGCCGTTGACGGTGAGCGGCAGGGCGTCGAGGGTGAGGACCCGGCCCGGCACCATGTGGGCGGGCAGCCTGGCGGCGAGCAGGCGGGTGAGGTCGCCGGGGGCCCGGCCGACCACGTGGGCGACCAGGTGGTCGCCGGTGTCGGCGGGGGTGACGGCCGCGTCGGTGATGCCGTCGAACTCCCTGATCGCGGCTTCGACTTCGCCGAGTTCGATGCGGAAGCCCTTCAGCTGCACCTGGTCGTCGGCGCGGCCCACGAACTCCAGCTCTCCGCCGAGGGTGCGGCGGGCGAGGTCGCCGGTGTGGTACATGCGGGAGCCGTCGCCCGCGAACGGGTCGGCCACGAACCGGCCGGCGGTGAGTTCGGGCCTGCCGAGGTAGCCGAGCGACACCTGGTCGCCGGCGACGTAGATGGCGCCCACCCGGCCCGGCGGAACCGGCCGGAGCCGGTCGTCGAGGAGGTGGGTGGTCAGGCCGGGGACGGGGCCGCCGATGGGACTGATGTCGCCGCCGCCGAAGTCCTCGTCGGTGAGCACCCGGTGGGTGACGTGGACGGTGGTCTCGGTGATGCCGTACATGTTGACGAGTTCGGGCGTGGCGGTGCCGTGCCGCTCGACCCAGCCGCGCAGCCGTCCGAGGTCCAGTGCCTCGCCGCCGAAGATGATCCGGCGCAGCGCGGTGGCCGGGGCGTCGGCGTGCCGGTCGGCCTCGATGAACTGGTAGAAGGCGGACGGGGTCTGGTTGAGGACGGTGACCCCGCGTTCGCGGACCAGCCGGTGGAAGTCCACCGGGGAGCGGGTCAGGGCGTACTCCGGCACCAGCAGTTCCGCGCCGTGCGCCAGCGCGCCCCACAGCTCCCAGACGGCGAAGTCGAAGGAGTACGAGTGGAACTGGACCCACACGTCGTCGGGGCGGAAGCCCATGGCGGGCCGGGTGTTGGCGAGGAGCGTCACCACGCTGGAGTGCGGGACGACGACGCCCTTGGGCCGGCCGGTCGACCCGGAGGTGTAGATCACGTAAGCGGGGTCGTGCGGGCCTGCGGTCTCGGTCCGCACGGTGTCGGTCCGCGCAGTGCCGGTCCGTACGGTGTCCGGTGCGGGCGGCTCCGCGTGTGGCGGCTCCTCGCCCAGCACCAGCAGACGGGCGGGGTCGCCTTCGGTCCGGCCGAGCAGCCGGGTGAAGCGGTCGCGTCCGCCGGGTGCGACGAGGACGACCTGCGGGGCGGCGTCGGTGAGGACGTGTTCCAGGCGCTCGTCCGGGTACGCCAGGTCCAGCGGTACGTACGCTCCCCCGGCGGTGACGACGGCCACCAGGGCCACCACCTGTTCCACGGAGCGCGGGACCGCGACGGCGACCCGGCTGCCGGGCCGGACCCCGGCCGCGCGCAGTACGGGGACCAACGCGTCCCGCGCCGAGGCGAGTTCGCCGTAGGTCAGGGAGCGGGTGGTGCCGTCGAGGGCGCAGGCGGTGACCGCGGTGGCGGCCGGGTCGCGGCGTGCGGCGGCGTCGAAGAGCCCGCCGAGCGTCGTCGGGGCCGCCGGTCCGGCGGGCCGGTGCTCCGGGTGCGCCAGTGCGCGGACGGGGGCGTCCGGCCGGGTGAGCAGGGCGGTGAGGGTGCGGGTGAAGGTGCGCAGGATCTCCCGGGCACCGGTCTCGCGGAGCAGTGCGCGGTCGTGGACGAGGTTGAAGCGGACCCGCCCGCCGGGGGCGCGTTCGACGACGAGGGTCAGGGGGTAGTGCGGGGCGCCCTCGTTCTCGATGGCGGTGATGGCGAGGTCGTCGCCGGGCCGCCGCAGCGCCTCCACGTCGGTCGCGACGTCGAACACCACCAGGGTGTCGAAGAGGGTGCCGTGGCCGGCCAGCCGCCCGGTCCTGGCGAGCGAGACGTGGCTGTGCGGCCGGACCGCGCTCTGGTGCTCCCGGACCGAGGCGAGGAGTTCGCCGGCCGTGGCGGTGTCCGACCAACGGGCGCGTACCGGGACGGTGTTGATGAACAGGCCGACCATGTCCTCGATGCCGGGGACGTCCGCGTCGCGTCCGGACACGGTGGAGCCGAACACCACGTCCGTCCCGTGCAGGATGCCGCCGAGGGTCAGCGCCCAGGCGCTGTGCACGGCCACGCTCAGGGGCACGCCGGCCGCCCGTACGGCGGCGTCGATGTCCGTGTCGAGGTCCGCGCCTTCTTCGACGGCGTCGGCGAACCGGTCGGACGGGGTGTGGTCCGGGGCGACCAGGGAGGGGCCGGGGAGTCCGGCGAGCTCCTCCCGCCACACCCGGTCGCTCTCCGCCTCGTCGAGTCCGGCGAGGTGGCGCACGTAGTCGGCGAACCCGCCGGTCCGGTAGACCGTGCCGGGCGTGTGGTACTCGGCCAGCAGCGCGCGGAGCATCGGAGGTACCGACCAGCCGTCGGCGACGATGTGGTGCACGGTCTGCACCAGCACGGTCCGGCCGGAGCCGTCGCGGATCAGGGTGTAGCGCATCAACGGGCCGGTCGCCAGGTCGAATCCGGCGCGCCGGTCCCGCTCGGCGAGGTCGCGGATCTCGCCGTCGGTGATCCCGGGCCGCTCCAGCACCGTGAAGGGCGCGCGTACCCCGCTCTCCAGGACGGACACCACACGGCCGTCCGCGAGCGCGACGAACCGTGCGGCGAGGTTGGGGTAGAGCGAGAGGAGCCTCGTCGCCGCCGCCTCCAGGCGGTCGGTGTCCACCTCGCCGTCGAGGGTGAGCAGTTGCTGCTCGACGTAGGCGCCCGCCGAGTCGTCGTCGAAGACGGAGTGGAAGTAGAGGCCCTCCTGGAGCGGGGTCAGCGGCAGGATGTCGCGGAGTTCGGGCGTGTCGAGGGCGTCGACGTCCGCCTGGGCGAGCGGCACGAGGGGGAAGTCGCTGGGGGTGTGGCCGCCCTGCTGGAGGGCTGCCAGGCCGGTGAGTGCTTCGCTCAGGTAGGTGCCGAGGGTGTCGATGTCCTCGTCGGTGAACATCCCGTCGGGCCAGGAGAGGGTGGTGACGAGTTCGTAGCCGCCGGTGGACGAGGCCTCCGCGATCGCGTTGAACTCCAGGGCGCGCGGCAGCCGCATCCTGGGGTCGCGCCGCTCGCCGAGCTGCCCGGTGCTGCCGGCGAGCCGCCAGTCGCCGGAGGTCTCCGCGTCGAAGCGGCCCAGGTAGTTGAAGAGCACCTGGGGTGCGGGCGTGTCGAACACCGTGTCGGCCAGGTGACGCAACACGCCGTAGGAGAGGCCGTTGGCCGGGACCTCGGAGAGGTTCTCCTTGACCGCCTTGAGCGCGGTGGCGAGGTAGTCGGGCGCGGTGAGGTCCCCGGCCGGGCCGGGGTCCACGGTCACCGGGTAGAGGGTGGTGAACCAGCCTACGGTGCGCGAGATTTCGGGCTCGGAGCCGGTCACGAACCGTCCTTCGCGGCCGTGGCCCTCCAGTTCGACGTGGGCGAACGTCTGGTCCTGTCCGAGGTCGCGGCGCCACCGGGCGAGGGTGACGGCGAGTGCGGTGAGCAGGACGTCGTTGACGCCCGCGTGGAACTTCGCGGGGACCTCGCCCAGCAGCGCGGCGGTGGGGCCGGTGCCGAGCGCCACGGTCCGGGTGCGTTCCCGGTCGACGGTGTCGGTCTCGCACGGTGCACGGCGGCCGACCGGTCCGTCCGCTCCCGGCAGGGGGCGCCGGAAGTACGCGCGGTCCGCGTCGAAGTCCGTCCGCGCGAGGAGCTCCGTCCAGTGCCGGAAGGACGTCCGCACCGGGGGCAGCTCGACCGGCGCGCCGGTCGACCACTGGCGCCACGCCGTGGCCAGGTCGTCCATCAGGACCCGCCAGGACACGCCGTCGATCACCACGTGGTGGGCGACGAGGACGAGTTGGTGCGCGGCGCGACGCCAGACGGCGCGGAGCATCACGCCTCCGTCGGGGTCGAGTGCGCCGGTCGCGAGGGCGAGGCACTCCTCGTGCGGCAGGTCGCTCTCCTGCCACCCCGTGACGGCTCCGTCCGCCTCGGGCACGTCGAAGCTCCAGTGGTCGCCGCGTACCAGCCGGGCGCGGAGCATGTCGTGCCGCCGGACCAGGGCGGTGAGGATCGCGTCGAGGGCGTCGGCGGTCAGCTCGGCGGGGACGTTCACCACCACCGACTGCACGAAGCCGTCGACCGCGTCGGTGGTCTCGCCGAGCCATCGCAGGATGGGCGATCCGGTGATCTCGCCGGTGGCCACGTCGCGGTGGAGGGGCGCGGACGCCTCCTCGCGGCTCGCGACGGCGGCCAGTGCGCCGATGACGCTGTGGGTGAAGATCTGCCGCGCCGTGACGTGGAGGCCCACCTCGCGCAGTGCGCTCAGCAGGGAGATGGCGAGGATGCTGTCGCCGCCGAGGCGGAAGAAGTCCTGGTCGACGCCGACCTCGTCCAGCCGGAGCAGCGTGGCGACGGCCGCGCAGACCGCGCGCTCGTCGTCGGTGGTGGGCGGGACGAACGAGCCGGTCGCGACGACGGGTTCGGGCAGGGCCTTCCGGTCGAGCTTGCCGTTCGCGGTGAGCGGGAACTCCTTCATCACGACCATGTGGGTGGGCACCATGTACTCCACCATGTGCTCCTCGGCCCAGGCCCTGACCTCGTCGCCGCGCAGGTCCTCGGACCCGGAGGCGGGGATGACGTATCCCACCAGGTAGGTGCCGCCCGCCGCGTTCTTCTTCGCGACGACGCAGGTGTGGCGTACTGAGGGGTGTTCCGCGAGGCCGGCCTCCACGTCCTCGATCTCCAGTCGCATGCCGCGGATCTTGATCTGGTTGTCGGCGCGGCCGAGGAAGTCCAGCGAGCCGTCGGGGGCGTAGCGGGCGAGGTCGCCGGTGCGGTAGAGCCGGGACCCGTCGTCGGCGAAGGGGTTGGCGACGAACCGGGACGCGGTGAGGCCGGGGGCGTTGACGTAGCCGCGTCCCAGGAGGTAGCCGCCGACGTAGAGTTCGCCGCCGACGCCGACGGGGACCGGGCGCAGTTCGTCGTCGAGGACGTAGAGCCGGGTGTTGGGGTTGGCCTTGCCGATCGAGGTGGAGAGGCGTTCGGCGGCGCCGCGGTAGATGACGTGGGAGACGCCGATGGTCGTCTCGGCGGGGCCGTAGCCGTGGTAGAGCGGGATGTCGAGCTTGGTGCGGAAGCGTTCGTACAGCTCCGGGGTGAGCACTTCGCCGCCGCACCAGACGTGCCGCAGGCTGTCCAGCCGGCCGGAGTCGCCGGCCATCTCCAGCAGGACGTCCAGCATGGAGGAGACCAGGTAGGTGAAGGTGACGCGCTGCTCGGCGATCACGCTCAGCAGGTGGTGCGGGTCGCGTTCGCCGCCGGGCCGCAGGACGACGAGCCGGCCGCCGGTCACCAGGGGCAGGAAGATCTCGTTGATCGAGATGTCGAAGGAGAGCGGTGCCTTGAAGAGGGAGGCGTCGTCGTGGCCGAAGCCGAGGATCTCGCGGCTCTGCCAGAGGAGGCGTTCGCTGATCGCCTCGTGCCGGATCATCGCGCCCTTGGGGCGTCCGGTCGAGCCGGAGGTGAAGATCACGTAGGCGAGGGCCGCCCCGGGCACGGCGGCGAAGGCCCCGTCG
This sequence comes from Streptomyces sp. NBC_01335, assembly GCF_035953295.1. Lineage (GTDB taxonomy): Bacteria > Actinomycetota > Actinomycetes > Streptomycetales > Streptomycetaceae > Streptomyces. The sequence continues at coordinate 80,136 of NZ_CP108370.1, forward strand.
GCGGGCTCGGAGTCGTAGCCCCAGTCGCCGAGGTCGACGGCGACGGCTTCCGGTTCACCCTCGGGCCGTACCCCCGAGTCGTTGAGCTGGAGGACGGCCCGGGCATCCTCGATGACGACGCTCCGGCGGGCGGCCGGCCACTGCGGGTCGAGCGGTACGAAGGCGCCTCCGGCCCGGAGCACCGCGAGCAGCCCGATCACCATGTCGGCGGACCGGCCGAGCGAGATGCCGACGACCTCTTCGGGACCGAGCCCACGACCGATCAGATGGTGCGCCAACTGGCAGCTGAGTTCGTCCGCTTGACGGTAGGTCAGGGAGCGGTGCTCGTCGACCACGGCGACGGCGTCCGGCCGGGTGCGCACCTGCTCGCGGAACATCGCCACGAGGGTGGGGCGGTCCCGTTCGGCGTCGGTGTCGTTCCACCGGGCCAGCAGTTCGGCTCTGGCCGAGGCGCCGGCGGCGGTGATGGTGCCGAGGGGGCGGTCGGGGAAGTCGACGAGATCGTCCAGCGCGCCGCGTACGTCGGCCGGCTCGACGCCCTCGGGGACGGTGATGCTCCGGCCGTCCTCGCCCACTGTCCAGCCGGCGCTCCCCGCGCCGCCGTTGTGCACCCGGCCGAGGACGTCGGGGAAGAGCGTGGCGGGGCCGAGGTCCATGCCTTCGGGTCCGCGGCCGGTGGCCCAGTACGACAGGCCGATGGCGCATGCCTCGGTGATGGTGGTGTCGGAGTAGTCACCGGTTCGCCTGCGCACGGCGGCCAGGCTCGCGGGAGACAGCGGCACGAGGCGGGCACGGGGATCCATCATCGAAGACTCATCGTCCCTTCCGGGTTGGAGAGTTGGCTCGGAACGGCACGGTCCGGCCAGGGTTCGTCGGCTTGTGCCGGGCGCGCGCCTGGGCGCGGTGGCGTCAGTGGTCCGCAGCGTCGCGGAAGGGTCGAGGGGTGGTCGTCCTCCGGCACACCGAGGAGCCGGACGGAGGTGGCCGCATCGGACGGGCGTGCGGGTGCACCGTGTACGGGGGCGGTTGTACGGGTCACGGGGGGCGAGCCGGCCCCGGCCGTGCCCTAGCTTCCTTCGCGCCAGGCCCGCCACAGGCGGGCGTACCGGCCGTCCAGGGCGACCAGTTCCCGGTGGGTGCCCTGTTCCACCACGCGCCCGGCGTCCAGCACCGCGATCCGGTCCGCCGCCATCGCCTGGGTGAGCCGGTGGGCCACGAACAGCGTGGTCCGGCCCGCGCACGCGGCCAGCACGGCGCGTTCCAGCTCGGCGGCGCCCTCGCTGCCGGCCTCGGCGGTCGATTCGTCGAGCACCACCACGGGGGCACGGCCCAGCATCAGCCGGGCCAGGGCGATCTGGGCGACCCTGGTGCCGTCCAGACGCTCGCCGCCCTCGCCGACCGGGGTGTACAGCCCGTCCGGCAGTGCGTCGAGCCAGGTTCCGGCGCCGACCGTGCGCAGCGCGTCGGTCAGTTCGGCGTCGGTGGCCTGCGGTGCGGCGAGGCGCAGGTCGTCGGCGAGCGGACCGGAGAAGACGTGGGTCTCCTGCGTCAGGATGCTCACCAGGGCCCGGGCCCCGGCCTCGTCGAGGTCGGCGAGGTCGGTCGGGCCGATGCGTACGGAGCCGGTCTGCGGGGTGCCGATGCCCGCGATCAGCGCGGCGAGCGTCGACTTGCCCGCGCCCGTCGCCCCCACCAGGGCGAGCGAGCCGCCGGCCGGGATCGTCAGAGACACGTCCCGCAGGACCGGCTCCTCGGTGCCGGGATAGCCGAAGGTCAGCCCCTCCACCGTCACGGGGTACGGGACGACGGCCGCCGGGGCGACCGAGGTGTCGCCCACCAGCCGGTCTTCCGCCTGCTCGCCCAGGACCCCGACGAGGCGGGTCAGGCTGGCACCCGACTTCTGCGCCTCGTCGAAGGTGAACATGATGGAGCCGAGCGGGGTGAAGAGCCGGTGGAACATCAGCGGGGCGGACGCCACCTCGCCGAGGCTCGCGGCGTCGTTCTCCAGCAGGGCGTACCCGACGAGGAGGATCAGGACCAGGCCGATGAACTCGGCGCGGTTCTCACGCCCGACGAACCGGCCGAAGAACCGGAACACCTCGACGCCGAGTTCGCGCACCCGCCACGACTCGCCGGTGACCTTCTCGCGTACGGCGCCCTCCAGGCGGTACGCGCGGACGGTGTCGATCCCGTTGAGGCCGCTGATCAGCGCCTGGGCGCGGTCGGCCTGGGCGGCCCGCTGCTTCTGGTAGAGCGGTGCGGACCGGGGGAGGTACCAGCGCAGCGCGAAGGCGTAGGCGGGCAGCGCGCCGGCTCCGGCGAGGCCGAGCCGCCAGTCCAGTCCGAACATGGCGGCCGTCGCGATGGCGACGAGGACTCCGGCGGTGAACACGGTCGGGACGGCCGACCGGATGCCCTTGGAGAGCACGGCGACGTCGTCGCCGACCCGGGAGAGCACGTCTCCGCGGCCGACCTGTTCGATCCGGGCGCTCGGCATCCCCAGCACCGCGCGGACGGCGCCTTCGCGCAGTCGGGCGAGCAGGTCCGCGCCGAGCCGTCCGATGAGGTACGTCGATCCGGCGGTGGCCGCCGCGCCGAGCAGCGCGGCGGCTCCCATCAGGGCCCCGACGGTGACCAGGACCGAACGCGACTCGCCGTCGACCACCCCGTCGACCACCCGGCCGAGGAGGAGCACCGGAAGCACCTGGAGGACCGCTCCGGCCACCGTGGTGAGCACGGTGGCGGCCGTCAGCAGAGGTACCTGCCGGCAGTGCGCCACGAGCCACCGGGCGGCTTCTCCCCCGCCCGCCGTGCGCAGGGTCGCGGGGGCGGTGCGGGTGTCCACGGCGCTCACGCGGAGCCCCTGACGGGCCGTGCGGTGCGGGACGGGGTGGACGGCATCACTGGTCGACCGACTTGACGAGCTCGTCGATGGCGTACGGCAGGGAGAGCAGGGTGCCCTGGGACATGGCCGCGCCGACCGCCGGACCCTCGCTGTCCAGGAGGTACGAGACCTTCCCGGCCTTCACCGCGGAGAGGTTGCCGAAGAGGTCGAACTTCTTCAACGCGTCCTGGTCCGCCTTGTCGTTGATGACGAAGATGCGGTCGACGTCGACGAGGTCGATGCGCTCGGGCGAGAGGGTGGTGTAGAACTTGCCGCCGGCGGCCTTGTCGACCTGAGTGGCGCCCTTGTAGCCGATGCCGGTGATGAGCCGTCCGCGCACGTCGGTGGTGGCGAACGGGGCGACGGAGCCCTCGTACCAGGACAGCGCCACGGCGGTCTGGTTCGCGAATTCGGGGTGCGCGGCCGCGGCGGCGTCGAGCTTGTCCTGGATGCCCTGCACCAGCGCCTTGCCCTCGGACTCCTTGCCGAGCGCCTTGGCGATGTGCACGGCGTTGTCCTGCCAGGGGGCGCTGAACGGCTCCTTCTCGGCCTTGGTGCGGCCCACCGTCGGCGCGATCCTGGAGAGCTTGTCGTAGGCGGCCTGGTCGATCTCGGAGTAGACCGCGATGATCAGGTCCGGGCGCAGAGCCGCGATCTTCTCGTAGTTGGGGCCCGCGTCACCGTTGCTCATGATGACCTCGGGGCGGGTGTCGCCCCACTTGTCCTTCACCCAGGGCCACTGGGTGTTGACGTCGGGGGACGTGCCCGCGGGGTTCGGGTACTGGTCGACCATGCCGACCGGCTTGATGCCGAGCGCGAGGATGGCCTGGTCGTCCGTGTAGCCCACGGAGACGACCCGCTGGGGGGCCTTGGTGATCTCGGTGGTGCCGAAGGCGTGCTCCACGGTGACCGGGAACGCGCCGGTGGCGGCGGCCGGTGCGTTGTCGCTCGCCTTCGCCTCCGGCTCGTCGGAGCCGCACCCCGAGAGGAGGCCCACGCCCAGGGCCGCGGCGGACAGAATCGCCGCCACCCGCCGCCAGGACTTCGTACCCGTCGTTCTCTGGAGGAGCATCCCGAATTCCCTTGCTCTCGCGCCGGCCGCCCGCACCCCGGTCCCCGAGGCAGCCACACCGTATCCTGAAGAGGTGAGGCCAGCCTAGCCTAACCAATGCATTTCCTTTGCCTCGACGCCTAGTTGGAACGGACGTGGGTGCGCCCGATCGGCACGATGAGGGGACGGTCGCCCACCGGGTCGTCGATCACCTCGGCGCGCAGCCCGAACGCCTCGCGCAACAGGTCGGCGGTGATGACGTCCCTCGGGTGCCCCTGGGCCAGGATCGCCCCCTCCCTCATCACGATGAGGTTGTCGCTGTAACGCGTCGCCAGATTGAGGTCGTGGAGCACCATGACGACCGTACGGCCCGATTCGTGCAGGTCGTCCACGAGATCGAGCACGTCGATCGCGTGTGCCAGGTCCAGGTAGGTGGTCGGTTCGTCCAGCAGCAGCAGATCGGTGCCCTGAGCGAGGGTCATCGATATCCAGACGCGCTGCCGCTGCCCGCCCGAGAGCGAGTCGACCGGGCGGCCGGCGAGTTCGGACACCCCGGTCATCGCCAGCGCGCGCTCCACCACCTCGGCGTCGTCGGAGGACCACTGCCGCAGCCAGCTCTGGTGCGGATGCCGGCCCCGGGCGACCAGGTCGGCCACGGTCAGGCCCTCGGGGGCGACGGGCGTCTGCGGCAGCAGCCCCAGCTTCTTCGCCACGTCCCGGGTACGGAGCCGGGCGATGTCCTCGCCGTCCAGCACGACCGTTCCGCTCGTCGGCCTGAGCAGCCGGGTCAGGGTGCGCAACAGGGTCGACTTCCCGCAGCCGTTGGGGCCGATGATCGTGGTGATCACCCCGGAGGGGATCGACACGTCGAGGTCGTCGATGACCACGCGACCGCCGTACCCGACCGTCACCCCCCTCGCCGCCAGCCGGGCGCCCTCGGTTCCTGTACCGGTCGCGGCCCCGGATCCGCTTCCGGTCCCGGTTCCTGATCCGGTCCCGGTGGTGCGGTGGGTGGTCATCTCTCCCCCGTCGTCGGTCGTCGTCATGTCGGCCCTCATCCGTCGTCAGCCCGCGCGCTGTCCCGCGAGGTTCGCCCGTACCAGCAGGTACACGAGGAAGGGCCCGCCGATCGCGGCGGTGACCACCCCGACGGGCAGCGCCATGGGCAGTGCCGTGCGCGCGACCAGGTCCGCGCCGGTCAGCAGCAGGGCCCCCACAAGGCCGGAGGCCACCAGCGGTGGTGTCGGGCACTTCGCCAGCCGCATCGCCACCTGCGGCGCCACCAGCGCCACGAAGGGCACCGGGCCGGCCGCGCTCACCGCCGCGGCGGCCAGCAGCACCGCACAGAGCAGCAGGACCGCCCGCACCCGCTTGTACCGGACGCCCAGTCCGGCGGCCACCTCGTCGCCGAGGTGCATCGGCTTGAACTGGAAGGCGGCGGTGGCGACCACGGCGAGCAGCGCGAGGGTGCACCAGGTCGCCGTCCGGACCTCGTCCCAGGAACGGTTGTCGAGCGAGCCGACCAGCCACGCCTGGGCCCGCGCCACGTCCCTGATGTCGGCGGTGACGAGCAGCCAGGTGGTGAGCGCCTCCGTAACGGCGCTCACCGAGATGCCGATGAGGATGAGCCGGAATCCGTCGACCCCCCGGCGCCACGCCAGGAAGTAGACGAGCAGTCCGGTGCCGAGGCCGCCGGCGAGCGCGGCGCCCGAGAGGCCCACGGAGCTGACGACCGCGGCGGCGGCCCCGCCCGAGACCGTCACCAGGAACACAGCGACCGTGCCGGCGCCTCCGGTGATGCCCAGCACGTCGGGGCTGGCCAGCGGGTTGCGCGCGACGGACTGGGTGATGGCCCCGGAGACTCCGAGCGCGATCCCCACCACCAGCCCGGCCAGGGCCCTCGGCATCCGCAGTTCCATGACGACGAACTCGTCGACCTGTTCGCCCCGGCCGAAGACCGTGGCGATGACCCGGGGCAGCGCGAGGGGGAAGTCCCCGACCGCGATGGAGAGGCAGAACACCAGGAAGACCGCGGCGGCCAGCACGAGCGTGACCGCCACGATCCAGGGCCGCCAGACGAACGACACCCGGCCGAGCCGTACACCGGGTGCCGCGGAGGGCTTCGGCTCCGGGAAGGGAGATGGTTTCACTTCTGTCCCGTTCACGCGTTCTTGAACTTTCCGCGCCACACCAGGACCGCGAAGAACGGCGCGCCGAGCAGGGCGACGACGACGCCGGCGGCCAGTTCTCCGGGCCGCACCACGAGGCGTCCCACGACGTCGCAGAGGAGCAGGACGACGGCTCCGAGGAGGCCCGCGTACGGCACCAGCCAGCGGTAGTCCGGTCCGGCGAGGTAGCGGGCGATGTGGGCCACCATGAGCCCGAGGAACGCGACGGGGCCGCACGCGGCGGTGGCCGCGCCCGCGAGCAGGGTGATGGCGAGGATGCCGACGGTCCGGCTCAGCGCGATGTTCACGCCGAGCCCGCGCGCCACGTCCTCGCCCAGGGTGAGCAGGTTGAGCGCGGGCAGGGTGGTCAGCGCGAGGATCAGCCCGACGGCGATGAAACCGGTCAGCGGCCAGATGACGCCGAACCCGACCCCGGCGACGGAGCCCGCGTTCCAGAACCGCAGGGCGTTCAGCGACTTCTGGTCGGAGAGCGCGACGGCCGTGGTCATCGCCGCGAGGAACACCGTGACGCCCTGGCCGGCGAGGGCGAGGGTCAGCGGGTTGCCCGCGCCCCGGCCCACGCTGGACAGGCCGAACACGACGACTCCGGCGACCGCCGCCCCGAGGAAGCCGAACCAGACGTACTGGAACGGGTCGGTGAAGCCGAGGAGCCCGATCGCGGCGATCACGGAGAAGGAGGCGCCGGAGTTCACGCCCAGCAGTCCGGTGTCGGCGATCGGGTTGCGCGTGTATCCCTGGATCAGGGCCCCGCCGACGCCCAGGGCGATGCCCGCCACGATCGCGAGCACGGTGCGGGGCACCCGGACGGTCCGCACGATGAGCCTGATCTCGGTGAGCCGCCGGTCGGCGTCCGGTTCGGCGAACAGGCCGTGCCACACGTCGGCGGGGCTCAGCGCGCGGGCGCCGACCGCCAGCGACGCGGCCCCCGCGAGTACGACGAGCAGCGCGAGCACGCCGAGGCCCACAACTCGCCTTCGACGAGCCTTCATTGCTCCCCGAGGCGCGGAGAGCTCCACCGTAGTCGTGGTCATGTCGTCGTACGTTATCCCTTTGATCTTCCGTGTCCGCAGCGGAGGTTGGCCAATCCACCAACGTGAACGCCCGGTTGGGGCGGGTTCGCGATGGGCCGACGGTACCCATGTGCGGGCACCCGGCCCCCGACCGCCCCGCGGGAACGGCCGGCCGCCGCCCGGTTCAGCGGGACGCGCCGACGGCCCCCTCGGCGACCGCCTCCGCGTGCTCCGAGGCGGCCCCGGCCCTGCGGTCGAGCAGCGAGTCCAGGATCTCGCCGACCCGGATCGCGGTGTTGGAGAGCAGTGACGAGGTGATGCCGTGGGTGTGTTCCGTACCGCCCTGCAGGTAGATGCCGCACCGGAGTCCGGGGTCGGTCTCGATGCGGTAGTCGCGCTCGACGCGGACGCGGCCCCGGTCGTCGGTGCGGCAGAGGTCCGCCGCCTCGCCGAGGAGGCCGAGGGGGTCGACGGGGCTGTAGCCGGTGGCGAGCACCACGACGTCGGCGTCCAGGGCGGTCTCTTCGCCGGTGACCAGCGACGTCACGGTGGCGCGGGCCTTCTCCTCGGTCTCCTTGACGCCCACGAGCCGGGACACGTTGAGGAAGCGCAGCCGCTCGGTGCCGAGCACCTTCTCCTGGTAGCTCTGCCGGTAGAGGTCGTCGATCAGGTCGATGTCGACCACGGAGTAGTTGGTGTTTCCGTGATAGCCCATCAGTCGCTGCTTGATCTCGTCGGGCGCGGCGAAGTACTCGTCGACCGCACCCGGGTCGAAGATCCGGTTGGCGAAGGCGCTGTCGTCGGCGGGGCTGTATCCGTACCGGGAGAAGACCGCGCAGATCTCGGCGTCGGGGAAGGCACGGTGCAGATAGGCGACGTTCTCGGCGGCGCTCTGTCCAGCGCCCACGACGACGAACCGGGAGGGCGAACTCCCCTCCAGCTCACCGATCCTGGCCAGCAGTTCGGAGTTGTGCCACACCCGGTCGCCGCGCTCGACGCCCTCGGGCAGCAGGGGGCGCAGCCCGGTTCCGATGACGAGGTTGCGGGCCCGGTGGACGGAGAGCCCCTCCCCCGAGCGGACCGTCACGTCCAGGTACTCCACGATTCCGTCCTGGACGGCCGGCCTGACGGAGACGACCTCGTGGCCGTAGGAGACCATGTCCGCGACTTGGGCGGCGGCCCACTCGAAGTAGTCGTGGAACTCGACCCGCAACGGGAAGAGGTTCTTGTGGTTGATGAAGTCGATCAGCCGCCCCTTGCTCTTGAGGTAGCAGAGGAAGCTGAACTCACTGGTGGGGTTCCGGAGCGTCACCAGGTCCTTGAGGAAGGACACCTGCATGGTCGCGTCGTCGATCAGCATGCCGCGGTGCCAGCCGAAGCGCGGCTGCTGCTCGAAGAAGCGGGCACCGACCGGCTGTTGTTCGCCGTCGCGGGCGTTGTGCTCACTGATCGCGATGGCCATGGCCACGTTGGACGGCCCGAAACCGATGCCGATGAGGTCGTGGACCTGCGGTGCGTCGCCAGGAAGAACCGGTGACATGTCACTCCCATTCGTGCGGGGAAGCCGCTCATGGCATGGGGAAGGTGCGAGCGTCGGGCACACCGACGGCGCGGCTCGAATTTAGGTGAGCCTAAGCTAATCCTGTGAGGCTGTCGAGAGGGCGCCGGGGCGCGCGACCCGTCAAATGTGCCGCATCGCACGCCCGTTGCAAACCAAGGTAAGCCTTGCTTTACTGACCCACGGTCCATTCCGGCACAGAGGAGGAACCCCCATGCGGGTCGTCATGTTCGGTTACCAGACCTGGGGCCATCGCACCCTGCAAGCCCTCCTGGACTCCGAGCACGACGTGGTGCTGGTCGTGACCCACCCCAAGAGCGAGCACGCGTACGAGAAGATCTGGAGCGACTCCGTCGCCGACCTCGCCGAGGCGCACGGTGTCCCGGTGCTGATCCGCAACCGCCCGGACGACGAGGAGCTGTTCGAGCGGCTCGAAGCGGCGGAGCCGGACATCATCGTGGCGAACAACTGGCGGACCTGGATTCCCCCGCGCGTCTTCGCGCTCCCGCGCCACGGCACGCTGAACATCCACGACTCGCTGCTGCCGAAGTACGCGGGCTTCTCCCCGCTGATCTGGGCGCTGATCAACGGCGAGACCGAAGTGGGCGTCACCGCGCACATGATGAACGACGAGCTCGACGCCGGTGACATCGTCCGGCAGGACGCGGTCCCGGTCGGGCCGGCCGACACCGCGACCGACCTCTTCCACAAGACCGTCGACCTCATCGCCCCGGTCACCACGGGCGCGCTCGCGCTCATCGCCTCCGGGCAGAAGGAGTTCACCCGGCAGGACCGCTCGCAGGCGAGCTTCTTCCACAAGCGGTCCGCCGAGGACATCCGGATCGACTGGACCTGGCCGGCCGAGGACCTCGAACGGCTGGTCCGCGCCCAGTCCGACCCGTACCCCAGCGCCTTCACCCACCACCGCGGCAAGCGGCTGGAGGTCCTCGCCGCCGTGGTCTCCGAAGCGCGGTACGGCGGCACGCCTGGCCGCATCTTCTACCGGGAGGGCGAGGGCGTGGTGATCGTCGCCGGGGCCGACGCGCGTACCGGACGCAACCACGGTCTGGCCATCACCCGGGTACGCACCGAGGACGGCCGGGAGTTGCCCGCGACGGAGTACTTCACCTCCATGGGCGGGTATCTCACCGGCCGCCCATGAGATGATCACGCACCCCGGCACTCGCTCAGACGGCACTCGCTCAGACGGCACTCGCTCAGACGGCACTCGCTCAGACGGGGCCGTCCGTCCGGGGTCGCGCATCCGGGGTTCGCTCAGGCGGCGAGCGTAGCCGCGAGTGCGGCGAGTCCGTCGGCGTAGATGCCGTGGAAGAGGGCGACCGCCTCCTCGTCGCCGATCCCGTCCGGGGTGAAGCCGCCGCTCCACTCCACCCGGGCGGAGCCCGTGTCCGGTTCGGGGTGGACCGTCAGGGTGGAGAGGTAGCCGGTCACCGGGAACGGCGCGCGGAGGATCGAGTAGCTGTAGGTGCGGGCCTTCTCGTCGAAGGCCTCGAGGCGCTCGACGATCACGCCGCCGTCCTCGTTGGTGAGGGTGCGCACCCGGCCGCCCTCGCCGAGCTCGCTCGTCGGGATGTAGGGCAGCCAGTCGGGCAGGGTGTCGAACCCGCCGATGAGCTGCCAGACGCGGTCGGGCGAGGCGGGTATGCGGACCGACGCGGTGGTCGTGGCCATGAGGGTGTTCTCCTTGGATGCGGCTGGGGGGCGGCGGGCGAAGTCCTGCCGTGCCGGCGGCAGGGCTGCGGTGAGGCAGGTCGACCGGCGCACCGGGTGCGGTCGGGCGACGCGCTGGGCGCGGCCGGGCAGTGGTACGGGGCGTCGGGGACGGTCAGGCGGTCGGCACCGGGGCGCCCGGGGCGATCAGGCGCTCCTCGCGCAGTTCGGCCCAGAAGTCCGCCGGAATCCGCTCGCCGAGCGCGGCGACGTCCTCGGCGATGCGGCTGGGCCGGGTGGCGCCGGGTACGGCCGCGGCGGTGGCCCCGTGGGCGAGGGAGAACTGCAGGGCGGCGGCCTTGATGCCGACCCCGTGACGCTGTGCGAGCGCCTTGATCCGCTCCACCTTGGCGACGATCTCCGCCGGTGCCTGCTGGTACTCGAAGTGGGTGCCCCCGGCGAGGATGCCCGAGCTGTAGGGGCCGCCGACGACGATGTCGACGTCCTGTTCGGCGGCGGCGGGCAGCAGGCGCTGCAGGGCGCGGTCGTGGTCGAGGAGGGTGTAGCGGCCGGCCAGCAGGAAGGCATCGGGCTTCGGCTCGTCCAGGTCGAGGGTGAGCTCCAGCGGCTCGACCTTGTTCACGCCAACGCCCCAGGCCTTGATGACGCCCTCGGCGCGGAGCTTGTCCAGGGTGCGGAAGGCGCCGGTCCGGGCGCTCTCGTAGTGGGCGAGCCACTCGTCACCGTAGAAGTCCTGGGCGATGTCGTGCACCCAGACGATGTCGAGACGGTCGGTCTTCAGCCGGGTGAGGCTGTCCTCGATGGAGCGCATCGTGGCGTCGGCCGAGTAGTCGTTGACGATCTTGTTGGGGCGGCCGTGCTCGAAGAGCCCGCCCTTCTCGCCGAGCTCGCGGGCGGCCGGGTCCTCGACCTCGTCCAGGATCACCCGGCCGACCTTGGTGCTGAGGACGTACGCGTCACGCGGCTGGGCGGCGAGCACCTCGCCCAGGCGGAGCTCGGCGAGACCGGCTCCGTAGAAGGGGGCGGTGTCGAAGTACCGGATGCCGTGGTCCCAGGCGGCCTGGACGGTGGCGGCCGCCTCCGCGTCGGGGATGGCACGGAACATGTTGCCGAGCGGGGCGGTCCCGAAGCCGAGCGGACCGGACAGGAGAGGGGCGATGCCCATGGGGGGATTTCCTTACGGAGAGTGCGGAGCGGCACCGTTCCGTACGGCTCCCGGTGAGAGCCGCGGCGGGCCGCCGGTCTGACTTCTCCGACATTAGGAGCGATACTTGAGACTGTCCAAGACACGCTTGGACTGACTTGAGTCCCCCGAGGTCTCACATGCTTGACCTGCGACAACTTCGCTATTTCGTAGCCGTGGCCGAGGCGGAACACGTCGGCCGCGCCGCGGAGGAACTGCACATCTCGCAGTCACCCCTCAGCCGGCAGATCGCCCAGCTGGAGAAGAACCTGGGCCTCACCCTGTTCGAGCGCAGCCAGCAGCGTATCCGCCTCACCGCCGACGGCCGGGTCTTCCTCAGCGAGACGCGCGCGCTGCTGCGGCACGCGGACCGTCTGGAGAACCTGGGCCGCCGCCTGGGGCGCGGGGAGGAGGGCGGGCTGTGCATCGGGTACGTCTCCGACGCCATGCACACCGGAGTCCTCCCGGCGGCGCTGCGCACGCTCCAGGGGGAGCGGCCCGGCATCCATGTGGCGCTCTACAGCCTCGATCCGGAGGAGCAGTTCGTGGGGCTGCGGCAGCGCAGCCTCGACATCGCTCTCGTGCCGCGTCCGCCGGCCGAGGAGGACCCCGACCTGACCGCCGCCCCCCTGCTGGAGGACCCGCTGCTGCTCGCGCTGCCGGCGGGCCACCCGCTGGCGGACCGGGAGGACATCACGGCGCGGGATCTGGACGGTCAGCCCTGGATCGCCGTCGAGGGTTCGGGCGAACCGGCAGCCAGGGACGGGTTCGTCGCCGACTGCGTGGCGTCGGGCTTCACCCCGGACATCCGCCTCAGCGCCCCGGAGCCGCTGACCGCCCTGGGACTGGTCGCCTCCGGTCTGGGGCTGGCGCTGGTCCAGCGGAGCATGGTCCGCGGTGCCACCGAAGGGGTCACGGTCCGTGAACTGCCCTGGCACCGGGGATCGGTGCACCTGTGGGCCGCGTGGCACCGGGTCGATCTGCGGCCGGTGGTGGCGTCCTTCCGTACGACCGTTCTGGACGGCCGCGGCCCGGCGTCACCGGCCGGGTGACTCCGTCGGACGAGTGGGAGTTCCCTCTCCACCGCCCGCCTCAGCCTCGCCCTCTTCGTCTCGGACGCTCCCGTACGGGGCGGTTGCGCCCGATCGTCGGGCCGGTCAACTCCTGCGCTTGGAAAGGCTGTACACCAGCACCAGAACCGCGATCACCATCACCGCGACGTGTAACCACGCGGGGGCGGCCGACACATCGGCGGCGTTCGTCAACGAGGACATCACCACTCCATCCCACTCCCTCGTCCCGAGGGAGGAATAACCGGTTCACGTCCCGCGAGCCCGCGGGACCGTGACCTACTCCTGCCCCCGTCCGCCGGATGCAGGCCCCCATGCCCCGCACTCCACCCCTGGGAAGGACGCGCGCCGGAAACCCGCATGGGTTTTCGCGAGAGCGGGAAGCGCAAGGACAGCGGACGGAGGGCGGTCCCGCTCCGGGATGGCGGGCGACGCCCCGCGTACCCTGTCCGCGTGCCCGCCTCACCCCTGCATCACGTCGCCGTACTCGTGCTCGAGGGCGCCAAGCCACTCGATGTCGGCATTCCCGCACAGGTGTTCACGACCCGCGCGAGCATGCCGTACGAGGTAAGGGTGTGCGGCGCGGCCCCGGGGCTGGTGACCGGCGGCGACGGACTGTCCTACCACGTGGCCGACGGCCTCGACGCGCTCGCGTGGGCGGACATCGTCTTCGTCCCCGGCTACCGCTTCCCGGACCGCGACGAGCCGCCCCGGGCCGTCATCGACGCGTTGACCGCCGCGCACGACCGGGGCGCCCGGCTCGCCGCCATCTCCACCGGCGCCTTCGCCCTCGCGGCCACGGGTCTGCTCGACGGCAAGCGGGCCACGACCCACTGGCACTACACCCGGGCGCTCGCCTCGAAGCATCCGCTCGTCCACGTCGACGAGAACGTCCTCTTCGTCGACGACGGCAGTGTGCTGACCTCGGCCGGCGCGGCGTCGGGCATCGACCTGTGCCTGCACATCCTGCGCGGCGACCTCGGCGTGGCGGCCTCCAACCACGCGGCCCGGCGGCTGGTCGCGGCCCCGTACCGCAGTGGCGGCCAGGCCCAGTACGTGCCGCGCAGCGTGCCCGAATCCCTCGGCGAGCGGTTCGCCTCCACCCGCGAGTGGGCGCTGCGCAGGCTCGGTGAGCCGCTCACCCTCGACGCGCTCGCCCGGCACGCCGCGGTCTCCTCGCGCACCTTCTCCCGGCGCTTCGTCGAGGACACCGGGTACACGCCGATGCAGTGGGTGATGCGGGCCCGGGTCGACATGGCCCGGGAACTGCTGGAGCGTTCGCAGCGGGGTGTCGAACAGATCGCCGCCGACGTGGGGCTCGGTACGGGTGCGAATCTGCGGCTGCACTTCCAGCGCATCCTCGGTACCACCCCGAGCGAGTACCGGCAGACGTTCGCGCGGGGCGAGTAGGGCCTTCGTCCGTATCGGGCCGGATCGGGGAGCGCGCCGTCCGGGCCCGGCATGCTGGCACGATCCTTGCGGACCGTGGCGATCGAGCCGCTGTCACCGGCCCGCACGGCGCGCGAACCTGGTGGTGAACCGCACGACGGACAGCACCGAGGGACAAGGGACACCGCTCATGACTCGCATCGCCATCAACGGATTCGGCCGCATCGGACGCAACGTGCTGCGCGCACTCCTCGAACGCGACAGCAAGCTGGAGATCGTCGCGGTCAACGACCTCACCGAACCCGCCGCCCTGGCGCGGCTGCTCGCCTTCGACTCCACCTCGGGCCGGCTGGGCCGCCCGGTCTCCGCCGACGGCGACACCCTCGTCGTGGACGGCCGCCGCATCACCGTGCTCGCCGAGCGCGAGCCGGCGAAGCTGCCGTGGGCCGAACTCGGCGTCGACATCGTGCTGGAGGCGACCGGCCGCTTCACCTCGGCCGGGGCCGCCCGCGCCCACCTCGACGCGGGGGCGAAGAAGGTCCTGGTCAGCGCCCCGGCGGACGGTGCCGACGTCACCCTCGCGTACGGCGTCAACAACGACGCGTACGACCCCGCGGCGCACACCATCGTCTCGAACGCCTCCTGCACGACCAACGCGCTCGCGCCGCTGGCCGCCGTACTGGACGAACTCGCCGGTATCGAGCACGGTTTCATGACGACGGTGCACGCCTACACACAGGAGCAGAACCTGCAGGACGGCCCGCACCGCGACGCCCGCCGGGCCCGCGCGGCTGCCGTCAACATCGTGCCGACCACCACGGGCGCCGCCAAGGCGATCGGCCTCGTGCTGCCGAATCTGGAGGGCAAGCTGTCGGGCGACTCGATCCGGGTGCCGGTGCCGGTGGGCTCGATCGTCGAACTCAACACGACCGTCGCCCGTGACGTGACCCGCGAGGACGTGCTGGAGGCGTACCGCGCCGCGGCGGCGGGTCCGCTCGCCGGGGTGCTCGAGTACTCGGAGGACGCGCTCGTGTCGTCCGACATCACCGGGAACCCTGCCTCGTCCATCTTCGACTCGGCCCTGACCCGCGTCGACGGCCGGCACGTCAAGGTGGTCGCCTGGTACGACAACGAGTGGGGCTTCTCCAACCGCGTGATCGACACCCTCGAACTCCTCGCGGCGGGCTGAGCGGGAGCCGGGCCTCGTTTGACCGCGCTCCGAACGCGGGCCGTGGACGCTCCAGTCGGCCGGACGGGCCGGCTGGAGCGTCCACGCGACCGGCGACCCGCGCGGGTGGCATCGGATCATGGTTGACGCATGCTTCGGGCATCCCCGGCTCGCTGCGGTCTACGGGTGGAGGCCGTCCGCGACGCGCCGGACCGCCCGGGGAAGGAGTTCGTCTACGGGCCGCGTCCGGCCACGCGAGGCGCGCTACCGGTCCTCCGGCGCGAGGGGGGCCTCCGACGGGATCGCGAAGAACGCAGGCACCGCCAGTGCCGACACGCTCGCCGCGAGGAGCAGCGTGCCGGTCAGTGACCAGGTCGTCGCCGGCCCGGCGGCGGCCGCCCCCAGGGCGTACCCGGTCAGCTTCACTCCGGCGCCGGTGGTGAAGATCTGGCCGCGCAGCCGGGGCGGGGATTCGCGGTGCCGGATCGCGAACACGGCCGTGAGCTGCGGGCCTTCGCCTGCTCCAGCCAGGAGTACGGCTCCGACGAGCAAGGTGGGACCGGCCCGGGCGGCGAGGGCCAGGGCAGCGGCCTGGACGAGGGCTCCGGCCCAGACGATCGTGTCGGGGGCGAGAGGAGGCGGGAATCTCGCGAGGACCGCGTTGGCCGTCAGGGCGGCGACCGACACGCAGGCGAGCAGCAGGGGTCCCCGGCCGGCTCCGCCCAGGACACGTTCACCCAGGGGCACGGCGCAGGCCGCGAGCGCACCCTGTGCCGTACAGGACAGCGCCGAGGTGAGCGTCGCGCGGGCCGGCGCGGGTCTGCCGACGATGGTCCGGGCCCCGGCGGCGAGGTCGGCCCGGAGCGGAGCCGCCCGTACTGGGGTGCGCGGGCCGGACGGGACGGGCAGCGTCCACGCGGCGGGAATCGCCGCTCCGACGAGTACCGCGGAGACGACCAGCGCGGCAGGGGCGCCCAGCACCGCGGCCACGCCTCCGGCGAGCGCCGGGCCGGCCAGACTCGCGGCGTTGAACGTCATCGCGTCGAAGGCTCCGGCCCGGGGCAAGCGGTCGGGTGGCACCACCCCGGGCAGTTGAGCCGTCCAGCCGCCCGAGAGGGCAGGCGCCGCCGACCCCGCCGACATCGCGATCAGGAGGGTGACCGCGAACGGCGCCCGGGCCAGACCCAGCAGGATCGCCCCGAGGCCCGCGGCGTACAGGATCAGGGCTCCGGCCAGCACGCGCCCGGGGTGCCCCGCCCGGTCGAGCAGCGCTCCCAGCACCGGCCCGCCCACCACGGCGGCGACGGTGATCCCCGCGAGCAGCGAGGACGCCCCGGCGGCGGAACCGGTCAGGGCGTAGCCGGCCAGCAGCAGCGCGGGCCCGGACATCTCGTCGCCGGTGCGGGCGGCCAGCGCTCCTGCGACGAAGACCAGGAAGGGGTAACGCCTTTTCATCCATGGGACGTTACGCGGGTAACTCGCATACTCGCACTATGCGTTACATTCGCCGGATGGCATCCACCCCCGACGACTGGTCCACCCGGCACTCCGTACTGGCCACCGCCCGGCGGGCCGCCGCGCTGGTCAACGTCCTCGTCGTCGAACACCCCGGCACCCGCGAAGTCGCCTCCGTACTGCGCGACTTCGGTGAGGCGGAACCCATCGACCTCACCCCCGACGACGTCGCCGGGATGCGCGAGGCCGCCGGACTGCTGCGTGAGGTGTTCGCCGCCGAGCACGCCGACACCGCCGCCGGGGCACTCGACAGACTCCTGCGGGAGCGCACCGGACGGCTCCGGCTGACCTCCCACGGCGGCACCGGCCCGTGGCACCCGCATCTCGACCACGACGACGAAGCCCCGTGGGAGGAGTGGTTCCTCGCCTCGTCGTGCATGGCTCTCACCGTCCTCCTCTGGGACTCCCAACAGCCGCCCGGCGGGGTGTGCTGCTCCCCCGGCTGCCGCAACGTCTTCCTCGCCCGGGGCGGCGGATCCGATCGCCGCTACTGCTCCCGCCGGTGCGCGACCCGCGAACGGGTCGCCGCCCACCGGCGCTCCCGCTCCTCTGCCGAGTCCTCGACCACGCCCCGTCAAGGGTGAACCGAGGGGGGCATCGGGTCGCTTTCCGTCCGGACACGGCCGGAGCCGACGCACGTCCGCACCTTCAAGGCGTACGATCGTACGCATGACGACGACGGACCACTTCGCCGACGACCCGCGCACCCAGCTGGAACGCATGCTCGCCGGGGACCTCTACATCGCCGACGACCCCGAGATCTGGCAGCGCCAAAAGAACGCGATGCGGCTGATGGCCGCCTACCAGGAGGCCTACCTCTCGGACGACGGCGGGCACGGTGCCGTCCTGGCGGAGTTGCTCGGCTCGGTGGGCGAGGGCGTCGACCTGCGACCGCCGCTCTTCGTCGACTACGGCAGCAACATCTCCATCGGGGCCCGCACCTTCGTCAACTACCATCTGACCGCCCTGGACGTCGCGCGTATCACCATCGGCGAGGACTGCCAGATCGGCCCGAACGTCCAACTCCTCACCCCCACCCACCCCGTGGAGCCGCAGCCCCGCCGGGACAAGCTGGAAGCGGCGCTCCCCATCACCATCGGGGACAACGTCTGGCTCGGTGGCGGCGTCGTCGTCTGCCCGGGCGTCTCGATCGGCGACAACTCCGTCATCGGCGCAGGAGCCGTGGTCACCAGGGACATCCCCGCCCATGTCGTCGCGGTCGGCAACCCGGCCCGCCCCGTACGCAGCATCTGATGGCGACCGGGCAGGCGGATCCGCAGCGCCGTGAGCGCATCCTCGCCGCGACCCTCGATCTGATCGCGGACGACGGTGTACCCGGCGTCTCGCATCGCAAGATCGCGGTGCGGGCGGAGGTTCCGCTCGGCTCGATGACGTATCACTTCGACGGCATGGACGGGCTGTTGCGCGAGGCGTTCACCCTCTTCGCGAGCCATATCGTGGCCGTCTTCGAGCGCCATCTCACCGGTGTGGAGACCGTCGAGCAGGCCCGGGAGGCGGTCACCGACCTCATTCACACGCTCTCCGAAGGCCCCCGCCGCGACCTGATCCTCGGCCAGGAGCTCTACACCCTCGCCGCCCGCCGGCCCGAGTACCGCGAACTGACCCACGCCTGGATGCTCCGCAGCCGCGCCCTTCTGGAGCGGTGCTTCGACCCGGACACCGCCCGCCAGGTGGACGCGCTGATCGAGGGCATGACCCTGCACCGCGCCCTGGACCACGAGCCGCACACCCGCGCGCTGACACGCGAGGCCGTCGCCCGGCTCACCGCGGACTGCCGATAGCGCCCGCCCTGTTCGCTCGGCCCCCGAGCCGGCGGCCTGCCTCTCGACCACCCCCTACCGCCCGTGAGGCGCGACCTGACGCGCGCCTCACGGGCATTGCCGCGCCCGCCTTTCCCCCGCGCGCACCGGGACAGCCTTTGACCTGACCCGGCGATTCACCGGACGCTCCGCCCCCTGCACGGCTCGACCCGCCGACCCGCCGCGGCGGCTGTTGCCCCAGCCCGTCGCGGACCCTCGCTCGACGAGGTACTGGAACGCGTCGTCGACGGCGCGGACCGGCGGCTCGCCGTCCAGGCGTCCCACCCGGCGCTCGCCCGACACCACGGCCCGCCCGGCACAGTCCCGCGCCCCGCGATCCCATCCCCGGAATACGGATTACCGGATTACCGGGATTACGGAAAGGGCGCGCGGCAATAGTTGAATCGCCGATTACATCGCCCATCGGCAATCAATTGTTTAATCGAGGTTACGGGCGGCGCTTTTTCGCCAGAGCCGAAATCCCACCTTGCAGGCAAACAGCGGGCAAAGCTATGGTTTTCCCAGAAGGGCGGACGAATCCCTCCGGGATCCCCCCTTCCCTTCGTTCGTCGGAAAAGTCAACCGCCATTTGACCAATCATCCGACTATGCGAAGTCAACACATCGCCGAGGACTCTCCCTCGAACAAGCAAACCGCCCTGACCAGCGATCTCAGGGTCATCAACACTCACGGAGAAATAGTAATGACGTACGGAAATGTTTTGCGCCAGGAAATCAGGGAGTCCGGCACGACGCCGCTCATCGGAATCTACGACATGTACTCCGCGTCGGTGGCCGCCCAGCACTACAACGGCTTCTTCGTCTCCGGATTCGGATTCGCCGCGTCCTATTACGGTCTCCCGGACATCGGGTTCATCGCCTGGCCCGACATGGTGGCCTTCGTCGAGCGACTGCGCGGCGCGTTTCCGCGCCAGCACCTCCTCGTGGACATCGACGACGGTTACGTCGACCCCGAGGTGGCCTGCCACGTGGTGGAGCGCCTGGAACGCATCGGGGCTTCCGGGGTGATCCTGGAGGACCAGAAGCGGCCCCGCAGGTGCGGCCACGCGGACGGGAAGCAGGTGCTGCCGCTCGACGAGTACCTGGAGAAGCTGGAGCTCGTGCTGGCCACCCGTAAGGACCTGGTCGTGGTCGCGCGTACGGACGCCACGGAGGAGGCCGACATCCTGCTCCGGGCGGAGGCCCTCGCCGCGACCGACGCGGACGTGGTCCTCGTGGACGGGGTGCGCAGCGTCGAGTGGATCAAGCGGATCCGCCAGGTCGTCGGCGACAAGCCGCTGTTGTTCAACCAGATCGCGGGCGGCAAGTCCCCCCGGCTGTCGCTCACGGAGCTCACGGAACTCGGCGTGGACGTGGCGATCTACAGCACCCCCTGCCTGTTCGCCGCGCACCGCGCGATGGACACGGCACTGGCGGAGCTGCAGTTCGCGGACGGGCGGCTGCCGGAGGCCGGCGACACCGGTGAGGTCGGTGTCCGCGAGTCGACCGAGCTGCTGGCGCGGAACATCAGCCGCCACCACGACGCGCGAGAGGCCGTCTCCGCATGACCGTACGCACACTTCCGGCCGGGGCGGCTCCCTCCCGCCCCGGCCGGGGGCCGCACCGGCGTCCGTACCCCGGTCGGGGCTCCACCGCCGCGGTGACGCTGGTCGCGGCGGTTCTCACCGCCGTCGGCTCTCCTGCCGCGGCCGGGGACCTGACGCTGATCGGCGACCTGAAGCTGATCGACAACTCGAACGCGGACTCCTGGCTGGAGATCGACCGCACGGCCAACACCAACCACGGAAGCGGCACTTCGGGCAGTGATCACGACGGCAGCGCGGTGGACCTCATGGACACCCTGATCAACCCCGACAGCACGGACGACGATTCCGAGGACGGCGGGTGACCGGCACCGGGCGGCAGAGCACCCACGACCGCTCACCGGGCGCTCCTCCTTCCGGACCGCACCCAGCGGCTCCGGAGAGCCCAGCGGCCCCGGACAGCTCCAACGCTCCGGAGAGCCCAGCGGCCTTGGAGAGATCGAAGCCGCAACGCCCCTTCCGGTGGCCGAAGTTCCTCGACCCCTATGTGACGGCGCTCATCGCCACCGTCGCTCTGGCGGCGCTGCTGCCGGCCTCCGGCGGGGCCGAGGCGGCCACACGGACCGCGTCGGAGGCCGCGATCGTTCTCCTCTTCTTCCTCTACGGCGTGCGGCTCTCCACCCGGGAGACGCTGGCGGGCCTGCGCCGTATCCGCCTCCATACACTGATCCTGCTCTCCACCTTCGTCCTGTTCCCGCTGCTCGGGCTGGTGGCACTCCGGCTCGCGCCTGATCTGCTCGCCGGTCAACTCGGCGCCGGGCTGCTGTTCCTGAGCGTCGTGCCGTCCACCGTCCAGTCGTCGGTGGCGCTGACCTCGACCGCCGGGGGCGACATCGCGGCGGCCATCTGCGCCGGCACCTACTCCAGTCTGATCGGGCTCGCGGCCACCCCGCTGCTCGCCGCCTGGTTGATCGGCTCGGAGGTCAGCCTCTCGGCGGACGGACTGCTGCGCATCGGCGGCCAGTTGTTCGCCCCGTTCGTCGCCGGGCAACTGCTCCGCCGACGGATCGGAGGGTTCGTCGCCAGGAACAAGCGCGTCCTCGGCCCCGTGGACCGCGCCTCCATCCTGCTGGTGGTCTACGTGGCGTTCAGCGCGGGGATGAACCAGGGCGTCTGGAGCCGTGTCACCCCGGTCCGGCTGCTCGGGCTGCTGGCGGTCCTCGCGGTACTGCTCGCGGTGGCCCTGGCCTTTACACAGACCGTGGCCCGGTTCGCCGGGCTGGACCGCCCGTCGCGGATCGCGATGGTGATGTGCGGCTCGCAGAAGAGCCTGGCGAACGGGCTGCCCATGGCCGCCGTGCTCTTCGGCGGCAGGGCCGCGCTGGCCGTACTCCCCCTGATGCTCTATCACCAGATGCAGTTGATGGTCTGTGCGGGGCTCGCCGGCCGCTGGTCACGGTCGGCACCGGTGGAGCGGCCCGCTCCGGTCGGCCCGTCCGCGTCCCCGGTGGCCGTCGACGGGTGAGCCGTGCCCGGCCATGCGTACAAATCCCTCGCGGTCGGTCCACCGCGAGGGATTTGTACGGCCGGAAGAAGGCGCGCAGTTCCTCCGCGTACAGCTCGGGCTCCTGGGGCGTGTGTCGAAAGGAGCGCCGCCCTCCCGGAGGGCGGGGCGGCGTGGGAGGCACGAGGCACTCGCCGACGAGCTGGTGCGGCGGGGGCCTCGCCGCTCTCAGGCCGGGTCGGCGGGGAGAGCCGAGTACGGGTGGACTTCGATCCGCATGGGCGGTTCGGCGAGGAGGTCGATGATCTCGTCGCGCAGCTCGTCGGCGAGCGGGCTGTTCTCGTAGGCGTCCTTGGCCTCGTGGCTGCGGAACACCTCCATGTTCCACAGCACGTCGGGGTCAGCGTCCTCGCGGGCGATGATGAACCGGTCGGAAGACCCCGACTTCTCCATTCCTTCGGTGGCCAGGGCGAACAGTCTGTCGCCGAGCCCGGGCTTGGCGCGCATCTTGATGAGGTAGGCGGGCTGGTCCTGCAGGGCCATGTCTGTCTCCTTCCGCGTCGCGGCGGGCCGTCTGGCGCGAGCCGCCACTCAACTGCTGGAATGCCGTTCCAGAACAAGCGTGGAACAACGTTCCAATTATGTCGAAAGGGAGGAGTGACACCGCCCACGACGCGCAAGAAGCCCGAGCGACGCACCAACCCCCTCTCCCGCGAGCGGGTCGTCGATGCCGCTGTCGACCCGCTGGACGCGGCAGGCGAAAGCGGATTGACCTTCCGGGCGACCGAGAGGCACCCCTGGCTCGCTCCCCAGATCACCGCCCAGCTCGCCCACAACCCCACCGGCCCGGTGACGGCCCGCGTCTTCGAGGACATCGGCCGCCAGGGGTCTGCTCCCGACGGACCCACGAGCAGTCGGTTCAGCGCGACGTCCGCCCTGATGCACTACCTCCTCGGCGCCGCCGGCCAGAACGCCGCGAACCTCGAACGCGCCCGCAGCCTCGGACCGGAAGCCGATCGCAACTCCTGCATGGACACCGTGGCGGACGCATGGAAACAGCTCAGCCCCGAGGACTACCCCTTCACCCGAGCCATCGCCGACCACGGACTCGACCACGACGACCGGACACGGTTCCTGGCCGGTATCGACCTCATCTCTCAGATGCAGAGCATCGTCACCAACCTCCGTGGGCAGAACACCTGGGCGGCGCCGCAAGGGGTCCCCGGGTGGCTCGCGGAGGGCGGGGCGCAGCTCTTCGCGGATCGCGGAGGAGTGGACGAGGAGGCGGCCCGGACGATGACCACGGACCGGCCAGGACCGCCACCTGGCCCGAACCACAGCACGCCACCGATCACTTCGGCAGATCTGCGGAGAGGAAGGGTGCGAGGAGCGCGAACAGCGCGTCGGTCCGGTCGAGGGGGATGATGTGGCCGCAGTCCTGGAGTTGGTGTCCGATCAGGTCATCGGTGAGGGGACGGAGTTGGTGTTCGAGCCCGGCGCCGACGGGGTGTGAGCCGATGGCCAGGGTGGGCATGGTCAGCCGGGTCGTCGTGACGGCCTCATGGATCTGCTGGGCACTGGTGGGCAGGGCCCGGTAGTAGGAGAAGGCGCAGCGCAGGGCTTCACTGCCGGTGTATGCGTGGACGAAGGCCGCCCGGATGTCGTCGGGGACTCCTCGCCCGCGCGTCCCCAGGTCGAGGAACCAGTCGATGTACGGGGCTTCGTTTCCGGTCAGGACGGTCTCGGCGAGGCCGGGGACGGCGTGGAAGCCGAACCACCACGGGGTGCCGCCCGCGAGGCCGTGCTCTGCTCCGGGCAGGCGGCCGAGCAGCGCCTCCATCACGACCAGGCGCCGGACGAGGCCGGGTCGCCGCAGCGCGAGCAGTACGGCAGGGGCGGTGCCCGCGTCGATGCCGACCACCGCTGCCGAGGGCTCGCCGAGCGCGTCGAGCAGTCCTTCGGCGTCGGCGGCGAGCGTGCCTGCGTCGTACCCGTCGGTGGCACGTTCACTGGCGCCGAAGCCGCGGAGGTCCGGGGCTATGACCCGGTACTGCCCGGCCAGTCGGCCCATGATTCCGCTCCAGAGTTGCCACGTGTGCGGGAAGCCGTGCAGCAGGAGGACCGCAGGTCCGTCCCCGGCGATTGCGACATTGAGTTGGACGCCGTTGGTGGTGATGCGGCGTAGTCGGGGGGTGGTGGCGACGGGCATGACGGCTCCTCCGGCTGGTTACCATGGGTGACCACAGAACGATAGGTAACTCTCCGGCCGCTTCCTAGACGGCACTTTCAGGGAAGGTGGTGAGCCACAGGTGACCACCCGAGGAGCCCGGTCCACCGGTCGCGGGATACGCGGCGATCTGTTCGATCCCCGTTGCCCGACACGGCAGTTGCTGGACCGCATCGGTACGAAGTGGACGTCCATGGCCGTCAAGACGCTCGCCGACGCCGCACCGGACGAGGTGCGTTTCGCGGAGCTGAGACGCCGGATGCCCGGCGTCTCGCAGAAGATGCTGTCCGTGACGCTGCGAAGCCTGACCCGCGACGGGCTGGTGTCGCGCCGGGTCGAACCGACAGTGCCGCCACGTGTCTTCTACCGGCTCACCGGACTCGGGCTGTCCCTGGAAGCCGCGCTTTCGGGGCTGCGGACGTGGGCGGAGGAGCACATGGCCGAGATCGACCACGCCAACGAAGCCGCCGACCAGGAGGCGGAGGAGGGGTAGGCGGGCCGGTGCGGCGACGAGGCGCAGCAGACCGACGGCGGCGATCGTGCCGGAACTCACGACGGTGACCGGCGCCCCTTTCGCCACCTGCCCGTACAACCCGGCTCGACAACACGGTGATGTCGGTGACGGTCGTCGGGCCGGCGGTGATCGCGATCGGCGTGCAACTGCTCGGGGACGTACTGGCGCGGGTCATGCGGAAGTGACGCGCGAAGGTGTCCGTGGTCCGTGGCGGATCGGTGCCGGGTGTGTCGGATACGGTGCATCGCGGCGAAGGGCTGTCCCGTGCTCCGTGGTGGATCGGTGCGCGGCGTCGGATGCGGTGCGCCACAAGGCGGAGGAGCGATTCGCATACTGGATGTACGCGGACGTTCCGACAACGCGGCGAGGTGCCGTATCGGACGCCGCGCACCCGCCGGGGATCGCGGGACAGCACTGAGGCGCCGTAGCTGCCGTCGCGCCCCCGCCGGGGAGTACGGGGCAGCCTCAGGTGAACACGAGCGGCGGGAGCGCAGCAGATGGGCCGGACACGCACGTACGACTGGGAAGACCCGTCGGTCTCGGCCGGTGCCGTGGGGGCGGCGACCGGCCTGGAGATGCTGCGCGACCTCGTGGCCGGGCGTCTCCCCAGCCCGCCGATCAGCCGGATGATGGGCTTCCGGATCACCGAAGTGGACGTCGGGCGGGCGGTGTTCACCCTGGAACCGGGCGAGGAGCACTACAACCCGATCGGCAGTGTCCACGGCGGTGTGTACGCGACGCTGCTCGACTCGGCGGCCGGCTGTGCCGTGCACTCGGTGCTGCCCGCCGGGGTGGGGTACACCTCGCTCGACCTCAACGTGAAGTTCCTCCGGACGATCACGGCGGAAACCGGGACCGTACGGGCGGTGGGCACCGTCCTCAAGAACGGCCGCACCACCTGCCTGGCCCAGGCGGAGCTCCTCGACGAGGAGGACCACCTCCTCGCCCACGCGACCAGCACCTGCCTGCTCGTCCCGCTGAAACCGCGGTAGGCCGGCCCGCACACTGCCCGGCGCCGAGCCGCCTCAGGCCCGGGCGCCGGTGCCGCTGCCGGCGCCCCAGGGTGACGCGTACTTGGCGGCGAGCAGCGCCGATTCCTCGGGGCTGAGGAGGCGGGCCGGCCGGTCGCCCAGGGCCAGGAGGAGCGCGGAGACCTCCTCCAGTTCGACCGCCGACTCGACCGCTGCCCCCATGTCGGTGCCCGCGACCACCGGCCCGTGGTTCTGCAACAGTGCCGCCCGCAGCGGGAAGCCGAGGCCGGCGAGATGCTCCGCCTGTGCGGCGTCGCCCGGCGGTGCGTACGGGAGGAGGGGCGTCTGGCCGACCCGCATGACGAAGTACGGCGTCAGCGGTGGGACGGCGCTCCGCGGCGACCAGGGTGGGAGGCAGGAGACCGCGGTGGCGTGGCGGGAGTGCAGGTGCACCACGGCGCCGGCTTCGGGGTTCCTGCGGTAGAAGGCCGTGTGGAGCGGGAACTCCTTGGAGGGGCGGGGCCCGTCGACGTACTGTCCGTCGGGGTCCAGGACGCTCAGCGCTCCGGGGTCGATACGGGCGAGGTCGGCGCCGGTCGGGGTGATCAGGATGTGCTCGCCGTCGCGGACGCTGAGGTTGCCGGAGGAGCCGGGGCTGAGGCCGAGGGCCGCGAAGTGTGCTCCGGCAGCCGCGAGGTCGGCTCGGGGGGTACTCATACCAGGACGCTCCAGGCTTCGGTGAAGATGGTCGTGTCGCCGAAGTTGCCGGACTTGAGCGCGAGGTCAACGGCGTGGTCGCGGTCGTGGACCCGGCCTTCGGCCCGGGCCCAGGCGACGCCCGGGGCGATCGGTGCTCCGATGCTCAGGGTGCGTACGCCGAGGGCGGTGACCACGGCGCCGGAGGTCTCACCGCCGGCGACCAGGAGTCGGCGGGCGCCCGCGTCGACGAGCCGGGCGGCGCAGGCGGCGAGGGTGCGTTCGACGAGTTCGGCGGCGGGTTCGGCGCCCGGAGGCGCGGCCTGCTGAAGGTCTCTCAGGTCGTCGACCGCGTAGATGAGCGGTGGCCGCTGCGGGTCGTCCTGCCAGCAGGCCCGTGCGAAGGCGACGAGGGCGTCGACGCTGCCGGTGAAGTCCGCCCGCAGTGCGACGAGGTCGAGCTTGTGGTGCGGGAGGCGGGTCCGCCCGTGGGCGACCTGGGCGCGGGTGGCGGAGGAGGCGCTGCCGGACAGTACGACGCCGGGGGCGCCGAGCGCGGAGGCGGGTGTGGCGCGCGCGGCGTCGGCGTCCGGGCGCGGACCGGTGAGGCCTAGCGCCAGCCCGGCGGCACCGGTGACCAGGGCGAGGTCCTCCGCCGCTGCGGAGACGGTGCGCAGATCGTCATCGGTGACCGCGTCGACGACGACGAGCGCGTCGGCCGACTCCGGCTCGTCCAGCGCCGCCTTCAGCGCGGCGACACCGGCCCGCACGGTGTCGAGACCGACGAGCCGTACCGGGTGGCCGGTCTGCGGGGCGAGGAGCCGCCCGACGTGGGAGTCCCGCATCGGGGTGAGCGGGTGGTGGCGCATCGGGCTGTCCTCCAGCAGCTCGCCGTGGACGGAGAGCAGCGCGTCCCGGACCGTGCGTCCGGTGGCCGGGAAGGAGGGGACGACGACGCTGCGCCGCTCACCGAGTTCGGCCAGGAGCGCGTCGGCGACCGGGCCGATGTTGCCGTGCGGGGTGGAGTCGAAGGTCGAGCAGTACTTGAAGTAGAAGCGTCGGCAGCCCGCGTCGCGCAGCGCGCGGAGGGACGCGAGGGAGTCGGCGACCGCCTCGCCGACGGGGGCGGTGCGTGATTTGAGGGCGACGACCAGGGCATCCGCGTCGCGGACCGCTGCTCCGCTCCGGCTGTCCGTGATGCCGTCGGGTCCGACGGTCACCACCGTCCGGTAGCCGCGCGCGACGAGCATGGTGGCGAGATCGGTTGCTCCGGTGAAGTCGTCGGCGATGGCCCCGAGCGTCGGCATCGGACGGACCCCCTTGCGTTGGGTGCGGTGCCGGGAGGGTGATCCATCGTCCGGCATGTGAAATTATGTTAACAGACTTTACGCATACGAGATCTGCTGATACATCTTGTTAACACGCTCCCCGGTGCCCTCGCGTCGCAGACCGCGACCGCCCCCGTTCGGAGCCGTTTCACCGCGTCCTGCGCCCGTCTAGGAGAGCCACCCATGAACGTGCACCACCTTTTCGCCGGCACCGGCGACCGGACCGTGCGGTACGCGCTGTCCGGAGCCGGCGGCGGCTTCGCCCGGACCCTGCTCGCCCAGACCCTGCGGATCGACCGGCTGGCACCCTCCGTCCTGTGCGACCGGGACGTGGAGCGCCTGGCGGAGATGCTTCTCGAACTCGGGTACGCCCCGGACGCCCTGCGCGTCTGTGCGGACGCGGACGAGGTCGCCCGGGCCGGCGAAGAGGGCCGGATCGCCCTGGTGCGCGAGGGCTCCCTGCTGCCGGCCGGTGCCTGGGACATCCTGGTGGAGGCGACCGGCAGCCCCGCCGACGGCTTCGCCATGGCGCGGGCCGCGCTGACCGCCGGGCGCCACGTCGCCATGGTGAGCAAGGAGGTCGACTCCGTCGCGGGTCTGCACCTCGCCGACCTCGCCCGGGACAACGGCGTCGTCTACACCACGGCCGACGGCGACCAGCCGGCCAACCTCATCGCGCTGGTGACCTGGGCCGAGCTGCTGGGCCTCGACATCGTGGCCATCGGCAAGTCCAGCGAGTACGACCTCGTCCTCGACCCGGAAGCCGGTACGGTCACCCAGCTCGACACCACCGTCCCCGCACCGGAGCTGGCCGGGCTTCTCTCCCTCGGCGACGACCCGCGGTCCACTCTGGCCGCACGGGCCGCAGCGGTGTCCGCGCTGCCGGTCGGCGCCACCGCCGACTACTGCGAGATGGCCGTCGTCGCGACCAACACCGGCTTCCGGCCCGACACCGAGCGCCTCCACTACCCGGTCGCGCGGATCGCCGAACTCGCCGACGTCTACGCCCTGCGCGAGGACGGTGGCGTGCTGCGCCGCCCCGGCGCCGTCGACGTCTTCAGCGCGCTGCGGCTGCCGGACGAGGCGTCGTTCGCGGGCGGCGTGTTCGTCGTCGTACGGACCGGCGACCCGGTGACCTGGGAGACGCTGCGGGGCAAGGGGCACGTCGTCAGCCGGGACGGCCGGTACGCCGCGATCTACCTCCCGTACCACCTCATGGGGGTCGAGACCCCCGTCTCGCTGCTCTCCGCGGTGCTGCACGGCCGGCCCTCGGGGGGCACCGACCCGCGCGGACACGCCGTACTCGCCGGCCGCGCCCGGCACGACCTGCCGGCCGGCACCGTGCTGGAGATGGGCGGCCACCACCACGACGTCACCGGCGTGCGGGCCGTCCTGCTGCGCGACGAGGACACCCCCGCCGACACCGCCCCGCTCTACCTGGCGGCCCACGCCACCCTGATCCGTGACGTCCGGGCCGGCGAACTCCTCACGCTCGCGGATCTCGCCGACGCCGACGCCGACCTGCTGCACGCCTGGACCGCCGGACGCGCCTCCCGCGCCACCGGCTCCTCCCCCGCCCCTGCGAGCCGTTGATGAGTACGGATCTCCAGCACCTCCTGCTGGGCGTCGCCGCCGTCGTCGTCCTCATCCTTCTGATCACGAAGGCCAAACTCCACCCGTTCCTGGCACTCGCCCTGTCCGCCCTCGGCCTCGGGCTCGCGGCGGGCATCGGTCCCGGCGACACCGTCGCGCACTTCCAGGACGGCTTCGGCGACGCGCTGAAGAGCACCGGCCCCACCATCGGCCTGGGCACCATCCTCGGCGGCATCCTGCTGGGCTCGGGCGGCGCCGACCGAATAGCCACCGTCTTCATCGGCGCCCGTCCGGTGAAGTGGATTCCCACGGCGATCACCGCCGCGGCGCTCCTGATCGGCATGCCGCACCTGTTCGACGTCAGCTTCGTGATGCTGGTGCCGCTCGTCTACGCGGTGGCCAAGCGCACCGGGACGCACCTGCTGTACGTGGGGCTTCCGATGGCGGCGGGCCTGTACATCTCGCACGGGCTGTTGCCCCCGCATCCCTCCCCCACGCTGGCGGTCTCCGCGTACGGCGCGAACACCGGCCTCACCATCATGTACGGCCTGATCATCGGCATCCCGATCGCCGTGATCAGCGGACCGCTGCTCACCAGGTTCGCCTCCCGGTGGTTCGGCCCCGCGCCCGACCTGGACAACGGGCCGGTTCCCGAGCCGGGCCCCGCGCCGGAGAACCAGCGTCGCCCGGCGTCCTTCGCGCTGGCGCTGATCACCGTGCTGCTGCCGCCGCTGCTCATGCTGATCGGCACCGTGGGCACCTCCAACACGACCGAAGGCTCCCTCCCCTACGCGTTCTTCGAAGCGTGCGACTCCTCGGTGATCTCGCTGCTCGCCGCCGTGGTCTTCGCGTTCTTCGCCCTGGGCCTGCGCTCCGGCTTCGGTCTCGGCCAGCTCCAGAAGATGGCGGGCAAGGGCCTCGGCCCGGTCGGCGGGATCGTGCTGATCCTCGGCGCCGGGGGCGGCCTCAAGGCGATGCTCACCGCGACGGGCATCGACAAGCTGATCTCGGACTACGCCGTCCACTGGTCGATCCCGCCGCTGCTGCTCGCGTGGCTGGTCGCGGCCCTGCTGCGGATCTGCCTGGGATCGGCGACCGTCGCCACCGCCGCGGCCACCGGCATCGTGGCGCCTCTCATCGGCGCGTACCCCGGCCTCTCGCCGGAACTGCTGGTCCTCGCGACGGCCTCCGGCGCGGTGATGCTTTCGCACGTCAACGACTCCGGCTTCTGGCTCTTCAAGGAGTACTACCAGCTGTCGGTGGCGCAGACGTTCCGTACCTGGACGCTCATGCTGTCGCTGCAGTCGCTGCTCAGCCTCGGCGGGGTCCTGCTGCTCAGCACGTTCGTCGGTTCCTGAACGCCGAGCCCTTTTGGGTCCTCCGCACCGGGAACGGCACAATCGAGCAGCGACCGGCGGTGGTCGTGAGAAGAAAGGTATTCCGTAGATGGCCGACGAAGAGCCCTTGCCCCTGATCCCCGATCAGCGGCGCGAACTGCTGGTGAAGCACTTGCGCCGTGACGGAGTGCTCAGCGTGCAGCAGATCACTCAGATCTTCGGGGTCTCGCACATGACGGTCCGCCGCGACATCGCCGAACTGGAGCGGCAGGGCCTCGTGTTCTCCGTGCCCGGCGGTGTCCGGATCGCCAGCCATCTCCAGAGCGAGCCCAGCTTCCAGGCGAAGTCGCTCGTGGAACAGCCGGAGAAGAAGGCCATGGCGGCGAACGCGGCGGAGCTCGTACGGGAGGGCATGACGGTCTATCTGGACGCCGGCACGACCCTGCTGGCGATGGTTCCGCTGCTGGCGCGTCACGAGTCGCTGACGGTCGTCACCAACGACTTCACGACCGTGGACCGGCTGATGTCCTTCACCCACCTCGACGTCATACACATCGGCGGACAGGTGGACCCGTCGAACCGGTCGAGCGTCGGCCGCCTGGCCGCCACCACGCTGCGGCAGCTCGCCCTGGACATCGCCTTCATCAGCACCAGCTCCTGGGACCTGCTGCGCGGGGTGACCACTCCGTCGGCCGCCAAGGTGGAGGTCAAGCAGGCCGCGATGGAGTGCACGGGGAGTTCCGTGCTCGTCGCGGGCTCCTCGAAGTTCGGCACCTTCGGCAAGTTCCGGGTGGCCCCGCTCGGCGCGTTCGACACCGTCGTCACGGACGACGCGCTGGCCGAGGCCGCGGCCGAAGGGATCCGCGCCGGCGGTGTGGACCTGCGTCTGGCGCGTGTCTGAGCGGCCCCGCCGACACCTCCACGGTGCCCTTCCCCTCTCCGACCGGTTCGTCCGCGGCCCGGACGGGGGAAGGGCACTCGGCGTCGAGGCCGTCAGAGCTTGCTGCCGCCGGTGGCGTCGATGTACTGGCCGGTGATCCACCGGGAGTCGTCGGACGCCAGGAACGCGACGATGTCGGCGATGTCGTCGGGGCGGCCGATCCGGTCGAAGGCGGAGAGCGCGGCGATCGCGCTGCGCGCCTCCTCGGTGGCGCGCCGGGAGGCGTTCATCTCCGTCTCCACGAACCCCGGCGCCACGGCGTTCACCGTGATGCCGCGGGGGCCCAGTTCCTCCGCCAGGGTGCGGGTCAGGGAGTCGACCGCCCCCTTGCTCATCGAGTACGCGAGGGTGCGCGGCAGCGCCCTCCTGCTCGCGGCGGAGGAGATGTTGACGATGCGGCCGCCCTCCCCCATCCGCTTCAGCGCCTCCTGGATGACGAACAGCGGGGCCCGGGTGTTGACCGCGATCAGCCGGTCGAAGTCCTCGGCCCGCAGATCCGCGATGCGCGCGGAGATGCTGACGGCGGCGTTGTTGACCAGGATGTCGAGCTCCGGTCCGGCCCCCTGCTCGCGGGCTCCCGCGTCGAAGGCGTCGAACAGGGCCCGGACGTCTCCGTCGACGCCGAGCTCGGCCCGTACCGGGAAGGAGCGTCCGCCGTCGTCGCGGATGCCGGCGACGGTCCGCGCGGCGGCCTCCTCGTTGCTCGCGTAGTGGACGGCGACGAGTGCGCCGTCCGCGGCGAGGCGTCTGGCGATCCCGCGTCCGATGCCGCGGCTCGCCCCGGTCACCAGCGCCGTCCTGCCCTTGAGGGATCCCATGCGTGCCCAGCTCCGTTCGTCCGGCGGCCGGTCCGCCGGGTTCATGAACCGTACAGGCATCCGTCGGACGGGTGGCCGCAGAGGGGGAAGGGCCGCTCGGACGGGGTGGGCGGACCCTGCGGCGGCGGGCGTCGGACCGTCCTCGGCCGGGAGGTGCCGGCCCGTCATATGCCGTTCCGATCAAGGGAGTCAGGGCCCTCGAGCAGGGGTAACATACCGGCGCGCCTGTTTCGCGCCCGTCCTCCTCATGAGACGCGCCGCGCGCGGCAGGGGGACCGGGGGAACGGATCGAAGGAGTCGGGCATGGCACAGCAGGAGCGGGCCATCAGAACGCGCTACACCGTGCTGGAGGCCGCGGCGGTGGTGTTCGCGTCCAACGGGTACGAAGCATCCACCATCAGCGAGATCATGTCCCTGGCCGGAGTCACCAAGGGGGCCTTGTACTTCCACTTCTCGGGCAAGGAGGCGCTGGCGCACGCGGTGCTCCAGCACGCCGTCATCATCAAGCCGGACAATCCGGTGAAGATGCAGGCCATCGTGGATCTGGGCCTGCTCCTCGCGTACCGGCTGCCGCGGGAACCGTTACTCCAGGGGGCGGCGCGGCTGGCCGCGGACCAGAACGCGCGGCCGTTCTTCGGCGGACCGTGGCCGCAGTGGCGGGACGTCATCGCGACTCTGCTGACCGAGGGGCGCTCCCAGGGCGAGGTGTTCGAGCACATCGACCCGCTGGAGACCGCGAACGTGCTGGTGGGCGCGTTCACCGGATTACAGCTCGTCTCCACCACCGTGGACAGACCGGACAGTCTGCTCCTCCTCGCCTCCGACCTGTACCGGCTGGTCCTGCCCGGCATCGCCGTACCGGGAGTGCTGCGGGTGCTCTCCACCGGTCCGGACCGGGCCCATCACGTGTTCGACGAACTGGGGCGGCCCAGCTGGGACCTCTCGGTGACGTTCGATAGCGTGCCCGGTGCCTCGTTCCCGGCGCTGACCGGGCAGGTGGGCGCTCCTGTTCCCCCGTTGAAACGGTGACACGCATGCACGCGATCCAAGTCCGCAGATCAGGCGGCCCCGAGGTGCTGGAGTACACGGAGGTACCCGACCCCGTCGCCGCGGAGGGGCGGTCGTTGCTCGACGTCGAGGCGGTCGGCGTGAACTTCGTGGACACCTTGGTCACCGACGGCACGTACCCCACCCCGGGCGGCCACCCGTTCGTTCCCGGTACGGAGGTCGTCGGACGCACCGAGGACGGCCGGCGGGTCCTGGCAAGGGTGCGGTCCGGATACGCGGAACGGGTGAGCGCGGATCCCGCCTCCATGGTCGGCCTCCCCGAGGAACTCGACGCCGGGCAGGCACTGGCGCTGCTGACACAGGGGCTCACCGCCTGGCACCTGCTGAAGTCGGCGGCCCGGCTGGTACCGGGCGAGAGCGTGGTGGTGCACGCGGCCGCCGGCGGGGTGGGCAATCTGGCGGTGCAGCTGGCCCGGGAGTTCGGCGCCGGCCGTGTCGTGGCGGTGGCCTCGACGCCCGAGAAGCGTGCCGCCGCCCTGAAGGCGGGGGCGGACGAGGCGGTGGAGTACCCGCTCGCCGGGAAGGCGGACATCGTGCTGGACGCCTCCGGGGGCGCGCTCTTCGACCGGGGCCTCGCCTCGCTCGCGGAACACGGCAGGATCGTCACCTACGGCAACGCCTCCAGGTCCGCGCCGGCGCCGCTGGACACGGGCCGGCTCCTGATGCTGAACGTGTCGGTGACCGGTTTCCAGCTGGGCAGGTCGCTCTCCCGCCCGGGCGCCTTCTCGACGGCGCTCGGCGAGCTTCTCGACCTGACGCTGCGGGGCCGGCTGACGCCCCTCACCGGTGGCGTCCGTCCGCTGGCGGAAGCCCGGCGCGCGCACGAGGACCTGCTGGCGCGCCGCACCGTGGGGAAGCTGGCGCTGCGGCCCTGAGCCGGAGTGCGCGCGGTCCCCGGCGCGTGACCCGGCGCGCGCGATGTGGGCCCCGTGCCGTACCGGCTCCGTGCGAGGGTCCTCCGGTCCGTCGGCGCCACGGACATTCACGCCAATTCCTGGCTCCTGAGGCGTCGTATGTCGGCCGTTTTTGATTGCTTGCGCACAAGGGGAGGAGGCGCGCCCCCGTGAGAGGCAGGATGACCCCGTGATGGGCAACCCACCCGCCGTCACGACCAGTTTCATCGGCAGAAGCGGTGAGCTGGCCCGGACCGAGCGGGCACTGGACGAACACCGGCTGGTCACTCTCACGGGTCCCGGCGGCATAGGCAAGAGCCGGCTCGCGCTCCATGTCGCGGGGCGAATAGCGGGTCGCTTCGCCGGTGGGGTCTGCTGGGCCGATCTCTCGCACCTGCACGGTGACGCGTCGCTGACGACCGCCGTCTGCGACGCGGTAGGTCTGCTGGACCACAGTCGGCGCCGTCCCGTGGAGGCGCTGAGCGCGTGGCTCGCGGATCAGCGGCTGCTGCTCGTCCTGGACTGCTGCGAAAGGGTCCTGACGGCCTGCCGGGATCTCGTGGAGCGGCTGCTCGCCGCCGCGCCGGGACTCACCGTGCTCGTGACCAGCCGGGAACCCCTGGACGTGGCGGGCGAGTACGCCGTGGACGTGCCGCCGCTGGCCACCGGGGGCGACGCACAGCGCCTCTTCCGCGAGCGGGCGGCGCTCACCGCCCCGGCCCGGCGGCTCGACGCGCCCCGGGCGGCGGCGGCGGTGGGAGAGATCTGCCGACGTCTGGAAGGCATTCCGCTCGCCGTCGAACTCGCCTGCGCCCGGTTGCGGGAGTCGGAGGTGGAGGAGCTCCTCGAACTGCTCGCCTCCCGGCTCGACACGCTCGTGGACGACACGACCTGGCCCCGGCGTCACCGGGCGCTGCGCACGACGATCGGCTGGAGCCACGAGCTCTGCGCGCCGCTCGAACGGCTGCTGTGGGCCCGGCTCTCCGTCTTCCACGGAGGGATCCGGCTGGCGGACGCGCAGGCGGTCTGCTCCGGAGGACCGCTCACCCCGGAGGAGGTGGCGCGCGGCCTGGAGCGGCTGGCCGCGCAGTCGGTGCTGCAGCGGGACGGCGCCGGCTTCCGCATGCTGGACACGCTGCGCGAGTACGGGGCCATGTGGCTGCGGGAACTGGCGGAGGACGGGGTGCTCGCCGACCGGCACGCCGCGCACTTCGCCGGGGTCACGGACGAGTCGCACCGGGGGTGGCTGGGCCCCCGCCAGCTCGCGCGCTACCGGCGCATGGACGAGAGCCACACGGATCTGTCGGCCGCTCTGGACCACCTCCTGGTGGCCTCCCCCGCGCTGGCCCTGCGCATGGCGGGGCAGGCCGGGCTGTTCTGGAGCTGCTGCGGCCACCTCCACCAGGCGCGCTCCTATCTGGAACGGGTCCTCGCCCTGCACCCGGGCGGTGGCCGGGACCGGACCCGGGCCCTGTGGGCCCTCGGTGTCACTCTCACTCTTCAGGGGGATCACGGAGCGGCGTCGGAGGTGGGGGAGGAGTGCGCCCGCTGCGCGCGGGAGGACGCGGATGCCGAATCGATCCTTTCCGCCGCGCACACGGTGAGCTTCAACCACCTCATGGCGGGCCGGCCGCAGGCGGCGCTGGCGGTGAGCGACGGCGCGCTGCGCGAACTGCCGGTGGAACCCGCCGTCGCTCCGTCCGTCCTGCGCTGCCGGGTGATACGCCTGTTCGCGCTGACGGCCCAGGGCCGGCTGGAGGAGGCGTACGGAGACGCCGTCGGGCTCCAGCGGATCAGCCTGGAGTACGGGGACCGCTGGGCGCGCGGCTACGCGGACCACCAACTGGCGCTCATACACATGATGCACGGCCGGCCGCGGGACGCGGAGGTCCATGCCCGCGCCATGCTGACCAGCAAGCACCAGCTCCAGGACAGTCTCGGGATCGCTCTCGCGCTGGACCTGCTCGCCGGTGCCATCGCAGCTCAGGGCGACGGCGTGGGCGCGGCGCGCACCCTGGGGACGGGGCAGACGTTCTGGCGGATGGTCGGCCACCCGCACCGCGGCACTCCGGAGCTGGGCGCGATCCGCGACCGGTGGGAGCGCCTCGCGCGCGAGGCGGCGGGCCATTCGGCGTACGAGACGGCATACGACCGGGCGCTCAAGGACACCGCGGAGCACGGCTTGGCCCACGCGCTGCGCCCCGAGCGGCGTCAGGCCTGACCTGTCCGAGGCTCCCGGGCGTCGAACGGCCGCGAGTAGGTCGCAGAAACAGCGATTCGGTGGTGTGCACGGGCGGCACACCACCGAATCGGAGGTAACGGTCGGGGAATCAGTTCTCTTCGGTCTCCTCGGTCACTTCGCCGACGATCGTTCCCTTGGCGGCGTCGATCTCGAAGTCGGTCTGGTTCCAGTCGGAGCCGACCACGTCGGCCTGCCAGACGAGGACGTCGTCGTCGTTCTCGTCCAGCCCGATCGAGGTCACCCAGCCCTTCTGCTTGTCGGTGGCCACCTTCGCCGCCTGCTCCGGCGTCTGGGTGGCCTTGCCGATCATCTCGGCCAGCCGGCTCTTGTCGTCGGCGGACTGGTTGTCGTCCTCGGTGGTGTCCAGGACCTTGCCGGTGACGGCGTTGATCCGGACGGTGTGCGCGGTGCCGTCCTTCTCCGCGACCTCCGCGACCCACTCGGGGTCACCGGGGCTCGCGCTGGGGCTGGCGCTACCCGTAGGGCTGGGGCTGCCGGTCGGGCTCGGGCTGCCCGTGGGGCTCGGGCTGCCGGACGGGCTGGGGCTGGGGCTGGCGTCATCGTCGTCGTCGAGCCCGCCGAGCTCCAGGTCGACCAGCTTGCTGCCGGAGACCGCGTCCACCGCGGTCGTGGCCGCCTTGTCGAAGGTGATCTTCGTGGCGTCGAGCACGTCCTTGCGCTTCTGCTGCTCCTGCGTCAGCTTCGTCGCGGACGGGCTGGGAGAGGCCGGGGTGGTGGTCGCCTGGTGCGGTACGACCTTGGCGGCCTCCGAGGTCGCCGACGCCGACACGGAGTCACCGTCCGATCCGCAGCCCGTGACCGTCGCCGAGGCGAGGACGGCGCACACGACGGCGCCGACCGCGCGGAGAGTGCGGGCACGCGAGGAGACACGGTTCGTCTGTGGGGGATCAAGTCTCATGTGCGCATGCCTAGCCCGGTCGGCGCCCAGTCATGTTGTGCCCCGGCGCCGAGTCACCCGATCGACCGGACCGCTCCGCCCGTTGGGCTCGTCCGCCGTCCCCGCGTCCCGGACAATGACGTCGCCGCCCTGGCCGCTCCGGCCGCCCCGGCCGGGCGCCCGTTGAGCGGCCGAACCTGCCCTTCCCTTGACCGGGCGCGGAGGGCGACGCTGGGAAACAATGGAATCCAAGGGGTCCGGCGTCCGTCGTGCCCGATCGGGAGGCCCACATGGACTATCCGGAACGTTTCGAGCTGATCTTCCAGACACTCGGCGCGGAGGACGACGTAGTCGTCGTCCGGATGACCGAGCGTGCGGGGGCGGGAGGACATCCCGTGTACGAGGACGAGACCGGCATCGTCCGCGCCGAGATCAGCGCCAGGGGCGAAGTACGGATGCTGGCCAGCGGCGGCCACCAGGTGCCCGGCGCACCGCTGCTGGCACGCCCCCTGAGCGCCGAGGTGCCGCCCGAGGAGTGAGAATGGGGGCATGAGCGAAGCATGGGATCCGGCCGCCCCGGGAGTTCTGCGGCTGCCCTCGGGACGCCTCGTGCGAGGCCGGGGGCTGCGTCGGCCGCTGCCCGAGGGCCGGCTCCCGGAGTTCTCCGTACACCTGCTGGGCCGTGAGCCCGGACCGGTGGCGTGGGAGTCGCGCTGGCTGCGCTGGCCCGACTTCCGCCTCCCGGCCGACCACGAGGCGGCCCGGGCCCTGCTGGACGAGGTGTGGGCCCGGGCCGCCGGCGAGCGCGTGGAGGTCGCGTGCGCGGGCGGCCGGGGGCGTACGGGCACGGCCCTGGCGTGCCTGGCGGTGCTGGACGGCGTCCGTCCGGACCAGGCCGTCGACTTCGTACGGAAGCACTACCACCCGGGCGCGGTGGAGACGCCGTGGCAGCGACGCTACGTCCTGCGCTTCGGGGAGTCGGGGTAGCTCGCCGCGGCGTCCGTGCCGCCCGCCGCCGTCCTTCGTCCCCGTCGCACCATTAGGAGCGGGAGCGCGCCGGCGACGGCCAGACCGCCGGGGACGGCCGCCGACTCGATGCCGGGCCGGCTGAAGGTCGCCGGAATCGGCAGGGTCGCCCAGCGGCCGACCGGCCAGGCGACCACGACGGCCCGTCCGACCACCTCGTCCTCGGGGACCATGCCGCCGTTCTTGTCGTGCTGGTGGTAGCGGGAGTCGACGGACGCCTGGCGGTGGTCGCCCATCACCCAGATCTTCCCGTCGGGGACGGTCACCTTGAACTCGCCGTCCCCGCCCGGGCTGCACGCGGTGTTGCCGGGATAGACGTACGGCTCGTCCAGCGCCTGCCCGTTGAGCCGGAGCGGGCCGGAGCCGGAGCACTCGACGGTGTCTCCGCCGACTCCGATCACCCGCTTGATCAGGTCCTTCTCCTCCGCCGACGGCATGAGCCCGACGAAGGTCAGCACCTGCTGCACCACGTTGGGCTGCTGGGCCTCGACGCCTGTCAGCCAGCCGTCGGGGTCGTGGAAGACGACGACCTCACCCCGTTCGGGCTCCGAGCCGAACCAGGGCGTCAGCTTGTCGACGAGGACCCTGTCTCCTTCCTGCAGGGTGTTCTGCATGGACTCGGAGGGGATGGAGAACGCCTGCACCAGGAACGTCTTGATGAGCAGCGCGAGGCAGAGCGCGACGACGACGAGGAGCGGGATCTCCACCCAGAGGGGGCGCTGCTTCTCCGGCCCGGCCTGCCTTCCCGGTTTCCTCCGCAAGACGTCCGTCCCTGTCATCGCACCGCTCCTCGACCATGCTCACCCTCCGCACCCGCTCGGTACGGTTGAGTGAGCAACTCTAGTGCCGCGGCGGCGTGAACCTCGCCGGTCGCGGCACTGAACGGTGTCCGGTGGACACCCCTATGCGATGGACGGTGGCGCCGGGGCGGGTGCGCCCTGTGGCGAGGGGACCATCGCGCCCGCGCCCGCGCGCACGGCCTCGACCACGCTCTGATGGAAGGTGCGGCTCTCCTCTTCGGAGAAGCACGGAACGGGGCTGCCCGCCATGGTGAACCAATCGGAGGATCCGCTGAACTGCACGGCCACGGCCGCCTGCTCGTCCGACCACGTCGTGTGCACGGTCAGATCCCCGGTCACGATGCCCACCTCGGCGGTGCTCACTCCGCCGGCTCCCGCGAAGACGCCACTGGTTGTCCACGATGCCCAGTTCATGACGTCTCGCCTTTCGACAATGCCAAGCCTGCCTACTGGCTGCTTTCGAGTATGGCACCGTGACCCCGAGCTCGCACCGGTGTGCGACGCCTGGCGTGTGCACGCCTCTGACCTGGTCTTTATGTCGCCCGGACGATCGATCATCCGCGGTGTGCCCGCGCGAGCGCTCCGCGCACGAAGGCGGCCTGGCCGGCGTGCTGGAGGTCGTCCGCCACCACGCTGACGAGCCGGACGCCGAGGGTCACCGGCGGGGACCACGCCTCGTCGACGATCCGGTCCAGCGCCTTGCCGGTGAGTCCGCCGACGAAGGCCAGGGTGCGTTCGTGGACGGCGTCGTGGTAGCCGAGCAGCAGGTCGGCGGAGGCGACCCGCACAGCGCCGACCTCCTTGCCGGTGTGCCCGTATCCGGTCGCGGCCCGGTCGAACGGGAGGTCGAACCGGTCGGCCCAGCCGTCGGTGAACCAGACCTGTTCGCCGCCGTAGGCGTCCGCGACGTGGTCGTCCTGGACACGGGTCAAGTGCCAAACGAGCCAAGCGATGGAGTTGGCCCCCTCATCGGTCCGGGCGTTGAGTTCGTCGGCGGAGAGCCCTTCGGCGGCAGCGTGCACCGCTTCCCGCACCCGGCCGAAGGCATCGGTGAGCAGATCGGATGTGTTCATCCGTCCACTCTGGCAAGCGGGCCGCCCGGGCGCACCACGACCCGGCCACTTTCATCGCACGCGAGTACGACAGGCGTCCCGCCGAGCCGTGCATTGACGACGACAGGGGGACGTCAACGCACGGCTCGGCTCCTCGATGCGGCAGACCCGCGCGCGGAGCGGGTCGGCGTGGGCCGAAGCCGTCAGGAGCCTCCGGGGGCCGCGTAGGTGACGGTGACCTTCGTGAATCCGAGCGAGGTGAGCAGGCCCTTGAGCATGTTCGCGGTGTTCTTCTCGGCCCGCGTGGTGAGGCCGCTCTCCTTCGCCGCCTCCGCGATGTGCTGGGCCGCGAGCTTGTTGACCGCCTGCTCGCTGCCGGGGTTGTCGGAGAAGAAGTCGCCGAGGCGGTCCAGCAGACCGCGCTGCTTGGAGACCGAGTAGGAGCGGTCGGGGTCGAGGGCGGGCTTGCCGAGGACCGCGTGCGGCAGGGTGAGCGTGGCCTCCGTACGGTCGTCGTTGACGACGACGCCGTCCTCGGCGACCTTGCCGAGGTCGACGGAGGCGCCGACGGTCCCGGCGCCGACGTAGAGGGTGCGCGTCCCGCGGATCGCGTCGGGGAGGAACTTGGCGTCCTTCTCCAGGTCGACGACGACCTGGAAGTTGCCGGAGGCGGCTTCGTACGCGCTCATGTCCTGGATCGACTTGAGCACGGCGGGCCCGGACCGGTCGTTGGTCTTCTCGCCGAAGAGGTCGCCCAGGCCCGGCACGAGGCTGAGCCGGGTGCCGGCGAAGAGGAGCGCCAGCACCACGGCGCAGATGCCGAGGGGCTTGACCCAACCCCGCTTCTTCGCGGCCGGGCGGGCGGCGGGCCCGTCGCCGTGCCGCTCGGAGCTGTCTGGTTCCGTACCGGTGGACGTCATGCCCTTCGTCTGACCCGTACGCGCCGGTTCAGTCCGCCCGAGCGCCCCCAACTCCGGCTGCTGCGGCGAGAGTCGTACGGGTTTCAGTCACCGGTCACACCGTCCAGCCGCTCCCGCAGCAGGTCGGCGTGGCCGGCGTGGCGGGCGTACTCGGCGATGAGGTGGACGTGTATCAGCCGAAGTGAGTACGTCTCCCCGCGATGGACGAAGGTGTCGTCGAGGGAAGCGTCGGCGACCGTCTCGTCCGCCAGCCGGATCTCCTCCAGCAGCCGTGCGTAGTCCTCCTGGGCGCGCTCGGGGACGAGGTCCTCGAAGTCGGCGTCCTTGCCTTTGGCCGGGTCGTACATCGGGGGCAGGTCCTGGCCGGCGAACCGCTCGCGGAACCAGGTGCGTTCGACCTTGGCCATGTGCCGTACGAGGCCGAGCAGGCTGAGGTTTGCGGGTTCGGTGGTCTGCCGCGCGAGTTGCTCGCCGGTCAGCCCGGCGCACTTGCGCAGGAGGGCGGCGCGGTAGGAGTGGAGGAACGCGGTGAGGGTCTCGCGCTCCGGGGCGTTCAGCGCGTCGGGGGTGGGGACCGGTTCAGGTGCTGTCCATGCCATCGGGTGATCATGCCTCGCGGCGGACCGGATGGCGACCCTCTTTTCCGGGGGTCACCGGTGCAGCCGGTAGGTGTCCGAGGGCTCGTCGCCGTAAGGGGCGGTGGACCAGGTGACGCTGCTCGCGAGGCCGAGCACGAGGAAGAGGACGACGAACAGCCCGCCCGCCCGGCTCAGGACGAGGGGGCGCGTCGCGGAGCCGGTGCCGAACGGGACGACCGGGAGGCCGTCGTCGCCGAAGAGGCCCTTGGGGTAGGCGGGGGTGAGCATCGACGCGTAGGCCTCGAACCGCATCTGATAGCGCAGGGTGGCCGCGGTGGCTTCGAACAGGGGCTTCGGCATGCGGCCGAGGATCAGGGTGACCAGCCACCAGACGAAGGAGAGGGCGAACCAGCCGGTGACGGCGAGGGCCTGGACGACGAGCGCGGGAACCATCAGGAACAGCCGGAAGAGGACGGCGAGCCGGTTGAGTTCGGTGGGGCGGACCTCGACGCGTACCGGGTAGTCCCCCGGCGGGCTGAAGGAGAAGGGCGGGTAACGGTCCACCAGCAGCATCTCGTTGGCGAGAACGCGCGTCTGGTAACCGAGCCGTCCGGCGAGGAAGCGGAAGACCGGCTCGGGCAGGCGGCCGAGGACGAGCGCCGAGAACCAGCCGACGACGACCATGACGGCCGCGACGATCGAGAGGAAGAA
This sequence comes from Streptomyces sp. NBC_01335, assembly GCF_035953295.1. Taxonomy (GTDB): domain Bacteria; phylum Actinomycetota; class Actinomycetes; order Streptomycetales; family Streptomycetaceae; genus Streptomyces. Next base: position 122,324 of record NZ_CP108370.1, read on the forward strand.
GAGGACGACGAAGTGGGGCAGGAGCAGCAGGAACCGGAGCAGTACGGTGAGCCTGCGCTGCCGCGCGGGCTCCACGACGTCCAGGACGGGCTGGAACTCCGGCACCTCGGGTGAGACGTGGCCCGGGCTCCACTGGCCGTCGGCCATGCGGCTCCTCCTCGGCGGGTACGCGGTGCGCCTCCGGCTCGGTAGACGACACCGCCAACCTGGTGCGGCGCGCCCGCCGGGGCAATCCGCCGGGGTCCGAACGGGTGTCCCCGGCGGGCCAGGGGCGGGCCCGCCGGGGGGTGGAACGGCAGAGGTGCGGGGCGTCCCGTTCAACCCGCACCTCCGCCTGCTCGGGTCACTCTCTCCAGGAGACCGGAATACGCTCCCAGCGCGAGTGCGATGTCGGACCGGGCCCAGAACCGGTGACAGGTGAAGAGCGGGGCGGCTCCGCCGTCCAGGCAGGCCTGCTCCTGCGGCCACTCCAGGTCGTCCTCGGAGAAGGACGGAGGCCGCCTGCGCCTGAGTTCCGGCCACCGCGGTCATCCCCGGGAGAGAAGGAGAGACGTTGCGGGCGCGGTCCATGGCCGGCGTGATCGCACTCCGCCCTTCCGGGGTTTCCCGGATCTCCATGATGCCCACGTACCTCGCGAGCGTCCCGATGGCATGCGCGGTTTCCTCCTGGCGACTCCGACGAGAGTGGGTGGGTGTGCGGTGGGTGTACGGGAATTGAGCACAAGGCCTGAACCAGTGGGAGCGCTCCCAGCATGGGGAGACGGAAAATCGGAGTCAAGAGACTTGAAGAGTCGAATAAATTCGATTGCCTGAGTTCAGAACTGGCCTGTTGACCGACACCAGTTGACGCTCTAGCGTCATCGCCGACCAGTGGGAGCGGTTCCATCAGCCGGCGTGCCGTAGGGGGCACGCCCGGCCGACGGGGTCGCCCGTACACCTCCCTCCGCTTTCCGTTCACACGCGGTACGCGTTCCGCCTGCTCCTCGGAGCAGTTCCCGCCACGGCCGGCCTCGCCGCCGCTCCCGTGGCACGGCTCTTCGGGGGCGGCCCCTCCGTAACGGCGGCCCACGGCGCCGGACCCGTGGCGTTCGTGCTCGAAGGCCGCCGCGACGGCCGAAGGCGCCACGCTCGCCGACGTCCACGGTTTCATCGCCAAGACGGCCAACTACAGCGCCCTGAAGGAGCCGTACTTCACGATCGACGACTCGGTGAACGGCACCTCCGTCCGCCAGTCGAAGTGGGTCGGTCTCGGCGAGCGGCTCTGATCCGCCCCGGGCGCCCTGACCGCCGGACGGAGCACGACAGTCACGGCACAGCAGTACGGCGGAGAGCCACGGCGCGGACCGCGCCGGGCCGGGCGGTGGGCCCGGACCGGCGCGGTCCGCGAGCACGACCCACCGGCTCCGCGGCACCTGACGGGCCGCGGAAACCGCTGGCCGGGACGCCCTACCGCCCCGGTCAGCGGTTGCGGAGCCTCTCCAGCAGTGTGCGCCCTTCCCCGGGACGCGCTACGACGGTGTTCCCGGCATCGGCCGACGCCTTCCCGGGGCGCTTGCCCACGACGGTGCCCGCCTTCCCGGAGCGCTCGTCCGGCGTCTTTCCGGCGCGCTTGCCCCCGGTGGTGGCCGGAGCCTTCGCCAGGCGCCCGTTCCCGTCGGTGGTCCGCGCCTTCGCGGTGGTACGGGACGCACCAGCCCGCGCCGCCGCCACCCTCGCCCTGAGCCCCTTGGTCTCGCCGGGACGTTCGGTGGACCGCCTGCCGGACGCGTCCCCGGCGACCGGGGCGGCCGCCGGAGCGGGCTCGGTCCGGACCGTCGCGAAGGAGTGGTAGTGGTGGCTGATCCGGCGCCCCACGAACAGATAGCCGAGCAGCGCACCGGTGGTGTTGAGGATGACGTCGTCGATGTCGAAGGCGCGGCCCTCCACGACCGCTCCCTGGGCGAGTTCCACGACCACCATGACCACGCCGGTCAGCAGGATCATGCGGAGCATCCGGAGCCGGCGCGGTACGAGGACCGGCAGCAGCACCCCGAAAGGTGCGCCGAGCAGGATGTTTCCGCCCGCCTGTTTGCAGGCCGCGAGGAAGGTGTAGTCCTCGGCGTACTGCCTCAGCGAGCGACCCGGGGTCATGTTCGAATGCGCGATCCCGGCCGACGCGGGTGACGGGGTGAGCGTCACCTTCGCCAGGACGACGGAGAAGGCGACGAGGCCCACGAAGGCCACCACCAGGATGCCGGCGCGCAGCAGCGTGTGCGCCCAACTTCTTTTCCGCACAGCGCGGTTCGCGTCAGCAGTCATGGCCCTCGCATGCCCCCGCCCCGTCCGGTCACACCCCGATCCGGCCACCCCGTCCGACGGGTTCGCCCAGCACGGCGTACCGGCCCCGGCCGCCCGAAGGCCGAGGGGCGCACGGCCCGCCCGGGGCGCCTGCGGGGGGCGCCCGGTCGCGGCCGGGCAACGCCTGCCACGATGGCGTCCATGAACGCACCGAAGAGGGACGAACTGCTCGCCGAGGCCGTACGGCTGCGCACCGAGGGCCGTACGGAGGAGGCCAGGGAACGACTGCTCGCCCTGACCGCGCAATTCCCGGAGGACGCGGAGGTCGCCTATCAGACAGCGTGGGCGCACGACGCCCTCGGCCTGGAGGCCGAGGCGGTGGCGTACTACGAGCGCTGCCTGTCGGGCGGTCACCTCGGCGAGGAGGACCGTCGGGGCGCGCTCGTCGGCCTCGGCAGCACGTACCGGGTGCTCGGCAGGTACGGGCAGGCCGTCGAGACGCTCCGTAAGGGGGTGGCGGAGTTCCCCGACGACGGGGCGCTGCACACCTTCCTGGCGATGGCGCTGTACAACACCGGCGAGCACCACGAGGCGATGGGCCTGCTGCTGAGGCTCGTCGCGTCGACCAGTGAGGACCCGTACGTGAGGCAGTACCGCACCGCCATCGAGCACTACGCGACCGGCCTCGACGGGACGGTGTGACCGGACCGTCGCTTCCGCGCTCCTCCCGGACACCGTCTTCGCCGGTCCGTAGCCGTGGCTGCCGCGCGGACAGCCGGTGCTCCCCGAACGGCCGGTTCGCGTACTCCTGAAGGTCATCCCCTGCTCCTATCGTGCTCCATGTTGACGCGTCCGCATCAACTTCGACGGTCTGGGTGAGGGTGAGGGTCCATGAAGCAGGGATGGCGCCGGTGGGTGACGGCCGCCGCGGCCGGGTTGTTCTGCGTGGCGGTCTCGGCCGGCAGCGCACAGTCCGCCACGGGCCAGGGCGGCAGCTCGTACGGCGCGACGACGGGCGTCGGGGTGCACAACGCGTACGAGAAGTCGACGTTCACCTACTTCGCCGACGCGCTCGACTCCGGGGCGGCGATGCTCGAACTCGACGTGTGGACCAACGCGTTCGGCAGTTCGTGGCGCGTCTCCCACAGCAACCCGCTCGGCAACGACAACAACTGCGAGAACGCCGCGAGCGCCGCCGAGCTGCGCAGCAAGCCCCGCAACCAGAACCTCGCCGGCTGCCTCTCCGACATCCGCGCCTGGCACGACGTCCACCCGGGGCACCGGCCCGTCGTGCTGAAGGTCGAGCTCAAGGACGGATTCCTCGGCACGAGCGGACGCGGTCCTGCCGAACTGGACGCGCTGCTCACGGCGAAGCTCGGCGACGCGCTCTACCGCCCCGCCGACCTCGCGGGCTCCCACGCCACCCTCGACGAGGCCGTCACCTCCGGGGGCTGGCCCACGCGCGACGCGCTGGCGGGCCGTTTCCTGGTGGAGCTGATCCCGGGCACGGTCGAGGAGGGCAACCCGCTCGACACCCTGTGGACGGACCGCGAGTACGCCACGCGGCTGCGTGACCTGGCCGCCGCGGGCCGGCTGCGCGAGGCCTCGGCCTTCCCCGCCGTGCACACGGCGCAGGCCGGCGACCCCCGCACGCGGTACACCGACGCCTCCCTCCGGCCCTGGTTCGTGATCTTCGACGGTGACGCCTCCGCGTACGCGGGCGGCTCCGTCGACACCGCCTGGTACGCCCGCAACCAGTACCTGGTGCTGATGACGGACGCGAACAACGTGGCACCCGCCATCGACGGCACCAACCCGACGCCCGCCGAGGCCCTGGACCGGCTCACCCTCCTCGCGGGGCGGCACGCCAGCATCATCTCGGCGGACTGGCACGCGCTGACCGACGTGCTGTCCACGGTGGTCCCGCGCGCGGCCGGCTGACCGGCCCCCTCGCACACGGCCGTACCCACCCCCGGCGAGTCCCGGAGGGTGCGTACGGCCGTGTGGCGTACGGCGCGCCCCGGCACGCCCGGATGCGGGGATGCGCGGTGTCCGGGCGCAGGCGCGCCGAGAATGCCCGGGTGTCCTCCTCCTCCCCTCCCCCGCCCGGCCCACCGGCCGGGGACGCCCCGGCCGGCCGTACCGCCTGGGCCCTGCTGCTGCTCTCGGGAGCCTCCGGGGCGGCCGACGCGTTCGTCTTCCTCTGCGCGGGGCAGGTCTTCGCGGGGGTGATGACCGGAAACCTCGTGCTGCTGGGCGCCTCGGCGACGGGAGCGGGCGAGGAGGGATCCGCGGCGCACGTGGGCGCCGCGCTGGTGTCGTACGCGGCCGGGGCCGGGTGCGGCGCGCTGATGGCGCGGCGGTGGGGGTGGCCGGTGGCGGCTCTGCTGCTGGTCGAGGTGGTCCTGCTGGGCGCCGCTGCGACAGTGTGGGGGCTGGGACTCGTCACGCCGGGGACGGATCGGACCGGGCTGCTCGCCACCGTGGCGGTGGCCATGGGAATCCAGGGCATGGTCCGGGTGACCCCGACCAACTTCTTCACCGGCACGCTGACCTCGCTGGCGGGCCGGCTGGCGCTCGGCCGGCCGGTCCGGGACGACGTCCGGGCGTTCGGGCGGCTGGCCGCCGTGGTGGCCGGTGCCGCACTGGCCGCCGCGGCGACACGGTGGTGGCCGCCGGGGGCCGCGTCCGTGGCGGTGTTCCCGGCCGTGGGGGCGCTGGTCCTGGAGGCGGCCGGGCGGCCCGGTCGGTCGCGCGGCTGAGCGCTTTCGCGGGGCCGAGCACTTTCGCGGTCTGAACGTTTTCGCGGTCTGAACGCTTTCGCGCCGAGGCGGGCTTCCCCGGACAGGAGAAAGCCCCGGCCGGATCGGGGGAATCCGGCCGGGGCCGTTCATGAGGTACGAGGGGCGGTCGCCTCTCGGCGGGTTGCTCCATGGGGCTTCAGCCGAACGATCTTCCCCATGGGCGAAAGGTGAGGCCCGGGGACACTGTCCCCCTCGCACCACGTATAGGTGAACGATAAACCACTCGCGGGTGTTCCCGGACTCGGGCCTCCCCGGTGTGATCCGGGGCACGGATCCGGCGGACGACGGACCGGGACCGGCCGGCTGCCGGCGATCCCGGCCGGCTCGTCAGTGCCCGGCCGCGACGTCTCCGTAGCGGCGACGGAAGCGGTCGATCCGCCCCGCCGTGTCCAGCACCCGCTGCGTGCCGGTGTAGAACGGGTGGCTCGCCGTGGAGGTCTCGACGTCGATCACCGGATAGTTCCGGCCGTCCTCCCATTCCACGCGCTCGGTCGCGTCGGCGGTCGAGCGGGTCAGGAAGGCGACCCCGGCTACCCGGTCACGGAAGACGACGGAACGGGTGGCGGGGTGGATCTGCTGCTTCATGGGGTGTTCCTTCCCGTGCGGTACGGCGGACAGTGCGGTTCGCAGGCCGTGCGGTTCAGCAGGCCGTGCGGTTCAGGGTGCTGCCAGGTTCATCGGGCCCCCGGCTTCAACCGGCCCCGGTTTCAGCGGGCCCTCGGGTTCAGCGGGCTTCCCGGAAGACCACGTGATGGCCGGCCACCGGGTCGAACTTCCGCAGTTCCAGGCGGTCCGGGTCGTTGCGGCGGTTCTTCCGCGTGACGTAGCTCTGCCCGGTCCCCGCCGTGGACCGGAGGGTGACGACCGGCCTGAGTTCGCTGCGTGCCATGAATGCCTCCTCCGCTGGACGACGCTTCCACCCCTTGTCCGGGATGGGTGTCGTTTTCATTCTGGTCGGACAACACGAGCAACCCGAGCGGCATTCCCGCCCCCGGACGCCCCCTGCCCCCCTGCCCCCCTGCCCCCTGGGCCACCCTTGGATCACCCGCGGAAGGCGCCCGACCCGCAATCGGGACGCACTTCCTCCCCGATGCCCCTCGGTGGACCATTTCACCTCAGACCAACTCCCCATCCACGAATGGGCGTTCGAAGCGCGCTCTCGCGCGTCAGCCGCTGGCATATGCCATACGCAAGAACGCTACGAGTGTCGGCAAACCCCTTACGAGCCCCACTCCGCTGTGTCACAGTCATCCTCGGTTCCTCTCCCGTTCCTCCCCGAGAACCGGCAGCAGCGTCTGTATCGGAGTTCGAGATGCCGTCCCCCCTCTTCGCGGACCGCCCGGCGGTACGACCGTCCGAGCGGGACGCCGTCGACGCGATGATCAACCGAGCACGCCGACTGCGCGGAGACCTGGACTCGGTGTGCCGGGCCGCGGTGGTCATCGACGAGGACGACCCTCACCAGCGCTGGCAGCGCGCGCTCTGCGAGCTCGCCGCCCACCACCTCGACGATCTCGGCGCCCGCCTCGGACAGCTCAGGGAGGGACCTCCCCCGCTGACCACGGACGCCGTTCCGGCCGACGAGGACCAGGGCCCACTGTCGGGCCGGGCGGGCAGCGCCGAGTGGAACCTCCTCAACGACGACGTCGCATGGTCCACCGAGCTCTACGAGATCTTCGGCAGGGACGTCGACGCGGGGCCTCTCTCCCTGGACGAGCTGCCCACCGTCCTCGTCCCCGAGGACCAGCCCCTGCTCACCTCCATGGTGACCAACTGCCTGATCGACGGAAAGCCGATGGACGGCGAGTTCCGCATCCGCCGTCCGGACGGCGGGACGCGGACCCTCCACGCCATGGGTGAGCCGGTGCTGGACCCCGAGGGCCGCACCGTCTCGCTCTGGGCGGTCCTGCGCGACGTCAGCGCGCTGAACGACAGCCGGCAGCTCGAAGTCCGCACCCGCGACACCCTGCACCGGCAGGACGACATCGCGCGGGCCGAGCACCGGATCGCGGTCGAACTGCACCAGGCCGTCCTGCCGTCCCCGCCCGACTCACTGGGACCGGTGCGCGGCGGCGGATCCGGCGCCGTCATGGACGTCGCCGCCCGCCTCCTGCCGTCACGGACGTGCGGCCCGACCGGCGGCGACTGGTACGACGCCATGGCGCTGCCGGACGGCCGGACCCTCCTCACCATCGGCAGCCTCACCGGGCGCGGCATTCCGGCGGCCTCCTCCATGGCCATGGTGCTCGGCGCGCTGCGGGGCATGGCCGTGGCGGGCGTCGAGCCCCGCGCGCTGCTGACCCATCTGAACCAGCTGCTCCAGGCATCGGTCCAGCCGACCCTGGGCAGCGCCCTGTGCGGGCTCTTCGATCCTTCCGCCAACCTCCTGACCTGGGCACAGGCGGGACACCCCGCCCCCCTGCTGTTCCGCGGCGGCTCCGGGGCCCCGCTGCCTCCTCCCGACGGGGTGCTCCTGGGCGCCGCCCCGGGAATCGCCTACGGGCAGGAGACCGCGCGGTTGCTTCCCGGTGACGTGCTCCTGCTGCGCACCGACGGACTGGCCCCGGCCGCGGACCGCGGCGCCGCCCCGGAGAAGCTGCTCGGGCTGTCGCCACGCTTCTCCCGGTCCCGTACGGCAGCCGAATGCGTACGGACCGTCGCCGAGGAGTTCGGCGGGGACGACCGCCCGGTCGAGGGTTGCGTGCTGGTCGCCCGCATCGCCGGCTGACACCCGACAGCCGACGCCCGGCACCTGACACGCGGCGGAACACCCGTCGGACGCACAGGGCGAAGCGTTTCGGAGCGTTGGGCCGGTCGGCGCGGCTTCAGGCCTCGGCCCCCTTCTCCTTCTTCGCCTGGCGGGGCATCACGAGTGCGAGCTCCTCGCGGAGGTCGCGGATCGCGGGGTCGTCGGTGTACGGCGCGGTGAGCTCGTACATCTGCTGCAGCCGGTCCCAGGTGCGGTGCGAGGAGGTCTCCCCCATCGACACCATGGCCCGCCGGGCGTAGGTGTTCCCCTGTTCCGGGTCGCCGGCGATGAAGCACGCCGACGCGAGCGAGATGAAGTCGAAGAGCTTGGAACGCTGACGTCCGTCGTTCCGCATCCCGAGGGCCTTCTTGGCGTGCTGCTGCGCGAGAGCGGCCGCCGAGGGTTCGTGGTCGGCCAGCGTGCGGAACGCGAGCGCCTGCATGCCGTAGAGATCGGCCTCGTCGAACATCTGCATCCAGCTCGGCGCCTCCTCGTCGTTCCGGTCGGAGACGAACAGCTCCTCCGCCTCGCCGAGGGAGCGGCGCATCGCCTGCCCGCGGCCCATCGACGCGTACGCCCACGCGTCAATCGTGTGGAGCATGGCGCGGGTGCGCGGCAGTGCCTCCTCGCCCGCCCCGGAGTGGGCGAGCTTCATCAGATCGAGCGCCTCGTCCGGACGCCCCAGGTGGACCATCTGGCGTGCCGCCCGCGACAGGGCCTCCCCGGCCCGCGGCCGGTCGCCGCCCTCGCGCGCCGCGTGCGCGGCGATGACGAAGTACTTCTGGGCGGTGGGTTCGAGGCCGACGTCGTGCGACATCCAGCCGGCGAGTACGGCGAGGTTGGCCGCGACGCCCCACAGACGCTGCTGAAGGTCTGCGGGATGACGGTACGCCAGCAGGCCTCCCACCTCGTTGAGTTGGCCCACCACCGCCTTGCGCTGGAGTCCGCCGCCGCGCTGGGCGTCCCACTTGCGGAAGATGTCGACCGCGTTCTCCAGGGCGGTGACCTCGGCGGAGCCGATGGGGGCGGTGTCGTACCGGTCGAACCCCGCGGGGTCCGCGTGGAGGGGGGTGTCGGTCCGGGGCGCGTCGGCCGCCGGAGTGGGATCGGAGTGCAGCCAGTCGTTCAGGGCACTGGTGAGGGTGGGGCCGGCGGCGAGCGCGACGCCCGCGCTCACCAGGCCGCGTCGGTTGAGCATGAGGTCCATTCCCGTGAATTCGGTGAGGACCGCCGCCGTCCGTTCGGGCGCCCACGGAACGTCGTCGGGATGCTCGTCCTTCCCGGCGACCCGCCGTTTTCCCGTGCGCCCGCGTCGGCCGAACCCGAGGTCCTCGATGGTCACGACACGGCCGAGCCGCTCGGTGAACAGAGCCGCCAGCACCTCCGGCACAGGATCGCGCGGGGACTCCCCCATGTCGATCCAGCGCCTGACGCGCGAGGTGTCGGTCGCCAGTTGGGAGTGGCCCATGGCCGCCGCCTTCCGGTTCACCATCCTCGCGAGCTCGCCTTTTGACCATCCGGCCATGCCGAACAGATCGGAAAGACGGGTGTTGGGTTCTCCGGTCACGTCAAGCCCCCAGGTTCTCGGCTGAGTTGCACACTAACCCCGAGTCAGATGCGGCGCGCATATTCGCCACCCGTTCGCCAGGGCTCGCTATCTGCACTGCCACCGGCCCCGCGGTGTCAGGTAGGAGTGCGCCACCCCGCCCGGCAGCCCTCGGTACTCCCCAGGGTGCCGGACGGCCGCCGGCCGGGGTGGTGCACGCAACTTGTCGGCGCACGAAGGGATCTGTCTCGCCCATGTACACAGCATCGTCCTCCGTGTCCGCTCCGCCCCGGCCGCTGCGTCCGAGGGGAACCGGAGGCGGACCGTTTCTCGCCCCCCTCTCCGGCGCTCCGGCACCGGGTCTGGGCCGGCCCCGGCGGACGGCGGGCCCGGGAACCCAACCGCTCAGCGGGAGAATCGACTTGTCGGGTCCCCAGGGTGCGCAGGTGCGCATGGCCATCGCCTCCGTGAAGCGCATCTGCCCCGAGTTCAACCCGGTCCAGGTTCTGCGCCGCAGCGGTCGCTCCGTACTGATCGTGGGGATGACCGGACGTACGACCGCGGTGGCGAAGTGTTTACTCGACCACTCGCCGGCCTGGACCGAACGATTCCGGCACGAGATAGCGACGTACCGCTCGTTCGTCCGGCACCGACCGCCGGTCCGGGTGCCCCGGCTGATCGCGGCCGACCCGGAGAACTGCACGCTGGTGATCGAGCGGATGCCCGGACGGGTGGCGGCGTTGACGCGCCACCCCCTGGAGGCACCCCCTCGTACGGATGTGCGCCAGGTGCTCGGCGCGATCCGCCGGGTCAACGAATGGCGGCCGCCGGCCGGTCTCTTCGACGCCCCGCTGGACTACGCCTCGCGGATCTCCCGCTACCACGAGCTGGGGCTCTTCACCGACCGCGACCTGGGCGACCTGCAGAAGCTGCTGCACGGTCTCGCGGTCGCGGGCGGCCGGCAGGGCATGGGCCAGTTCTGCCACGGGGACGCGCTGCTCTCCAACATCCTGCTGTCGCCCACCGGTCCGGTCCTCCTGGACTGGGAGCACGCGGGCTGGTACCTCCCGGGGTACGACCTGGCGACGCTCTGGACGGTGCTGGGTCAGGACGCGGTGGTGGCGCGGCGTGAGATCAGCAAGCTGGCGCAGGCGCGCGGCGCGGACGCCAGGGACGCGTTCCTGGTCAATCTGATGCTGGTGCTGACACGAGAGATCCGTACCTACGAGACGGCCGTCCAGCGGACCATGCGGGAGCCCGGTCCCGCGGGGGCCTCGCACGACCGTCCCGGCACTCTGTCGTCCGGCGAGGAACAGCGGCTGCTGCTGCGCCGGCTGCACGACGACTGCGCCATGGCCCGCCGGGCCGTACGGGCGGCCGTCGGCACACGCTGACCTCGGGCGGGTCCGGGGGTTCCCGGCCCCGCCCCTCAGGGGGAGCGCGCTCGCGGGAGGTGCCGACACACCGGCCCGCGGGCGCGCGGTCATGTCCGGGCGGGCGCGGTCATGTCCGCCCGCCCGGACCGGAGCGCCTCGTCAGCCGACGCGGACCACGTCCACGTCGGTCGCCTTCACGAACCCGACCCGGTGGCCGATCTGGACGGTCAGGTACTTCTGTCCGCCGGCGAAGTAGGTGTGGTCGTACGGGGTCGACGCGTCGATGGTGGGCGCGTAGTAGTAGCCGGTCGGTGCCTCGCCGCCGCCCGGGAACGCCTGTCCCGCCTTGATCGTGTAGACGAGCGGAGAGCCGGTGCGGGGTGTGAAGCCGGCCGGGTACTCGGCCGCGTCCGGGTAGGCGACGCCGTACACGGGAACCTCGGTCCGGCCCGCCTTCGGGCGGACGACGGTGCCCTTCGTGGGGACGGTGACACGTGTACCGGCGGGCGTGCTCAGCCATGCCTTCTGGCCGTACCACCAGATCGCCGTCCAGCCGGGTACCCGCTCGGCGACGACGGCCTGCTGGCTGGCGCTGATCTTGCTGCCCCAGTCGGCGGCGCAGTCGGTGCCGGCCGATCCGTCCGGGTGCAGTCCGGGGTCGGAGAAGAGCGGCGCGTCGGCGGAGGGCTCGGTGCGCAGGGGGACGGCGCTGCTGCCCTGGAGGGGCAGGTCCACGCCCTTCTCGCAGTCGCGGAACTCCTGCTGGTTCTGCGCGAAGTCCGGTGCGACGGTGACGAGTTCGCTCTTCTTGGGGCCGGAGGGCCGGCTCCCCTTCCCGAGGAGGGCCATGAAGCGGTTCCAGTCCCAGTAGGGGCCCGGGTCCCAGTGCATGCTCTTGGTTCCGGCGGCGCTGGTGGGCGGGACGCCGTCGTGGCCGAGGATGTGCTGCCGGTCGAGCGGGATGTCGTACTGCTTGGCGAGGTGGGCGACCAGCTTGGCGGTGGAGCGGTACATCGCGTCGGTGTACCAGGCGGCCCCGTCGGCGGCGAAGCCCTCCTGTTCGATGCCGATGGAGTGGGTGTTGACGTACCAGTTGCCCGCCTGCCAGGCGATGTCCTTGGTCTTGACCATCTGCGTGACGTGCCCGTCCGAGGAGCGGACGACGTAGTGGGCCGAGGTCTTGTTGAGCGGGTTCTGGAAGGTCCTGAGGGTTCCGTCGAAGTCGACCTCGGTGTCGTGCAGCACGATGAACTTGATCGCGTTGGTCTTCGGCCGGTCCGCGGTGTCGTAGTTGCCGTACGTGGCCTTGTCGGCCGGGTCACCGGTCTGCTGGTACGCCGCCGGGACCCAGTCGCAGGCGAGGCTGCGTGGGCACTCGGGACGCACACCTTCGGCCTGGGCGGCCGGGGTGAGCAGGGCGGTGCACAGCGCACCGGCCGCGACCAGCGCGAGCGCGAGCCTGGACCTCTTCTTCGACGTCATGACAACCCTTCTGGGAGCGGGACTTCCTGTGCCGTGGGGCGAGTCGATCTCTCGTACCGTCGTGGCGGCACACTCTCTGGCCCCGGATGACGACACGTCAAGAGCGTTGTGGGGAACGGCGGATGAGCCAGTGGTGCAGACCACTGACAGCCGCCGTGACCTGCGGCGGGCAGGAACGCCCGGAGCGGGTGACGGGTTCCGTTACCGGAGTTTTACTCCACCGGGGAGAGCCCGTGGTGATTATGCGACTTATGACTGCTGTGCGTAGCCCGGATGGCCGAGGGGTAGTGCTGGCGCGCAAGACGGGTCCGCGCGAACGGCGCGCGGAGTCTCCTGGAAAGGCCCGACGCACATGGCACAGCCCTTCTCGTTGCCGGACTTCTACGTCCCGTATCCGGCACGGCTCAGCCCACACCTGGAGGAGGCGCGGCGCCACACCAAGGAGTGGGCGCGCGGCATGGGGATGCTGGAGGGATCCGGCATCTGGGACGAGAAGGACCTCGACGCGCACGACTACGCGCTGTTGTGCGCGTACACCCATCCCGACTGCTCGTCCGAGGCTCTGTCGCTGGTCACCGACTGGTACGTGTGGGTCTTCTTCTTCGACGACCACTTCCTGGAGCTGTTCAAGCGCACTCCTGACCGGGAGGGCGCGAAACGTTACCTCGACCGGCTGCCCGCCTTCATGCCGATGGATCGGGGCGCCCCGACTCCGGAGCCGGTCAACCCGGTCGAGGCGGGGCTCGCGGATCTCTGGGCGCGGACGGTGCCGAGCATGTCGGACGCGTGGCGGGCACGGTTCGCCGAGGCGACGGAGAACCTGCTCAACGAGTCGCTGTGGGAGCTCGCGAACATCAACGAGGGCCGGATCGCCAACCCGGTCGAGTACATCGAGATGCGCCGCAAGGTGGGAGGAGCCCCCTGGTCGGCCGGGCTGGTGGAGTACGCGGCGAACGCCGAGGTCCCCGAGGCGGTGGCCGGCGCCCGGGCCCTTCGGGTCCTGCGCGACGCCTTCTCCGACGGCGTCCACCTGCGCAACGACCTCTTCTCCTACCAGCGCGAGGTGGAGGACGAGGGCGAGAACAGCAACGGCGTGCTGGTGCTGGAGAAGTTCCTCGGCTGCTCCACGCAGGAGGCGGCCGAGGCCGTCAACGACCTGCTCACCTCCCGGCTCCAGCAGTTCGAGAACACGGTCCTGACCGAACTCGGCCCGCTCTGCGCGAGCAAGGGGCTGGGTCCGGCGGAGGCCGCCGCCGTCCTCGCGTACGTGAAGGGGCTCCAGGACTGGCAGTCCGGCGGCCACGAGTGGCATCTGCGCTCCAGCCGCTACATGAACGACGGTGGCGCGGAGGCGACTTCGGGCCGCCTGGGGATGGCGGACACGTTCGGCATGGCGGCAGCGTCGATCCGTTTCACCCCCCGCTCGGAGGCGGCCCGGCTGCGGGGGCACAGCCATGTGCCGCATCAGCGGGTCGGCCCCTCCCTGCTGCCCGACATCCAGCTCCCGTTCACGACCACGCTCAGCCCCCATCTGGACGGGGCGCGTGTGCGGATCGTCGACTGGGCGCGCCGGATGGGGATCCTGGAGGAGCAACCGGGAGTGCCCGGCTCGCACATCTGGGACGAGGACCGGATCATCGCGGTCGATCTCCCGCTCTGCGCGGCGGGCATCCATCCGGACGCCTCGCCCGAGGAGTTGGACCTCTCCTCGGCGTGGCTGGCCTGGGGCACGTACGGCGACGACTGGTTCCCGGTGGTGCACGGGCGCACCCGCGATCTGGCGGGGGCGCGGCTGGCCAACGAGCGGCTGTCGCTCTTCATGCCGCTGGACGGTTCGGCCGCGGGTGTGCCCGAGCCGGTGAACGCGCTGGAGCGCGCGCTCGGGGACCTGTGGGAGCGGACCGCGGGCCCGATGGACGAGGAGGGGCGGCGGGCCTTCCGGTACGCGATCGAGTCGATGACGGAGAGCTGGCTGTGGGAGCTGGCGAACCAGGCGCAGAACCGTATCCCCGACCCGGTGGACTACATCGAGATGCGCCGCATGACCTTCGGGTCCGATCTCACGATGGCCCTGTGCCGGCTGGCGCACGGGAAGAAGGTGCCGCCGGAGATCTACCGCAGCGGTCCGATGCGGTCGCTGGAGAACGCGGCGGCGGACTACGCGGCCCTCCTCAACGACCTGTTCTCGTACCAGAAGGAGATCGAGTACGAGGGCGAGGTGCACAACGGGGTCCTGGTCGTGCAGAACTTCTTCGGCGTCGACTACCCGACCGGGGTGGCGATCATCCACGACCTGATGAACGGGCGTCTGCGGCAGTTCGAGCATGTCGCCGAGGTGGAACTTCCGGTGCTGTACGACGACTTCGCGCTGGACGCGGAGTCCCGGGAGGTGCTCGCCGGCTATGTGCAGGAGCTGCGGCACTGGCTGGCGGGCATCCTGATCTGGCACCGGGACTGCCGCCGGTACCGCGAGGAGGACCTGCGCCGGGAGAGCGCCGCCCGCTCGCCGTGGGGCCGGCTGACCGGTCCGACCGGGTTCGGCACCTCGGCGGCGCGGCTGGCCTCGCTGGTGGCGGCTCCGGCGGGGGCGCGGGGGTAGCGGGGCCCCGGCCCGGGCTCCCGTGGACGGAACCCGGGCCGGGGAGGCTCGCTCAGAACCTGTCGAGCCACACCACGATGCCGGTGTGTCCCGAGAGCACCGCCGCCGTTCCGGCGCGGACGGCCGCCGCACAGCGGGCGGCGGTGAAGGAGGCGGCGTCGTACGCGGAGGACATGCCGAGGCCCTCGCCCCGGAAGGACGCGCCCGTCCAGTCGACCGCCGTGACGTTGTGGGTGGGTTCGGCGAGTTCGGCGCCCACGACCAGGAACTCCTGGTCGAGGTGGCTCGGGGTGACCGTGGCGAGCGGGTCGACGAGGCTGTTGCCCGCGCTGATGACGAGGTCGGGGTGGAGGTCCATCGCCCTGACGACGGCGGGGAGGAGGTCGGCGGTGCCGGCCGCCGTCACGGTCCGCAGATCGACGTCCTCGTCGCCGGCCCACGTCTTCACGGCGGTCACCAGGGTCTTGGTGGGCCGGTCGTGGCCCGCGGTGAGCAGGACGACGCGGGCGCCGTCCGAGGGGCGCACCTTCGACCAGGAGCCGGGATCGGGCGTGACGGTGGACTCCGGGGCGGGCGACTCGTCCGGGCCGATGAATCCCGCGCCCAGCGCACCGATCGCGGAGGGCCGCGGGTGCGGCCGCGACCAGTCGGTGCCCGAGGCGCATCCGGCGAGCAGGGCGAGGGCGGCCGCGGTGGTCACGGCGGCGGCCTGGAGCGGGCGGTGCAAGACGATCGTCCTCCGGTAGAGGGCCCCGGCGACACGACCGCACACGGCGGTGTGCCCGCGCGGCCCGGCGTGTGCGGGGCGGGCCGGTGCGGGGCGGCTTTCCGCACATCCTGCGCCGTCGGGGCACTCGATCTCCACGAAACGGACCGCTGTCGAACGTTTGTTTTCCCACGCTTCGCTGACCAGCCGCTTCCGGTTCATTCACGGCCTGCACGGTGCACGGGCAACCTCAAGGAGTTCCATGCCTCACCGTGTACGCCGCCCCCTGCTCGCTCTCGCCGCGGCGGTTCTCTTCCTGCTCTGCCTCGCCCGGCCCGCCGCCGCCCACGGTTTCTCGTCGACCGTGTACGCACGTGTCACCGCCGACGGCGACCGACCGCTGCACACCCGACTGAAACTGGAGTACGACCTGCTCGTCGTCTCGGCCGCCGACACCGGTGACGACGACCCCCTCTTCCGGTCGGGCACCGACGCGTTCGAGGCGGGGGACCCGGTGGCCGAGGCCGCCGCGCTCGAAGCGCACCGCAGGACCGTGCTCGCCTACGTCACCCGGCACCTCTCGGTCAGCGCCGGAGGGAAGGCCTGTACGCCCACGCCTGACGGCGCGTTCCGGATGGGCACCGAGGAGGGCGTGCCGTACGCCCTGCTGGATCTCGACTGGAGCTGCGCCGGACACGGCACGGGCGGCGACCACGTGGTGCGCGGCACGCTCTTCCCCGACTCCGAGGGGTACGTCAAGGGCACCAAGACGATCGTCACCTACGACGTCGACGGCCGCACCGGGAGCGCCGCGCTCGACGCCGGGCACCCGTCCTTCTCCATCAGCCAGTCCTGGACGCAGCGCTTCTGGGAGTTCTTCCGGCTGGGCGCCGAGCATCTGCTGACCGGCACCGACCACATCCTGTTCCTGCTGGCGCTCATCGCCGGGTCCCGGCGTCCGCGCGAAGTCGTCCTGGCCGCCACCAGTTTCACGCTGGCCCACTCCGTGACGTTCCTGCTGGCCGCGCTGGGGCTGGTGCACATACCGGCCGGCCTGGTGGAACCCGTCATCGCGCTCTCCATCGCGGTGGTCGCCGGCTGGCACCTGTGGCGGATCAGGGGGCGCGGCGCCCGTGTCGCGGAGCTCCCGGCGCCCGGCGAGGGCCGGTTCGCCCTGGACCGCGCGGGCTGGACCCGTCTCGGCGTCGTGTTCTGTTTCGGACTCGTGCACGGGCTGGGGTTCGCGGGCGCGCTCGGTATCGAAGCCGCCTGGTCGTGGACCCTGCTGTGGTCCCTGCTGGTGTTCAACGTCGGCATCGAGGCGGTCCAACTCGGCATCATCGCCGCGGTGTTCCCGCTGCTCCTGCTGCTCGTGCGCCGCTCGCCGCGGGCCGCCGCGTGGACCACCGGCTCTCTCTCCGCGTGCGTCGCGGCCATGGGGCTCATCTGGTTCGTCCAGCGAGTGGCCGGGGCGTGAAAACCGCACGTCAGCGGTGATGTTCAGCCCTCGCCAAGATCGCATTCAGTTCTCGTTCATCTTGCACGGACACCTTGTCGATCGCCCTTGCATACGCACCGTATGCACACAGAAGAAACGACACTTCATGAGATCGAACGCTTCCCACCAGGCCCGGGGGCCCGTGCGGACCCGTGTGGCCACCGGCGCCACCGCCGCCTTCCTCGGCCTGACCGTCGCCCTCGCGGGCGGGGTGGGCTCGCCCGCGTCCGCGGCCGACGCCTCCACCCTCACCGGCATCGTCCTGGGTGTCGGCGCCAACGAGACCCAGCGCACGGTCAGCTGGTACTCCTCCGGCGACACCGCCCAGAAGGTGCAGCTCGCCCCCACGGCGCAGCTCACCGGCGGCGAGTTCCCCGCCGGCGCGGTCACCTTCGACGCGCTGGGCGCGGCGAACATCGCCACCAGCGGCGGCTACAACCGCCACGCCACCATCACCGGCCTGAAGGAGAACACCGCTTACTCCTACCGGGTCGGCAGCGAGGGCAACTGGTCGACGGCGTACTCGTTCAAGACGCAGGACTTCGAGGGCGCGTACGACTTCCTCTTCCTCGGCGACCCGCAGATCGGCTCCTCCGGCGACCTGGCGCAGGACCAGGCCGGGTGGGCGGACACGCTGGACGTGGCCACCAAGGCCAACCCGAACGCCGAACTCCTCGTCTCCGGCGGCGACCAGATCGAGAGCGCCAACAACGAGGACCAGTGGAAGTCCTTCCTCGCCCCCGACCAGCTGCGCCAGGTCCCGTACGCCGCCACCATCGGCAACCACGACGTCGGCGGCAAGGCGTACGAGCAGCACTTCTCGACGCCCAACACGGACAACTCGGCCTCGAAGTACGCCAACGGCAACCCGGCGTCCAACACCTCGGGCGGTGACTACTGGTACATCTACAAGGACGTGCTGTTCATCGACCTGAACAGCAACAGCTACGCCACCTCGCAGGGCGGCGGCGGCGACGAGGCGCACACCAAGTACGTCACCGACGTCATCAACCAGCACGGCTCCGAGGCCAAGTGGAAGGTGCTCGTCTACCACCACTCGATCTACTCGCCGGCCTCGCACGCCAAGGACGGGGACAACAAGGCCCGTCGGGTCGATTTCCCGACCACCTTCTCCAAGCTCGGCGTCGACCTGGTCCTCCAGGGCCACGACCACAGCTACTCCCGCAGCTACCTCATCAAGAACGGCCAGAAGGCCGATCCGAAGGAGCAGCCGGGCGCGGCCGATGTCTACCCGGGTCCCGGCGGCGTCCTGTACGTCACCGCCAACTCCGCCTCGGGGTCGAAGTACTACGACATCACGGCACCCGACAACAGCGGCACCAGCGGCGCGGGCAACGGCGCCGACCCGCTGAACCCGGGCAACTACTGGTACAACTCGGTGCAGAACCAGGAGCACGTCCGCAGCTACGTCAAGGTCCAGGTGCGGGACGAGAAGCTCGTCGTGGAGAACATCCGCAGCAGCACCTGCGCCGCCCCCAACTCCGAGGTCTCGCACGGCGACTGGTGCAACAACACCGACGCCGCGCAGCCGGTCGGCTCGGTCGTCGACAAGGTGAGCGTCCACCCGTACAACGGTGACGGCCAGTCGCTCCAGGTCAACGTGCCCAACGCGGCTCCGGGCGAGTTCGGCTGGACCATCGACGGCTACAACGGCCTGGTGGACCTCGGCACCGCCAAGGAGGAGAACGGTGACCACTTCACCGCCTCCGGCAAGATCAACCCGATCCTCGTGTCGGACACCCGCCGCTCGCTCTCGCCCTGGTCGGTCTCGGCCAACGTGAGCGCGTTCAAGGACGCCGACAAGACGTTCGCCGGCTCCTACCTCGGCTGGACGCCGTACGTGCTCGACCAGGGCGCGGGCGCCCAGGCCGGTTCGCCGGTCGCCTCCGGGTACGACGACCAGGGTGACGGTCTCGCCGTCTCCCGCGGTCTCGGCTCCGCGGAGCAGGGTCACGAGCGCGGCACCTCCAAGCTGGGCGCCGACCTGGATCTCAAGATCCCGGACAGCGTGCAGAAGGGCGGCTACCGCGCGACCCTCACGATCACCGCGCTGAGCAGCTGACCGATCCCGCTCCACCGGTGGGGCAGGCCCCGGTCCGCCGGACCTGCCCCACCTCCTCATCCGAGAGAGACCCCCGAGATGCACGCAGTGGCACCATCCCGCCGTACCCTCCCCGCCGGCCTCGTCCGTGCCGGCGCCCTCGTCCTGTTCACGGTGCTGGCGCTGGCGGGTGTGTCCACCGCTCCGGCCCGGGCGGCCGACGACGGCGACGTCACCTGGACGGTCCGCACAGCCGCCAACGACTTCGGGGCCGACCGGTCGAGCTTCGGCTACAGCGTGAATCCGGGCGGGAAGACGAAGGACGCGATGGTCGTCGCCAACCACGGCACCACCGCGCTGACGCTCGCGGTGTACGCCGCCGACGGTTTCACCACCGAGAAGGGGCAGCTGGACCTGCTGACCCGGGAGAAGAAGTCCCGCTCAATCGGCGCCTGGGTGCGGGCGGCGCGCGAGACCGTCACGGTGGCCCCGGGCAGGAGTGCCGAGGTCCCGTTCACGGTCACGGTCCCGGCCGGCGCCACTCCGGGCGACTACGTGGGCGGCATCCTCACCTCGCTGAAGCAGCCCGACGAGGCGGAGGGCATCGCGGTCGACCGGCGTCTGGGCATCCGGATCAGGCTGCGGGTCAGTGGGGCCCTGCGGCCGGCGCTCGCCGTCGAGGACGTGCACGTCTCGTACGCGGGCTCCGCAGGGCCGTTCGCGCAGGGCGACGCGACGGTGACGTACAGCCTCCACAACACGGGCAACGCGGTGCTCTCCGGGACCCAGAAGGTCGCCGTCTCGGGTCCGTTCGGCATGTTCAGCACCGATGCCGGCGCCGTCGCCGCGCCGCCGGAGCTGCTGCCGGGTGAGCGCTGGAAGGTGACGGTCCCGGTCCACGGCGTCACTCCCGCGTACCGGCTCGCCGCCACCGTCACCGTCACCCCGGTCCTCACCGACGCGGCCGGTTCGACCACCGCCCTCAAGCCGGTCCGGGCCACGGCCCACGGCCTCGCGGTCCCGTGGACGCTGACCCTGCTCGTGGTCCTGGTCCTGGCCGCGATCGTCGCGGCGGTCGCCTGGACCCGGCGCGGGCGGGTCCGCCGCAAGCGGCTGGAGGACGAGCGGGTGCGGGAGGCCGTGGACCGCGCCCTGCGGGAGAAGGCCGGGCACCAGGCCTGACCGGCCCGGCGGACGGCCCCCGGCAAAACACCGCGTCCCTGCGGCCCACGGACTCCTCCGGGGGCCGCAGGGACGTTTCAGCCCTGCTTCGGGACTGTGGTCAGCCCTGCTGGAAGAGTTCCGCGGGCAGCGGCTTGAGCAGCGCGTAGAGGTCGTCGGTGATCGGGCGGTCCCAGCTGGCGATCGTGACGAGGACGCCGTCGCTGCGGTCGAACTGCACGCAGGCGACGCGGGTCTCGGAGAGCTTGACGCGGCGCACGATCAGCAGGTTGTCGCCCTGCATCACGGGGACGTCCTCGGTGGAGGTGACTTCCACCGGCTCGTCGTTCTCCAGGGCGAGGAGCAGCTGTGCGACCTCGAAGGGGACCTGGCCCTCTTCGGTCTCGCGGGCGGGCGAGCCCGCCGGGAGATTCCCGATGATCATGGCCGGACCGCGGCCGCCATAGAGGTCGTACCGGAGGAAGACGCCCTGGCAGGTGCCGTCGGGCGCGGGCAGCAGACCGGCTCCGAGGTTCCCGGGCCAGTCCCCCGGGTCCATGGCGAGGACATCGAAGTCCGGGCCGGCGGGAGTGGCGGCGCTGCGACGGCGGAGGAAGGACATGCTGCCATGTTACGTGGCCCGGCTCACGTCGCGGAGCCGGGCCCGGGCGGGCGTGGAGGGAATCCGGGCGCCGCGGCCGGTGCCCGGCCCGGCGGGCCCGGCCCCGTCCGAACGAAACGCCCTGGACGGCTACTCGGCCGCGAGCGACTCCAGTACGGTGACGGCTTCGGCGGCCCGCTCGTACGGGACGAAGAGGTGGTCGTGGTGGTATCCGGCGACCACGTTGCAGCTGATGCCCGCGTCCGTGAGCGCCAGGGAGACGGCGGCGGTGAGCCCCACCGCGTCCAGGGCCGAGTGCACCCGCAGGGTGATCCAGCCTGCCATGAAGGCGTGGCTGAGGCCGGCCTGCTTCGCCTCGTACTCGGGCAGGACGAGCGTCAGGCCCTCGCGCTCGGTGACCGTGACGACCGGCGAGACGCCGGCCGGTACGGCGTCCCGGCGCACGCTGGTGAAGACGTACCGGCCTTCGTGCAGCTCGGGCCGCAGGGAGCTCAGGAGGGTGCGGAGGTCTCGCTCGCCGCTCATGGGGTCATCGTAGATCGGCGCCGGCCGGACCGCCGTCCCGCTCCGGGGTGCCCGCCGGGGCCGTCGCACGGCCGGAGGCCGGGACGGCATGCGCTGCCGTCCCGGCCTCCGGGATGTGGGTGCCGCTCCGGCGTGCGGAGCGCGCGGTCAGGCCGCGTACTTCGGGTTGGGGCCGTGCTGGTTCGCCTCGGCCTTGCCCTCGGACGCGAAGAAGACGAGCAGGATGATCCCGCCGACCAGCGGCACGAGGCCGATGAGGTACCACCAACCCGAACGGCCGGTGTCGTGCAGGCGGCGCACGCCGACCGCCAGGCTCGGGATGATCACCGCGAGCACGTATATGTAGTACAGGAACTGCGAGCCGATGACCTGGCCGATGATGGACAGCACGACGGCGATGATGAAGTTGAAGAGCACGAACATCCAGAACTCCTTGCGGCGCGCACGTCCGCTGAAGCCCACGTAGTTCTTGAGTACGTCCAGGTACCAGTTCACAACGTTCCCTTCCCTGGCCCCCGTGGAGGCCCCTACTTTTCAGTCGAGCAGGCCGAAAAGTAGGTGACGGGCGAGGTGCGGGTCAAGGCAGTTCGGGGCTCGGCGGAAAGGTACACACACCTGACGCCGGACCGTGGCCCGTTCGATGCCTAACCGGCCCCGTACAAGCGATATTTGGTGTCAGATCACCTACTCCCGGGCGAACCGAGCATGCCTCACCGAAAGGCTCATTCCGCACCCTGCGCGTACCGTTCGCGCAGCTCCCGTTTGAGGATCTTGCCACTGGCGTTGCGCGGCAGATCCCGCACGAAGACGACCCTCTTCGGGGCCTTGAAGGAAGCGAGCTTTTCGCGGACATGGGCGATCAGTCCGGCGGCGGCCGTTTCGGAGGCGGTGAACCCGTCGCGCAGCACGACCACGGCGGTGACGGCCTCGATCCAGCGTTCGTCGGGCAGTCCGACGACTGCGGTCTCGGCCACCTCGGGGTGGGTGTAGAGGGCGTCCTCCACCTGTCGGGAGGCAATGAGGACCCCGCCGGAGTTGATGACGTCCTTCACCCGGTCGACGACGGTGAAGTAGCCGTCCGCGTCGCGCACCGCCAGGTCGCCGGAGTGGAACCAGCCGTCGCGGAAGGCCTCTTCGGTCTCCTCGGGGCGCCCCCAGTAGCCCTGGCACAACTGCGGGGAGCGGTAGACGATTTCACCGGCCGTGCCGTCCGGAACCTCCGTGCCGTCCTCGTCGACCACGCGCGCCTCGACGAAGAGGACGGGCCGGCCGCAGGAGTCCATCCGGCCCTCGTGCTCCTCGGGGCCGAGGACGAGGGCGAGCGGCCCGATCTCGCTCTGGCCGAAGCAGTTGTGGAAGGCGAGGCCGGGGAGCCGGGCGCGCAGCCGTTCCAGCACGGGCACCGGCATGATCGACGCCCCGTAGAACGCCTTGCGCAGGGCGCCGAGGTCGCGGGTGGCGAACTCCGGGTGGTTGGCGAGAGAGATCCAGACGGTGGGCGGGGCGAAGAGGCTGTCCGCCCGGCCCGCCTCCACGAGGTCGAAGATACGGCCGGGGTCCGGGGCGTCCAGAACGGTGTTCTCCGCTCCGGAAGCGAGGTAGGGCAGCAGGAAGACGTGCATCTGCGCGGAGTGGTAGAGCGGCAGCGAGTGCACGGGCCGGTCGTCCGCGCCGAGGCCGAGTGCGGTGAGGGCGCTGACGTACTCGTGCACGAGGGCCCCGTGCGTCATCATCGCGCCCTTGGGCAGGGCTGTGGTCCCCGAGGTGTAGAGCAGTTGCACGAGGTCGTCGGCGCCCACGGCACGCTCGGGGGTGAACGGGCGGGGCGTGGCGAGGGCGTCGAGCAGGGACCCCGGGGCGTCGCGCAGCGCCCGCACCGCGTGTCCGGCGGGGACGCGGTCCGCCAGGTCCGGATCGGTGAGGACGAGGGAACTGCCGCAGTCGCCGAGCAGGTGGCTCAGGTCGTCGCCCTTGAGGTTCTGGTTGACCGGTACGTGGACGAGACCGGCGCGGGCGCAGGCGAGGTAGGCGATGGGGTAGACGTCGGAGTTGTGCGCGTAGGTGGCGACCCGGTCGCCGTGGCGCAGTCCGTGCTCGCCGGTCAGGACGGCGGCGGCGGTACTGACGGCGGTGTCCAGCTCCGCGTAGGTCCACGACCGGTCCGCGTACCGGAGCGCGGTGCGGCCGGGGGTGCGCCGGGCGCTGCGGGTCAGGAGGCCGTCGACCGTACTGCTGCGTACACCTGTCATGGCCGGAATCCTGTGCGCGCGACGGCCGCCGGTCAAGGGTGACGCGGATACCGGGACGGCGCGCCCGGACACCACCTCTCTGACAGCACGTCAATTACCGGTACGCACAACCCCGTACGGAACGGCGGCGGCGACAGTACCCTCTCCTTCGGCAACAAGTTTCACGATCGGACGCATTTTCGGAAGTTACTTTCACACAGGCGTCGGACACGGACCGAGAGGGGTCACGGATGACCGGGGACACGAAGGGTTTCGGGATCGGCCGGCGGAGGCTGGGCGGCGGGATACTCGCACTCGGCGGGGCACTCGCCCTGGCGCCGCTCCCTCTCGCGGGCGTGGCGGTGGGCGCCGAGCCCGGCACGGGGGCCTCCGGGGCGGAGGCCCAGGATCCACGGGCGGGAACGGGAGCCGGTATGGCGGCAGCGATGGATCGGCCCACCCTGCGCCACGGCTCCGCCGGGCGGGCCGGGCTGATCGAGGAGCAGCTGGACGCGCTCGTAAACGTGGCGAGCGCCTATCTGGAGGACTCCCCCAGCCACCCGTGGTACGCCGGGGCGGTCCTGCTCGCGGCGCGCGGCGGTACGGTCGCCCTGCACCGGCCGATCGGGATGGCGGTCCGGTACGCGGCGTACGACGAGAAGACCGACACCGGCGTGGAGTTCCCCGCCGGCCAGCAGGTGCCGATGACCGAGGACACCGTCTTCGACCTGGCCTCCGTGTCCAAGCTCTTCACCTCGATCCTGGCGGTGCAGCAGATCGAGCGCGGCCGGCTCACCCTGGAGGCCACGGTCGCCTCGTACCTCCCCGAGTTCGCCGGCGGTGGCAAGGGTGAGGTGACGATCCGTCAACTTCTGACCCACACCTCGGGTTTCCGGTCCTGGATCCCTCTCTACAAGGCGTCGACCCGGGAGGGAAAGCTCCAACTCCTCTGGGACGAGACGCTCCTCGACGCCCCGGGCACGGCGTACCTCTACTCCGACCTCAACCTGATCTCGCTCCAGCTGATCCTGGAGAAGATCACCGGCCGCACGCTCGACGTCCTGCTGCGGGACGAGATCACCGAACCCCTCGGGATGCGCCGCACCCGCTACAACCCGCCCGCGTCCTGGCTGCCGGACATCGCGGCCACCGAGGACGCCCGGCTGCCGTGGTCCGGGCTGGACCGGGGGCTCGTCCGGGGAGAGGTGCACGACGAGAACGCGTACTCCCTGGGCGGGGTGGCCGGACACGCGGGGGTCTTCTCCCGCGCCTGGGACCTGGCGATCCTCGCCCGTACGCTGCTCAACGGCGGGAGTTACGGGCGGGCCCGCATCCTGTCCGAGGAGTCGGTCGAGCTGATGTTCACCGACTTCAACACCGCGTTCCCCGGCGACGCGCACGGGCTGGGGTTCGAGCTCCACCAGCACTGGTACATGGGCGCGATGGCCACCCCCCGCACGGCGGGCCACACCGGGTTCACCGGAACCAGCCTGGTGATCGACCCGACGACCGACTCCTTCCTGATCGTGCTCGGCAACTCCGTCCACCCCGTGCGCACGTGGCGTTCGGGCAGCGCTCCGCGCGTCGCCACCGCCGACCGGATGGCGCGTGCCGTCGCGGTCCGCCCGGCGCACGGGCGCACCGCGTGGTTCTCCGGGATGACGAGTGCCTCCAGCGCCCTGCTGACGCTGCCCGCCCTGCGCCCCGCCTCCGAGCGGGCCCGGCTGGAGTGCTCGCTCTGGTGGGACACCGAGCCGGACTCGGACGCGCTGTACCTGGAGGTGTCGGCCGACGCGGGCGCCGGATGGCAGCCGGTGCCGTTCTCCACCGTGCCCGCCTCCCCCGGGGCGCACGGCACGCCGGCCGTCCACCCGGCGGGGACGGTGTCGGGCTGGTCCGGCCGGGTCTGGCACACCGTGACCGCCGGGCTCGGCGCCTGGCGGGGCCAGGAGATCCTGCTGCGCTGGCGGTACGCGACGGACAAGCTCTACGTGGGGCGCGGGGTGTACGCCGACGCGATCCGGGTGACCGACGCGGGCCGCGCGCTGTTCGACGAGTCCCGTCCGGCCGACGCGGCCCGCATCACGGCGATCGGCTGGGCACCCTCGGCGGACTGAGCGGGCGGGGCCGAGCGGCGGGACCGCGCGGCGGGCCCAGCGGCGCCGTGGTGACGCACCGCGGCGCGTACGCGCGGTGGCCGGTGCTTCCTGTGGCCCCCGTCAGCGGCCCAGCGCGGCCATCGCCGCGTTGTGGCCGGGGACGCCGGAGACCCCGCCGCCGCGCACCGCACCGGCGCCGCACAGGAGGACGTTGGCGTGCGCCGTCTCGACGCCCCAGCGGCCGGTGTGCTCGGTGGCGTACGGGAACGAGAGGTCCCGGTGGAAGATGTGGCCGCCGGGCAGGCGCAGTTCGCGCTCCAGGTCGAGCGGGGTCTTCGCCTCGACGCAGGGGGCGCCGTTCTCGTCGCGGGCGAGGCAGTCCGCGATCGGCTCCTCCAGGTGGGCGTCCAACTGCGCCAGGGTGGCGGCGAGGAGGGTCTCGCGGGCGCCCGCGTTGTCGGCGGCGAACAGCCGGGCGGGGGTGTGCAGCCCGAAGAGGGTGAGGGTGTGGAAGCCGCGCTCCGCGAGTCGGGGGCCGAGGATCGACGGGTCGGTCAGGGAGTGGCAGTAGATCTCGGACGGCGGTGCGCCGGGCAGCCGTCCTTCCGCCGCCTCGCGGTGGGCGAGGGCCAGCGCGTCGTACCCCTCGGCGATGTGGAACGTACCGCCGAAGGCCGCACGGGGGTCGACGGACCGGTCGCGCAGCCGGGGCAGCCGGGTGAGCAGCATGTTCACCTTGAGCTGGGCGCCCTCGGCCGGGGTGGGCGGTCCGTCGCCCGGTTCCCCGGTGAGGGCGGCGAGCGCCTGGGGTGAGGCGTTGACGAGGACCCGGCGGGCGGCGACGGTGTGCTCGCCCCGGTCGTCGCGGACGGTGACCTCGGCAATCTTGCCGTCCGTCTCGATCCGTACCGCCTCGTGCCGGGTGCGGATCTCGGCACCGGCCGACCGCGCCGCGTCGGCGAGCGCGTCGGTGAGCGCGCCCATGCCGCCGACGGGGACGTCCCAGTCGCCCGTACCGTTGCCGATGACGTGGTAGAGGAAGCAGCGGTTCTGGCGCAGCTCCGGGTCGTGGGCGTCGGCGAACGTCCCGATCAGCGCGTCGGTCAGCACGACCCCGCGCACCAGGTCGTCGGCGAACCGCTCCTCCACGGTGACGCCGAGCGGTTCCTCGAACAGCGCCCGCCAGGCGGCGTCGTCCCCGATCCGTTCCCGCAACCGGTCCCGTTCGGGCAGGGGTTCGGTGAGTGTGGGGAAGACGCGCTCGGCCACCCGCCGCGTCATGCCGTAGAACCGCCGCCAGGCGTCGTACTCGCGGTCCCCGCCGGTGAGCGCGGCGAAGCTCTCCCTGGTGCGGCCGTCGCCGACGAGCAGCCCGGTCGCCGCACCGCCGCGCACGGTGGGGGTGTACGAGGAGACGGTGCGCCGGCGGGTGGTGAAGCGGAGCCCGAGGTCACGGACGACCTTGGCCGGCAGCAGGGAGACCAGGTAGGAGTACCGGGAGAGCCTGGCGTCGACCCCGGGGAACGGGCGGGTGGAGACGGCCGCGCCGCCGGTCGTCCCCAGCCGCTCCAGCACGAGCACGGACTGCCCGGCCCCGGCGAGATACGCCGCGGCCACCAGACCGTTGTGGCCGCCGCCCACGATCACGGCGTCGTAGGTCTTCTGCGTCGGGTTCCGGGGTACGGTCATCCGCCTTGTTAGCACGGGAGGGCCGCGCCCGGCCAGAGGTACGTGAGGCGGGCGCGGCTGCCGGGCCCTGACGCGCGACACGCATGGGGAAGGAACCGTGCAGCGACGCCGAGGCGCACCGGAGCACCCTCCACCGCGTCGCCAAGATCGTTTTCGCCGAAGGCGACCCGCGAGTCGCCTCGGCCAGGCGACTTGTCCCGCGGTGAAGCGGTGCCGCAGCAAGCGGGCCCGTGGCCTCCAGTTGTCTCCGCGACTGCGATCCGGTAGCGGCCATGGGTCCGACCGTGATCCGTCTTTCAGCTCGCAGGCCCGGGCGCGCAGAAACCTGTCTTCACCCCCTGGTGGAGAATTTCTAACACGTGGTAAGTATTTGTGCGCCTGCCGAGGGCCATGCAGTCGACCGCGTACGGGGGCCTTGCCCCTTCCCTCGCGGAGACACCGCCGACACGCCATTGACGAAGGAACGACTGTGGAGAGCATCACCAAGAACAGGCAGTCTCCCGAGGTGCTGTGCGCCATGATCGAGCGCGCCTACGGAGCCGGGCAGGTCCCGGCCGGGGACGGATGGGCGAGCGAGCTGGGGCACGGCTGGTTCAACGTCGCCTACCGCATCCGCCTGCGCGATGGCGCCGAGGTCGTACTGAAGATCGCCCCGCCCTCCGGTGTGGAGGTGATGACCTACGAGCACGGCGCCATGTCGATCGAACTGACCACGCTGGACCTGCTGCGCACGCGGACCGCCGTCCCCGTGCCCGCCGTCGACTTCGCCGATCGGAGCCGCGAGCTGTGCGACGCCGACTACTTCTTCATGCCGTACGTCGACGCCGACAACCTCGGCGTCATCGCCGAGTCGCTTCCCACGGCCGAGCGAGACGTCCTGATGGAGCAGCTCGGCGCGTTCAACCGGGAGATCAACTCCGTCCGAGGTCCGCACTTCGGCCCGCCGGCCGGGCCGGGACATGCCACCTGGCGGCAGGCGTTCACCACGATGATCGAGCACGTGCTCGTCGACGGCGAGCGCCGTGGCGTCGACATCGGCTGGAAGTACGACACCGTGCGCGCGGTCGTGGCCGAACAAGCCGGCAGCCTCGACGAGGTCACAGAAGCCCGCCTGGTGGAGTGGGATCTGTGGGCGAGCAACGTCATGGTCCGCGACAACAAGATCGTCTGCATCATCGACCACGAACGCGCCTTCTACGGCGACCCCTTGATCGAGGCCGGCTTCACCGGCAGCCAGATGGCCGCCTTCGGCGACTCGGGACCCTTCATGCGCGGCTACGGTCATGGCGAGCTGACCGAAACCGAGCAGACCCGCCGCCGCCTGTACTGCCTCTACCTGGTACTGATCATGGTCATCGAAACCGTGTACCGCGGGCACACCGACACCCACCAGTACGACTGGGCGCGCCCTCGCCTCGACGAGGCCATGGCTCTGCTCGGCCGCACCCGCCAGTGACTTCCGTACAGGCGGTTCCCCCCACCGACCACACGACCCGGCTCGGCACCGATCCGATAGCCCGGCTGTTGTGGCGCTCCTGCACCCAGACGACCGCCGCTGTGGGCGTGTACGGCGTCTACGCCCTCACCAACGCCTGGTTCGTCGGCCGCGGCGCAGGGGACACCGCCATGGCCGCGGTCAATCTGGTCGCTCCCCTCCTGCTGCTCCTGGGCGCGGTGTCCACCACCGTCGGCGCCGGCGGCGCCTCCCTGGTCTCCCGAGCCCTGGGCGCGGGAGACCACCGGGCCGCCGCCCGCGCGGCGGGCAACTCCTTCGCCCTCTTCTGGGCCTGCGCCGCGGCCACCACCCTGCTCGGCCTGGCGTTCCTGAACCCGCTGCTCACTCTGCTCGGCGCCACTGGCGAACTGGGGGCGACCGCCCGCCCCTATGCCGTGGTGCTGCTGTGCGGGGCCCTGGTATCCACCGGCTTCTCCAGCCTCGTGCGAGCCGAAGGCCGCATGGGGTTTTCCACCCTGCTGTGGCTCGTGCCCGTCGCCGTACAGATCACCCTGGACCCGCTGCTCATCTTCGGATTCGACATGGGTGTACGGGGCGCCGCGCTCGGCACCGTCGGCGGCCAGGCCGTGTCCGCGGCGATGAGCCTGTGGTTCTTCTTCGTACAGAAACGCCGCCCCTACCGCATCGGACTGCGGGACCTGCTGCCGCACGGCTCGACGCTGCGCGCCCTGCTGGGCGTCGGCCTGCCCTCGTTCCTGGCCGGCACCGGTGTCACACTCCTGGCCGTTCTCGTCAACGCCACCCTCGCGGCCACCGGGTCGGCCACCGCGCTCGCCGCCTACGCCGTCTGCGCCCGCTTGCAGACCTTCGTGATGATGCCGCACACCGGCATCAGCCAGGGGCTGCAGCCCCTCGTCGGCTACAACACCGGACGCGGCCTGCCCGGCCGCGCGCTCAAGGCCCGCAACTACTCGCTGATCGCCTCCGTGGTGTACGGCCTGATCACCGCCACCGCCCTCGCAGCGCTGGCCAGACCCCTGGCCGGCCTGTTTCTCAGTGATGCCGACACCATCACCGTCGCCGGGCAGGCGCTGCCGGTGATCGCGATCGGGCTCACCGTCGCCGGAACAGGCCCGCTGGTAGCGGCCTACGCCCAGTCGCTGGGCCGTCCGGCACCCGCGTACCTCATCTCCATCGGCACCCTGCTCCTGATCAAGGTTCCTCTGGTCGCCACCCTGGGCCGACTGGGCACCACAGGCGTCTGGGCCGCTTTGGCAGCCGGCGAAGTGGCCACCGCCGCTGTTGCCCTCCTGCTGCTGTGGCGCCTGCACACCCCTATGCCGAAGGCTCCTTGAGGAGCAGCTCCACGTGGGAACGCAGCACCCCGGCCATGTCCACCTCATCCGGACTTGTCAGCCACTGCACCTGCAACCCGTCCATCAGCGCCACGAACCCGGCCGCCGCCACCCGGGGGTCGACCCCCTCCCGCAACGCCCCTTGCTCCGCCAGCTCCCGCAACGCACGGTGCACATACTCCCGCGTCGTCCTGTAGTGATCCGTGAAGTACTGGTGCGCGGGATGATCCTCGGAGAACGCCTCCGCCGCGACACGCACGTACAACTCCACGATGCCCGGATGCCGGGCGTTGTGATCGGCCAGGTCGACCAAGTGCTGCACCGCCGCCGCGGGAGAGTACTCCTTCGGTCCGAGCCGCGCGGTGTCCTCCTCGTCCCGACGCTCCAGCACCGCCGCCAAGAGCGCTTCGCGGCTGGGAAAGTAGTAGTGGAGACCGACGTGGCTGATGCCCGCGCGCTTGGCGATCTCCCGCAGCGAAGCACCGTGATAGCCCACGTCCGCGTACGCCTCAGCAGCCGTCGTCACGATCTGCTCACGGCGTGCCCGCCCTTTTGCATACCCGCGCGAAGACGCAGGCACCTCGACTTCCGCATCAGACATACCCCCATCATCGCAGCGGCAGTGATCGACATCAGGTCGGCATGACGCTCCGTCAGTGATCGACCGCCGAGGGCCCGTCCTCCGGGAGGTCGAAGAGCCGGCCCATCCTGTCCCTGTTCATCTGCCGGTGCAGGGTGATCCAGAGCCCGAAGTCCCCGGGCCGGAGGTACGGGCAGACGAGGCGGTGCGGGATGTGGCACCGGGCGCCCGGGAGGGGTTCGGCGTCCCAGAGGTTCATGGCCCTGCGGTCCGGCGTGATGGTCCAGCGGTCGTGCGGGGGGACCGTGTGGGCGGGGACGATCACACGCGGTTCGAGGAGAACCCAGTGGTCGGCGTAGTGCGTGCGGTAGCGGTCCTGACGGAGGTCGCAGAAGGGACAGTCGGGCGGATAGGGCGGGCGCGGGGCGATGGCACCTTCGAGGAGAGCCTGGTAGATGTGGCCGGTGCTGTCCGGTCCTGGCGCGGTATTTCCGGTATCCCCCATGTATCCAGGGTCCGGACGGGTCGTCTGCTGCGGTAGGACGCGATCCGGCCGTGTCGGAGGGGCAAGGAGTGCACGGGTGGGGCCCCCGTCGCCCGACGAGGCGCACCGCTGCTCACCTGCCGCACGGGGACGGGCCGAACCCGGCCCCTCCGGAGGCGTCCCTTCACCGGGGCGACGGTGTCCCGGGACGGGGTGTCGCGGGGCGGGGTGTCGCGGGGGGCCGGTGGGGCTCGGCGAGAGACGCTCCGGCGTCGAGTTGCCGGCGGCAGCGGGCCTCGTCGTCGCGGCTCGCCACCGCGTCGGGATGGACGGGCCCGAGCACCCGGGTCCTGGCCTCGGCGACCCGTCGGTAGAGGACGAGTGCTTCCGCCCAGCGGCCGAGCCATCCGAGCGAGACCGCGATCTCGCGGCAGCTGACGAGGGTGTCGGGGTGGTCGGGGCCCAGGGTGCGTTCCCGCGCGGCGCACACCGTGCGTGCCTCGGCGAGCGCCTCTTCCCACTGGCCGAGGCGGCCGAGGTTGACGCCCAGGCCGTGGCGGGCCCGGAGCGTCTCCGGGTCGTCGGGCCCGCCCGCTCCCGTCCGGTCGTGGACGAGGGCGCGGTAGAGCTCCGCCGCCTCCGCTCCCCGTCCGAGGCGACCGAGGCAGACGCCGATCTCGTGGCGGGTGGAGAGGGTGTCCGGGTGGGTGGCCCCCAGTGCGAGGACCCGGCCCCGGGCGACCCCCGTGTAGGTGTCCAGCGCCTCCTGCCACCGCCCCGTCCGACCGAGGGCGTACCCCACTTCGAAGAGGGTCACCAGAGTGTCCGGGTGGTCGGCGCCGAGCACCCGGGCGCGTGCGTCGGCGACCTCGCGGGACATGCGGTACGACTCCTCCGCGCGGCCCAGCCGGCCGAGGTTGCACGCCATGTCGTGGCGGCAGCTCAGGGTGTCCGGGTGGTCGGGGCCGGCCGTACGCTCCCGGGCGGTGAGCACCGCCGCGTACACCCGGTGCGCTTCGGCGTGCCGCCCGAGGCGTCCCAGTACGTACGCCGTCTCCTGGCGGGCCGCCAGGGTCTCGGGGTGGTCGGGCCCGAAGGCCCTGGCCCGGCCCTCGGAGACGTGGCCGAACTCCGCCAGCGCCTCGGTGTCGTACCCGGTGCGACTGAGGCAGACGCCTCGTTCGTACCGGCTGGCGAGCGCCTCCGGGTGGGCGGCCCCGAGCAGCCGGGCGCGCTCGGTCGCGACCGCTCGGTGGATCTCCCCCGCCTCCGCCCAGCGTCCGAGGCGCGCGAGGGCGAGGCCCGACGCGTGGCGTCCGGCCAGAGAGCGCACCGCGTCGGCGGCCGGAGCTCCGGGGGCGGCCGTGGGCGTTGAGGGGCGGACGCCGGTCGTCCACGCGCCGGTGAGCGCGGCGGTGTGGTCGCCCGGTCCGGGGACCCGGCGCTGGGTGCCGGTGGCCCTGCGGCCGGTGGTCATCGACCTGCTCCAGCCGGGCAGTTCGCCCGGACCGGCGTCCTGCGGCAGCGCGGGGAGGGCGGGTGGGGCCAGTACGAAGCCGGCGGACGGGTGCGGCTCGGGGCGGGCGGGCGGGAGAAGTTCAGCGCGGGCCGGCGGAAGAAGCTCAGGACCTGGGGCGGCCGGTGCGGGGTACGGGTGTCCGGCGGGACCGGTCTCCCGTACGTTTCCGGTGCGTGCGAGGGCGATCCGCCGCCGCAGTGAGCCCGCGTCCTCCGGGCGCTGCTCGGGGGACTTGGCCAGCAGGTCGAGCACGGTCCGCTCGAGGAACTCGGGGAGTTCGGCGCGGTGGGCGCGCAGGGGGCGGGGCGGTGTGTCGCGGTGGGCGACGAGGATGCCCCAGGCGTCGTCCAGGTCGAACGGCGGTACTCCGGTGGCGATCTCGTAGAGCACGCAGCCCAAAGAGTAGAGGTCGCTGCGGTGGTCGACGCCGACTCCGCCGATCTGCTCGGGCGACATGTAGTGCGGGGTGCCCATGGAGATGCCGGTACCGGTCAGCTTGGAGGTGAAGGCGGTGTCCTGGGCGAGGCGCGCGATGCCGAAGTCGCAGATCTTCACCGTGCCGTCGGTGAGCCGCATGATGTTGGCGGGCTTCAGGTCGCGGTGCACGATGCCCTGTCGGTGGGTGTAGCCGAGGGCGTCGGCCATCTGTTCGGCGATGTCGATCACGTCGTCGACGGGCAGTGCGCGCCGGCCGTTGTCCTCCAGGAGCTGACCGAGGTTGCGCCCTTCGAGGAGCTCCATCACCAGGTAGAGGACGCCCTCGTGTTCGCCGAAGTCGTGGACGACGGTGACGCCCCGGTTCTGGAGCGCGGCGGCCACCCGGGCTTCGCGGCGGAACCGCTCCCGCAGGACGCGGGCGAAGGAGCGGTCGTGGGGAGGGCCGGAGGGCTTGAGGCACTTGACGGCGACCTGGCGGCCCAACGACTCGTCGCGGGCGCGCCACACCTCGCCCATTCCGCCGCGCCCGATCAAGTCGAGCAGCTGGTACCGCCCCTGGATCAGCCTGGTCTCCGCCATGGTCAGTCGTCGCCCCCCGTCGCTCCGCTACGTCCGCGCCCTCCCCCGGCCGCTCCAGTATGGCGGCCCGTCACGGAAGTCGACGCGGGTCGGGGCGGCTCCCGGGGCCGAGTCGGGCCATCGCCGTCACGATGCGGCGGGGCGGCAGTCGCCATCGCAGTCGCGCGGGTATTGCCCGCAGGAGCCGGCCGGTGGCGCGCAGCCGCCGGTCGACCGCCGCGGGGGGCGGGGCCGGCCGGCCGTAGAGCGCGTGGGCGTAGGGCGGCAGGGAGTCGTAGGCGAGCGCGGCGACATGTCGCCAGAGCAGGGCTCGGGCGGGCACCAGCGGCGCGGGCACGGGCGGGCGGCGCAGGAAGCCGTCGACCTCCGCGGCCTCCGGTGAGGCGGCGAGTTCGGGCCGGACCCGGTCGAAGTAGGCGTCGAGCTGCGCGGTGGTGGCGGGGACGGTTGCCGGGTCGAGTCCGACGAGCCGGGCGCTGCGGCGCTGTTCGTCGACGTAGCGGTCGGCCTGCGCGTCGGTGAGCGGATAGCCGGAGCGGCGCTGGACTTCGAGGTAGGAGGCGACTTCTGCGCAGTGCACCCACCGGAGCAGCCCCGGTTCGCCCACGCCGTAGGTGTCGCCGGTCTCCGGGTCGGTGGCGGTGAGGTGTGCGTGGATCCTGCGGACCCGGGCGCCGGCCTTCTCCGCCTCCTGGGTCGTGCCGTAGGTGAGGACGCCGACGAAGTCGGCGGTGCGCAGCAGCCGTCCCCAGGCGTCCTGGTGGAAGTCGCTGTTCTGCGTGACGCCGCGTACGGCGCGCGGGTGCAGTGCCTGGAGGTAGAGGGCCCGGACCCCGGCGACCCACATCATCGGGTCCGCGTGCATCTGCCAGGTGACCGTACCGGTGCCGAAGATCCCGGGGTCGGCGTCGTTCATCGCGTGGGCCTCCAGCTCGGGGCGGGGCGGATACCGGACGCGCGGAAGATCGTGGCCCATGGTACGCCGCGCGGGATCAGCCCAGCGATGCCGTTGCCGCACGCAGGTCTTCCAGGGCTGCCAGTGCATGTGGCGCGAGCCCTTCTTTGTCATCGCGATCGCTTTCGGACCACTGGGCGTATCCCCGCTTGAACGCGAGGACTCCCAGCTCGCCCGCGAGGTGCGCGGTCGGGTCGGGGACCCCACGGGCGATGAGTGCGGCCGTCATGGCGGCCGCGAGACCGACGCTCTTGAGGGCGTCGCGCTCTTGCAGTTCGGTGCTGGCTGCCACGGCTGCTTCGAGGCGGGGGCCGAGTTCGCGGTTCGCTGGTCCCATGGCACTCGACGCGCGCTCGAGACCGGCTGCTACCGCCTGGAGCGGGCTGGCGCTCGTAGGGGCCTCGGTAATGCCATCGGCGAGCAGCCTGCTGAGCGTCTCCTGGCCGGCGACCAGTAGCTCGCGCTTGTCGGAGAAGTGCCGGAAGAAGGTGCTCTTGGTGACACCGGCGCGCTCGGCGATCTGCGTCACCGTGGTGGCGTCGTAACCCTGCTCGGTGAACAGGTCGACGGCCGCAACGACGAGTCGCTGGGTCGCCCCCGGTTGCCATCTGGTCATGCGACCAGGATAGGCGATGGGACACCTGTCCCGTCACCATGTAGGGTCAGTGATGGGACAACAGTCCCATCACTTTCAGGGAGAGCTCATGCATGTCTTCGTCACCGGCGGTACCGGCACCATCGGCTCCGCCGTCGTCGCCGAACTCCTCGGCAACGGCCACACCGTTCTCGCACTGGCCCGCTCGGGCGGCTCCGCGCAGACCCTTCACAGTGCTGGTGCCAAGGTGCTGCGAGGAGACCTGGCGGACCTCGACGTCCTGCGGTCCGGCGCAGCGCAGTGCGACGGCGTGATCAGTCTGGCGTTCGGACGCGACTACAGCAGTCCGGACGCTCTCGCGCAGGCCATCGCCGAGGAGAGCACCGCTCTCGCCACGCTGGGGCAGGAACTCATCGGAAGCGACCACCCGATCGTCACGGTCTCCGGGACGCCCTGGGTGCCGGGACGCGCCTCCACCGAGGCCGATCCGCTGCCGACCGACGGACCGGTGGGCGGTCGGGGCCGTTCGGTCAACGCGCTGCTGGACCTCGCCTCGCGCGGTGTGCGCAGCACGGCTGTCCGCATGCCGCGCACGGTCCACAACGAGGGTCAGGGCGGATTCGCAGGCCTGTTGACCGATCAAGCGCGCCGCACCGGGGTGGCCGGCTACCCGGGCGACGGCACCCAGCGCTGGCCGGCCGTGCACGCGCTCGACGCAGCCGTCCTGTTCCGGCTGGCCCTCGAGTCCGCACCGGCCGGGACGGCCTGGCACGCCGTCGGCGACGAGGGCGACGCGGTGCGGGACATCGCCACAGTCATCGGCCGGCGACTGGGCCTGCCGGTCGAGGAGGTTCCGCAGGAGAACTTCGGCCCGTTCGGCCCGATCTTCGCCATGGACCAGCCGGCGTCCAGCGCCCACACCCGCGATGCCCTCGGGTGGCAGCCGACCCACTCCAGCCTCCTCGAGGACCTGGAAACCATTCAGCCCTGACGCACACCGGTTCCAGGGGCCGGAGGGGGCCGGCTCAATGGGTCGCTGGCAACGGGCCCGTACGCACGGTTACCGGAACACTCCAATTCGCCGTGGGCGACTGCCTGCTGAGCGGACCCCTCAGCGGTTGACTTCGAGGTTCGTCGGGACGAGCAGGGCGCGCAGGAGGCGGGTGGCGCGGGCCGGGTCGGTGCGGAGTTCGGTGAGGATCCGCCAGTTCCTGAGGTGGGCGAAGCCGTGCTCGACCGGTGCGCGTCCGTTGGCGGGGACGCGGTTGGCGGCCCTCTGGCCGGGGGTGAGCTTGTGGGCGGGGGTGGCGTGGAAGCCGGTGACGATCACGGGGGCGAGTACGTCGTTGTCCAGGCCGCGGGAGCCAGGTCCGCCAGGGCTCCGAGGCCGGCGGCGCGCAGGTGGGCCAGGAGGTGGTCGTGGCGGGCGGCGGTGTTGTCGTGGGTGCGGCCGGGCCGGGCGGCGGATATCCAGGTGCGGGACCAGCATCACCGCTCGTCCGCGCGGGCATCACCGCTCGTCCGCCCACCTGCCCGGGCGTCGGCGCGGCCGGGGCGCGTTCGTCGGCAAGCTGTTCGCTCACCCGCTCAAGAACCCGCTCCGCGACGGCGAGCTCGTCCCGCTCGGCCGTCCGGGAGCCCGTACCCGCGTACGACACCGGGCCGGCGCGTACCACCAGCGCAGTACGGCGGATGACGGCAGGCGCACGACGCCCGTCGGCGGCTGCCCGGAGAGAGTGGAGGAGTCCGCACCTCTTCGACCGGAAGGCCCGCAACCGTGGCTCGCTTCCTCTACCGCCTTGGCCTCGGGGCCTTCCACAGGCGCCTGCTCGTGATCGCCCTGTGGGGGCTGGTCCTGGTCGGCGCCGCCGTCGGTTCCGCCGTCGCGCCGGAGGCCGAGGACTCCGCCACCACCATGCCGGGGATCGAGTCCCAGCAGGCCTACGACCTGATGGCGAAGCGCTTCCCCGGGGCGGCCTCGGACGGGGCCACCGCCCGCATCGTCTTCGTCGCGCCGGACGGGGAGCGCGTCACCAGCGCCGCGAACCGGGCGGTCGTCGACGGGACGGTGGCCGAAGCCGCCGGTGCCGGGGCCGTCGCCTCGGCCGTGGGCCCGTTCGCCGCGGGCGCGGTGAGTGAGGACGGCGGCACCGCCTATGCGACGGTGACGTTCAAGGAGACCGCGAACGAGCTCACCGACGCGGAGAAGGCCCCCGTCCAGGACGCGATCGACGACGCCCGCGCGAGCGGGATGACCGTCGAGGTGGGCGGCGACGCGCTGGCCGGCCAGGTGGAGTCGGGTGGTCCCGCGGAAGGGATCGGCGTGCTCGTCGCCGCCGTGGTCCTGCTGATCACGTTCGGTTCGCTGGTGGCGGCCGGGCTGCCGCTGCTGACCGCCGTCGTCGGCGTCGGCGTGTCCGTTCTGGCGATCGGTGCTCTGGCCAGTACGTTCGGCCTCTCCTCCTCGACCAGTTCGCTGGCGTCCATGCTCGGCCTCGCGGTCGGTATCGACTACGCCCTGTTCGTCGTCTCCCGCTACCGCGAGGAGCGCGGCAAGGGCCGCGGTGCCAGGGAAGCCGCCGCGACGGCGGTCGGAACGGCCGGCTCCGCGGTCGTCTTCGCCGGCCTCACCGTGATCATCGCCCTCGCGGGCCTGTTCGTCGTCGGTATTCCCACCCTGACCACCATGGGCTTCGCCGCGGCGGGAGCGGTCGCCGTCGGCATCCTGATCGCGCTCACCCTGGTCCCCGCCCTGCTCGGTTTCTGGCCGAACACCGTACTGTCGCGCCGGCTGCGCAAGGTCGCGCGGCAGGCCCGGAAGGCGGCGCTGCGCACCACTGCCCCGGGTGAGGGGCGCCGCGCCCGTCGGCACGCCGCCGCACGGGCGGCCGATGCCGCCGTCGCCGCCGCGTCCGCCGAGGGCGTCCACGCGAAGCCGGCGGAGAACGGTGGCAGCCGCTGGGCCCGTTTCGTCACCCGCCGTCCGCTGCCGGTCCTGATCGCGTCGGTGATCGGACTGGGCGTGATCGCCCTGCCCGTGCTGGATCTGCAGCTGGGCATGCCGGGTGCCGAGTCGAAGTCCGTGGCGACCACGGAACGCCGGGCGTACGACGCGCTGGCCGAGGGATTCGGTCCCGGCTTCAACGGTCCGCTCACCATCGTCGTGGACGCCCAGGGCGCGTCGGATCCGCAGAACGCGGTGGCGGGCATCCACGACCGCCTGGCCGGGACGCACGGCGTGGAATCGGTGTCCGCACCCCGCTTCAACGCGGCCGGTGACACCGCCGTCCTGTCGGCTGTGCCCTCCACCAGCCCGACCGACAAGGCAACCGTCGAGCTCGTCGACACCATCCGCGGCGACCGGGGCGCGATCGAGGACGGCACCGGAGCCACCTTCGAGGTGACCGGGACGACCGCGCTCAACATCGACGTCGCCCAGAAGATCCAGGACGCCCTCGTTCCCTATCTGATCCTCATCGTGGGTCTCGCCCTGCTCCTGCTGATGATGGTCTTCCGCTCGGTGCTCGTCCCCCTGAAGGCCACGCTCGGTTTCCTCCTGTCGGTGCTGGCCGCGCTGGGTGCCGTGGTGGCCGTCTTCCAGTGGGGCTGGGCCGCGGATCTGCTCGGCGTGGAGCAGGCCGGACCGATCATGAGCATGATGCCGATCTTCCTGGTGGGCATCGTCTTCGGCCTCGCGATGGACTACGAGGTCTTCCTCGTCTCGCGTATCCGCGAGTCCCACGTGCGCGGCGAGAGCCCGAAGCAGGCCGTGGTCAGTGGTTTCCGCGCCAGCGGGAGGGTGGTCGTCGCCGCCGCGCTGATCATGATGTCGGTCTTCGCGGGCTTCGTGACCGCCGACGAGTCGATGGTCAAGACGATCGGGTTCGGTCTGGCGATCGCCGTGCTCTTCGACGCCCTCGTCGTCCGGATGGCCTTCGTACCCGCGGTCCTCGCGCTCCTCGGGCACTGGGCCTGGTGGCTGCCGAAGCCGCTGGCCAGGATCCTGCCGAAGGTCGACGTGGAAGGCGAGAAGCTCTCCGCACCGGCCGAGGCGGCGGAAGCCGGGTCCGGGACGTCCTCGGAGCGGGAACCCGCCGGAGTCTGAGGCGGGCGGAAGGGCCGTATCGGCTGCGGGCTGCCCGGGTCCCCCGCGACACGGGCAGCCCGCTCGCGACCGCGATCGAGGGAGATCATCATGGGACGGACAGCCCGAAGGAGGCCGCTGATGGAGGCTCGGCCTCTCGTCACGCGCTGGGCGGAGTTCGTGCGGCGGCGCACCGTGGTCGCCGATGCCGCCCTCGCGCTCTGCCTGTTCGCGGTGACGGTCGCCGCCGGTGTCCCCACCAGCACGCACCCGGACGACGGCAGCCAGTGGATCTGGGGCGCGGTGCTCGGCGGCGTGGGCAGCCTGGCCCTGCCGGCCCACCGCCGGTACCCGCGTGGC
Organism: Streptomyces sp. NBC_01335; assembly: GCF_035953295.1. Lineage (GTDB taxonomy): Bacteria > Actinomycetota > Actinomycetes > Streptomycetales > Streptomycetaceae > Streptomyces. The sequence goes on from NZ_CP108370.1 coordinate 162,152, forward strand.
ACGGTCGTGGTCACCGCCGTGTGCGCGGCCGTGGCCACGTCCCTGGGGTTCCTGCTGACGCCGCTGGTCCTCGGTCAGCTGATGGTGGCCCTGTACTGGTTCGCGCGGGACGGGGACCGGCACGAGGCCCTCCGGTGGGCGGCCGGAGTCACCGTGCTGCTGGTGGCCGTGTCGCTGCTGGAGGACACGGCGAACTACTCCTTCGTGCTCCAGACCGTCAATCCGGTCGCATGGCTGCTGCTGATGCCGTACATGGGAGGCGCCGTCCAGTTGCGCCGGGCGTACCTCGAAGCGGTGGAGGCGCGGGCCGTGTTCGCGGAGCGGACCCGCGAGGAGGAGGCCAGGCACCGGGTGGACGAGGAACGCATCCGCATCGCCCGCGACCTGCACGACGTCGTCGCCCACCACATGACGCTGGCGAACGCGCAGGCGGGTACCGCCGCGTATCTCGCCCGCCGCAACCCGGACCCGCGGGTCGCCCGCGTTCTCGACGATCTCGCGGGCACCACGTCGGCCGCGCTGCGCGAGCTCAAGGCGACGGTGGCGGTGCTCAGGGAGGCAGGTGACACCGATTCGCCCCTCGACCCGGCCCCGGGTCTGGCGGATCTGCCCGCTCTCGCGGAGTCGTTCGCGGCGACGGGGCTCCGGGTGGCCCTGCGCGCCGAGGGGCAGCCGCTCCCGGTCTCGTCCGGGGTCGGCCTCACCGCGTACCGGATCGTCCAGGAAGCGCTGACCAACGCGGCGAAACACGCGCACACCGACGCGGCTACCGTGACCTTGCGCTACCACCGCGACCGCGTCGTCGTGACCGTCACCGACGACGGCCCCACCGGAGCCCACGACGCGGCGGGCCCGGAAGAACCGGCCGGGGCGCCTTCGGGGTTCGGACTGCTCGGCATGCGCGAGCGAGCGCAGCTCGTCGGCGGCACCCTGACCGCGGGGCGCCGGGGAACCGGCTTCTCGGTGGTGGCGGAACTCCCTCTGCTGCCGGGCGAGCTGAGCGCGAACGGCCCTTCTCCCGAACAGGAACCCACCACGTGACCTGCACCGTACTGCTGGCTGACGACCAGGGCCTGCTGCGCGCGACGTTCCGCATGCTCATCGACTCCACCGACGACCTCGTGGTCGTCGCCGAGGCGTCGGACGGCGCGGCAGCCGTCGGGGCGGTGCGCGCGCATCGCCCCGACGTGGTCCTGATGGACATCCGCATGCCGGGAACCGACGGGCTGGCGGCCACCGAGGCCATCTGCTCCGACCCGGATCTGGCCCCGACCCGGGTCCTGATCCTGACCACCTTCGAGACCGACGAGTACGTGGCCCGGGCACTGCGCGCCGGGGCGAGCGGGTTCCTCGGGAAGGACGCGGACCCCGACACCCTGCTCGACGCGATCAGGACCGTGGCCGCGGGAGAGGCGCTCCTGTCACCGATGGCGACCCGCTCACTGATCGCCTCGTTCGTCGGTACGCCGCCGCCCATGCCGCCCGCCGACGCGGACGCGCTGGCGGGGCTCACTCCGCGGGAGAGGGAGGTGGCGGTGCTGGTCGCCGAGGGGCTCTCCAACCACGAGATCGCCGACCGTCTCGTGCTGAGCCCGCTGACCGTACGCACCCACGTGCATCGCACGCTCGCGAAGACGCACTCCCGCGACCGGGCGCAGCTCGTCGCTCTCGCCTACCGTACGGGGCTGGTCCGGCCGCCCACGTGACCCGGCGCCGGTTCTCCCGGCACCGGGCTCCGGGCCGTGTCCGACCATGCCCGTCGGGCGGGCGGTGTCCGGCACGGCCCGGGGGTCAGCGCTTCACGGCGCGCAGGACCACGAACTTCGGGTCGCCCGCGACGGTGGTGCAGTTGCCGAAGATCCGGCGCAGCTGCGTGTGGTACCCGAGGTGCCGGTTGCCGACGACCCACAGCTCGCCGCCCTGCCGCAGTGCGGTGCGCGCGCCGAGGAACATGTTCCGCGCGGTGGCGTCGGTGGTGGCCAGGTGGGAGTGGAACGGCGGGTTGGTCAGGACCAGGTCCACGCTGCCGGGTTCGACGTCCGCCAGGGTGTCACCGACGAGGAACGACGCCTCACGGCCCGGTTCCGTACCGGCCCGGAAGGTCTCCTCGGCGGAGGCGACGGCCTGGTACGACTCGTCGGTGAAGATGACGGAGGCGTCCGGGTTGGCGAGGGCCGCCGCGAGGCCGACGACTCCGTTGCCGCAGCCGAGGTCGACGACCCGGTCGGGGCCGGAGCGCGTGGGCAGGTGCTTCAGGAAGAAGCGGGTGCCGATGTCGAGCCGCTCGGCGCAGAAGATGCCGGCGTGGTTGACGACCGTACGGCCTGCGGCGGTGCCGATGTCGGTGGGGAGCTCGTACCGCAGCGGCCAGGGGCTGGGCGTGCGGGACAGGGCCGGGTCGGGGGTCGAGAAGATCAGCCGGGCCTTGCGGACCGCGAGCGAGGTGCGGGTCGGGCCGACGATGCGCTCGAAGAGCTTGAGCGTGGAGGTGTGGATCTCCTTGACCATGCCCGCGCCGATGACCACGGTGCCCTCGTGGAGGGAGGGCGCGAGGCGGTGGAGCTGGTCCTCCAGGAACGCGAGGCTCTTGGGTACGCGTACGAGCAGGACGTCGATCCGGTCCGGCGGGGTGTCGCGCGACGACAACAGGCGCACAGTTTCGGGCTCGACGCCGTTGCGGGCGAGGTTCGCACGGGTGGCGCACTGCGCCAGGTAGGAGTCGGAGATCTGTACGGGCCGGTGCCCGGCCAGCACCGTGGAGAGGGCGCCCCAGCGATCGCCCACCACCACGACGGTGCCGGAGAGGTCCACCGGCCCGGCGGGTCCGGCGGCACCGGGCTCCGCCGGTCCCTCCAGCCTGGAGAGGAGGTACTCGTCGGCCGCGTCCCAGGCGCGGAAGGGGTCGCGCGGGTGCTCGGGAAAACGGGCCAGGTCGACGGGGCCCTGTGACGTCGTCAAACAGTTCATTGTGCGTTCAGGCTAACCCGGGCGGGAGTACCCGCCGTGACGAGCACGCCCGCTCCGGGGGCCCGGCGGCCTCAGGGGAGTCGCTTGTCGATGGCCGAACGCCCTTCCTCGGCGATTTTGCGCCGGGCCCATTCGAGACTCTCCGGCGTCACGTCCCGGCCCGAGGCGAGGACCAGGTCCTCGGCACTGGGACGGTCGCTCGCCCCGGTGTGGAGCAGCCGGTCCGGCGTGACCTCTTCCGGGGTGATCGCCTGCGCGTCACGCGTGAGGTATATGGATTCGGGATCTTGGCTCATGCCGCCTCCTCGTCGTCCTTTCGGCAATTCTCGCGCCGCGACGCGGCACGCGCATCCGGCCGCGACGCACTCGTGTCCTGGGCCCTCGCCGGGACGGTTGGGGCCTTCGCCGGGACGCCCGATGCGGGAGTGGCCAGTGGGACCGATCCCCACTTGACCTGCACATGACCGTCACTTTCTGTTCATGCATCGGGTACGGCGCGCATGGAAGGCTGCCGGGCAGATCGCACTTCACATGACTGCCGCGCCCCCTTCCTCCCCCACGATCCAGAGGGTGGCCGCAGCCCTTTCGCGTCCCGGAGAGGACACCCCACATGTCCCGTCGCCCAAGAATCTACGCGCGTCCACTCGTGGCCGCCCTCGCCGCCGTCACCGTTCTCACCGGCACCGCCGCGGCCACTCCGGGCAAGGACGCCCCGGCGCCCGTCGCCCCGGCCACCGCGTCCGCCACCCTGGACGACACCTACTACGCGGGTGCCCTCGGCAAGTCCGGCACCGCCCTCAAGGCGGCCCTGCACACGATCATCAAGAGCCAGACCAAGGTCTCGTACAGCCAGGTCTGGGAGGCGCTCAAGGACACCGACGAGGACCCCGCCAACCCCGGCAACGTCATCCTGCTGTACACCGGCGAGTCCCGGCCCGAGGACGACAACGGCGGAAACGTCGGCCAGTGGAACCGCGAGCACGTCTGGGCCAAGTCGCACGGCGACTTCGGTACGGCGACGGGCCCCGGCACCGATCTGCACCATCTGCGGCCGGCCGACGTCCAGGTCAACTCCATCCGGGACAACAAGGACTTCGACAACGGCGGCAGCGTGGTGTCGGGCGCTCCGGGCAACTACACCGACGCCGACTCCTTCGAGCCGCGCGACGCGGACAAGGGCGACGTCGCGCGGATGATCCTCTACATGGCGGTGCGCTACGAGGGCGACGACGCGTGGGCCGACCTGGAGCCCAACGAGAAGGTGAACAACGGCTCGGCGCCGTACATCGGCAAGCTCTCCGTACTGAAGGAGTGGAGCCAGGAGGACCCGCCGAGCGCCTTCGAGAAGAACCGCAACGAGGTCATCTACGCCCAGTACCAGCACAACCGGAACCCGTTCATCGACCACCCGGAGTGGGTCGAGTCGATCTGGTAGGGCCGTCGATCCGGTGGACCCTTCGATCCGGTGGACCCGGAGCACGGCCGGACGGCGGGCCGTCGTCGTTCAGGACCGCCGTCCGTCGGCCTCCCGGGCGCACCGCGCGACGGCCTCGGCACGCGACGGGAAGCTCGGCGGATCCGCGAGCGACTGATCCACGAGCGGCGGGTCCACGAGCGGCGGATCGCCGTCCGGCGGGGCGTCATCACCGCCGGACGGGCCGTCACCGCCGGACGGGCCGCCACCGCCGGACGGGCCGCCACCGCCGGACGCGGCGCCGTCACCACCGGACGGGGCGCCTTCGCCGCCGGGCGGCGGGGCGCTCAGCCGACCGGCCGGGTCGGCGAGGGCCACGTGGTGGCCGGCCCGCTCCAGCCGGGCCAGCCCCTGGCGGAGCATCGCGTACGCCACCGGCTCGATCCCGTTCACCTGCCGCAGGTCCAGCACCACGGACGGTGCGCCCCCGGAGCCGGCCTCGTCGAGTCCGTAGAGCACGCGTTCGGCCGCGGTGAAGTCCAGCGACCCCTGCGCGGCCACGACCGCGACGCGCCCCTTCTCCCCCGGACCGCTGCCGGGCGGCGGGTCCTCCCCCGTGGTGACGAGCGTGACGGTGGAGCCGGGCAGCGCGGGGTTGAGCATCAGATGGAGCCCGAGGCGCTCCGAGAGGGCGGCGAAGGCGGACCGGCCGCGCACGGAGGTCCCGGCGGCGTCGAGCGGCGGGCTGTAGGAGGCGAGCCCGAACCGTGCGGGACCGGCGGCGATCAGACCGCCCGACACCCCGCTCTTGGCCGGCAGCCCCACCCGCAGCAGCCACTCCCCCGACGCGTCGTACATCCCGCAGGTCGCCATGACGGCCAGCACCCGGGCCGCGACCTCCTCGGTCACCACCCGGTCGCCGGTCACGGGGTTGACGCCGCCGTGGGCCAGGGTGGCCGCCATGACCGCGAGGTCCACGGCGGTCACCCGCACCGCGCACTGGCGGAAGTACGTCTCGGTGGCGGTGACGGGGTCGACGGGGAGCCGGCCCGCGCTGCGGATGAGGTAGGCGAGCGCCCGGTTGCGGTCGCCCGTCTCGGACTCGGAGCGGTACACCGCTTCGTCCACGTCCAGGGCCCGTCCCGCGAACCGGCCCAGGAACGCCAGGATGCGCTCGAACCGCGGACGGTCCGGGGAGTCGGGAACCAGCGAAGAGGCCACCAGGGCGCCCGCGTTGACCATGGCGTTGGCGGGGCGGCCGGTTCCGTGCTCCAGGTTGATGGCGTTGAACGCCTCACCGCTGGGCTCCGCGCTGACCCAGGCGGACACCTCGTCCAGCCCCAGTTCGGCCAGCGCCAGGGCATAGACGTAGGGTTTGGAGACGGACTGCACGGTGAACGGCGTGCGCGCCTCGCCCGCGCTGTAGAGGTGCCCGTCCATGCTGACCAGCGCGAGACCGAAGGCGTCCGGGTCGGCCCGGGTCAACTCGGGTATGTACGAAGCCACTTCGCCGTACCGGACCCCGGCGAACCGGGCACGCAGCTCACCGAGCGCGGCGGTCACCGCCCCGGCCGCGCCCACACCCGCACCGTCGGAGGGGAACGGCACTCCGGACGGCTCCGCACCGGAGGCGCTCACCGGTCCCCGCCGGTCGCTCCCGACCGGCCCCCGGCGCCACCCGCGTCCGCGGTCCCGGACATCCACACGGCAAGGGCGGACATACGACTACCTCCCGAACCCCCGGAGCACGACACCGGCTAATTGGCTCATATTAGGATCAAAAGGTATGAATTGACTCGTCGGGCCATCCGTCCCCAGGTACGGGGAACGGCCCGGGCCCGCCGGGACACCGCGCCGGGCCCTCCACCGGAATCGAACCCCTGGGAGGGAACGATGGACACGGACGCCCTGACCACCGGAGTGCTCAAGGAACTGCGGGCGCCCCGCACCTATCCGGTCCTGTCCCTGACGATGCCCACCCACCGCCGTGCCCCGGACAACGCCCAGGACGCCGTACGGCTGCGCAATCTGGTCGCCGAGGCCACGAGCCGGCTGGAGGCCGACCCGAGGGTGTCGCGCGAGACGGCCGCCGCGCTGCGGGCGCAGCTGGACCGCGCGGCGGCCGAGGTGGACGCGCGCAGGGCCCTGGAGTCACTGGTGCTCCTCGTGAGCACGGAGGAGTACCAGATCTGGCAGTTGCCGCGTACCGCTCCCGAGCGGGTGGTGCTGAGCGACACGTACCTGACCCGCAACCTGGTGGCGGCCAAGGCACAGTCACAGCCGTACTGGGCGCTGACCGTCGCCGCCGACCACGCGGCCCTGTGGGGCGGCACCGCGGACTCCGTGCACCTGGAGGAGAAGGGCGGGTTCCCGCTGACCGCGCCGAGCGAGGCGCCGAACCCGCAGCGGATGGAACGGATCGGCGACACCCCGAGCACCTACACCGACGAGGAGACCCGCCAGTTCCTCCGCACGGTCGACGAGAAGCTGCGCGCGGTGCTCGCCTCGGACCCGCGCCCCCTGTACCTGGTGGGGCTGGCGCCCGCGCTCGCACTGCTGGACGACGCCGGCGAGGGCGCCCACACGGCGGTCGGCCGCGTCGCCAAGGGTGCCCCCGCCGACATCGCGCCGGCCGCGCTGCTGACGGAGCTCGGGACGGCGATGGCGGAGCACGCGGAGCGCCGCGCCGCCGAGGTGCGTGCCCGGCTCGACGGCGCACGCGGGGCCAAGACCTTCGCGGGCGGGCTCGACGAGGTGTGGACCGCCGTACGGGAGGGCCGCGCGGGGCTGGTCGTCGTGGAGGAGCACTACCAGGAGACGGCGCGCACGGCCGAGGGCCACCTCGTGCCGGTGGGCGACGAGGAGGCGGCGGCGGGCGACGCGACGGTACGCGAGGACGTGGTGGACGAACTCGTCGAAGCGGCCCTCGACAGCGGCGCCGAGGTCGTGTTCCTCCCGGACGACACGTTGAACGAGCACCACCGGATCGCGGCGGTGCTGCGCTACTGAACGGTGCCGTCCACGCTCGTGGGCGGTGCCGTCCCAGGACCGCCCGGTCCGGCTCACGCCCCCAGGAGCCGGACCGGTGAGCCCGCGAGGTACGCCTCGATGTCCTCGACCGCGTCGCCGTAGTAGGCCGCGTAGTTGGCGCGGGAGACGTACCCCAGGTGCGGGGTGGCCAGCAGGCGCGGGGCGGTGCGCATCGGGTGGTCCGCAGGGAGGGGTTCGGTGTCGAAGACGTCGACGGCCGCGCCCGCGATGGTCCCGGCGTGGAGCGCCGCGAGCAGGGCGTCCTGGTCGACGATGGCGGCCCGCGACGTGTTGACGAGGTAGGCGTCCGGACCCATCAGCGCCAGCTCCGGGGCGCCGATCAGGCCCCGGCTGCGGTCGCCCAGCGCCAGGTGGACGGAGACGAAGTCGCTGGTGGCGAGAAGCTCCTCCTTGGAGGCGGCGAGCCGGGTGCCCACCTCCGCGGCCCGTTCGGCGGTGAGGTTCGGGCTCCAGGCCACCACGTCCATGCCGAAGGCGAGGCCGACCGCGGCGACCCGGCTGCCGATCCGGCCGAGCCCGAGCAGACCGAGGCGCCGCCCGTGCAGGTCGGCGCCGACCGTCGACTGCCAGGGTCCCCCCGTGCGCAGCGCGGTGGCCTCCGGGACGATGCTGCGGGCGAGGCCGAGCAGCAGGGCCCAGGTGAGCTCCACCGGCGGGGTGCCGGCGCTGGCGGTCCCGCACACCGTGACCCCGTTGCGCGCGGCGGCCTGATGGTCGATGACGGAGTTGCGCATGCCGGAGGCGACGAGGAGGCGCAGGCGCGGCAGCCGGTCGAGCAGGGTGGCGGGGAAGGGGACCCGCTCGCGCAGGGTCACCACGATGTCGAAGGACGCGAGCGCCTCGGCGGTCTCGTCCTCGGTGGCGAAGTGCTCCGGGAAGGAGACCACGTCGACCCGGCCCGCGAGCGGGGACCAGTCGGCGGCGGTGGTCGCGACGGACTGGAAGTCGTCGAGTACGGCGCAGCGCAGTGTCATCGGATCGGCTCTCCTCGGGCGGGTGTTCGACCCGACCATGATCGCTCACCGCGGACAGCGGGAGGAGACCGGGCCGGGACCACCCTCGCCCCCGGGCCGGGACCACCCCGGCGCGGGGGCGAGGGCGGTCCCGGATGAACCCGTCGGCTCAGCCGGTCCAGGTCCAGTCGGCCACCTCCGGCATGTCCTCGCCGAACTCGCGGATGTAGGCGTGGTGGCGGGTCCGTGCGTCGGCCATGGCCTGGCGGACCGCGACGGCGCGGACGCCGAGTCCGGGCACCCGGTCGACCACGTCCATGACGAGCCGGTACCGGTCGAGGTCGTTGCGGACCACCATGTCGAAGGGGGTGGTGGTCGTGCCCTCCTCCTTGTAGCCGCGTACGTGGAGATTGGCGTGGCCGGCCCGGCGGTAGGCGAGGCGGTGGATCAGCCACGGGTAGCCGTGGTAGGCGAAGATGACCGGCTTGTCGCGGGTGAAGAGGGCGTCGTACTCGGAGTCGGGCATGCCGTGCGGGTGTTCGCCGTGCGGCAGCAGCCGGGTCATGTCCACGACGTTCACCACGCGTACGGCGAGGTCGGGCAGATGGCGCCGGAGCAGGTCGGCGGCGGCCAGGGTCTCCAGGGTGGGGACGTCTCCCGCGCAGGCGAGCACCACGTCGGGTTCGCGGCTGCCGTTCTCCGTACCCGCCCACTCCCACACCCCGGCGCCCCGGGCGCAGTGGGCGCGGGCCTGGTCCATCGTCAGCCAGTCGAAGGTCGGCTGCTTCCCGGAGACGATCACGTTGACGTAGTCGCGGCTGCGCAGCACGTGGTCGGCGGTGGAGAGCAGGGTGTTGGTGTCCGGCGGCAGGTAGACGCGGACGACCTCGGGGCTCTTGTTGAGGATGTGGTCGACGAATCCGGGGTCCTGGTGCGAGAAGCCGTTGTGGTCCTGGCGCCAGACGTGCGAGCTGAGCAGGTAGTTCAGCGAGGCGATGGGGCGGCGCCAGGGAAGCCTGCGCGAGGTGCGCAGCCACTTGATGTGCTGGTTGACCATCGAGTCCACGATGTGGGCGAACGCCTCGTAGCTGGAGAAGAGCCCGTGGCGCCCGGTGAGCAGGTAGCCCTCCAGCCAGCCCTGGCAGAGGTGTTCGGAGAGGATCTCCATGACCCGGCCGTCGCGGGCGAGGTTCTCGTCGGTCGGCAGGATCTTCTCCTGCCACGCCTTGCCGCTCGCGCCGTAGACGGCGTCGAGCCGGTTGGACGCGGTCTCGTCCGGGCCGACGAGCCGGAAGTCCCGGCGCCCGGCGGTCGCGGCCATGACGCCTTCGAGGAGTTGGCCGAGCACCCGGGTGGGTTCGTGGGACGATGCGCCGGGCTTGTCGACGGTGACGGCGTGGTCGTCCAGCGGGGGCACCGGCAGATCGCGCAGGAGCAGACCACCGTTGGCGTACGGGGTCGCGCCGAGGCGGAGGTCGCCCTCGGGGATCACGGAGAGCACCTGCGCGGTGGGGCGCCCGGCGTCGTCGAAGAGTTCCTCGGGCCGGTACGAGCGCAGCCACGCTTCCAGTTGCCGCAGGTGGTCGCGGTTGTCGCGCACTCCGGAGAGCGGGACCTGGTGGGCGCGCCAGGTTCCTTCGACGGGCAGCCCGTCGACCTCTTCGGGCCCGGTCCAGCCCTTGGGCGTACGCAGGACGATCATCGGCCAGCGGGGACGCCCGGTGGACCGGCCGCCCCGGGCGGCGCGCTGGTACTCGCCGATCCGGTCCAGCGCGACGTCCAGCGCGGCGGCCAGTGCGCGGTGGACCTCTGCGGGATCGTCACCGCTGACGTGGATCGGGTCGTGGCCGTATCCGCGCAGCAGTTGGTCGAGTTCGTCCTCGGGGAGGCGGGCCAGGACCGTCGGGTTGGCGATCTTGTACCCGTTGAGGTGGAGGATCGGCAGGACGGCCCCGTCGTGCACCGGGTCGAGGAACTTGTTGGAGTGCCAGGAGGCCGCGAGCGGTCCGGTCTCGGCCTCGCCGTCCCCGATGACGCAGGCGACGAGCAGGTCGGGGTGGTCGAAGGCGGCGCCGTAGGCGTGGGTGAGGGCGTACCCCAGCTCGCCGCCCTCGTGGACGGAGCCGGGGGTCTCGGGGGCCACGTGGCTCGGCACTCCGCCGGGGAAGGAGAACTGCTTGAACAGCGCCCCCATCCCCTCGGCGTCCCGGCTGATGTCGGGGTACGTCTCCGAGTAACTGCCTTCCAGCCAGGAGTTGGCGAGTACGGCGGGGCCGCCGTGTCCTGGTCCCCAGACGCAGAGCGTCGGCCGGCTCCGCGCCTTGATCACCCGGTTGAGGTGGGTGTGGACGAGGTTGAGCCCGGGTGAGGTGCCCCAGTGGCCCAGCAGCCTCGGCTTGATGTGCTCGCGGGCGAGGGGCTGTTCCAGCAGCGGGTTCGCCATGAGGTAGATCTGGCCGGCCGCGAGGTAGTTGGCGGCCCGCCAGTGGGCGTCGAGGGCGGCGAGTTCGTCGTCGCTGAGCGCGGTGGTCGAGGGGGCCGGCTGCCCGGCGGTGCTGGTCACGAGGGAGTCTCCTCCTGAAGGGTGGACGCGACGGGGGTGGACGGGGCTCCGGCCCGGGTGGACGGGGCTCCGGCGCCGGTGGAGGCGGCTCCGTCCCGGGTGCGGCGGCAGGAAGGCAGCTGCCGGGGGTGCGGGGGCCGGGTCATGCCCCGCCGTCCCCCGTGGGGCCGTACCAGACGGTGGTCGCGTTGCAGAACTCGCGGATGCCGTGGCCGGCGAGCTCCCTGCCGTAGCCGGAGCGCTTCACCCCGCCGAAGGGCAGCGCGGGGTGGGAGGCGGTCATGCCGTTGAAGAAGACGCCGCCGGCCTCCAGGTCGCGGACGCACGCCGCCATGTCGTCCGGGTCGCGGGTCCACACGTTGGAACTGAGTCCGAAGGGCGTGTCGTTGGCGATCTCCAGGGCCTCGTCGAGCCCGGAGACCCGGTAGAGGGTCGCCACCGGGCCGAAGGTCTCCTCGCGGTGGATCCGCATCTCCGGGGTGATCCCCGCGAGGACGGTGGGCGCGTAGAACCAGCCGTGTTCCAGCTCTCCGCCGAGCCCCTCGGGCCGTCCCCCGCCGCAGAGCGCCTGAGCCCCCTTGCCGAGTGCGTCGTCGACGAGTTCCTCCAGGTCGGCGCGGCCCTGCTCGGTGGAGAGGGGGCCGACGTCGGTGGATTCCTGGAGCGGGTCGCCGACCGTGAGGGCGTCCATGGCGGCGGTGAAGCGTTCGGCGAAGGCGTCGTACACGTCGGTGTGGACGATGAACCGTTTGGCGGCGATGCAGGACTGTCCGTTGTTCTGGACCCGGGCGGTGACGGCGGTCTTCGCGGCCCGTTCGACGTCGGCGGAGGGCAGCACGAGGTAGGGGTCGCTGCCGCCGAGTTCGAGGACGGTCTTCTTCACGGTGTCCCCGGCGGTCGCGGCGACGGAGCGCCCGGCGGGCTCGCTGCCGGTGAGGGTGGCCGCGGCGACCCGGTCGTCGCGCAGGATCGCCTCGACGGCGCCGGAACCGATCAGGAGTGTCTGGAAGGCTCCGGCGGGGAAGCCGGCGCGACGGAACAGGTCGCCCAGGTAGAGGGCGGTCTGCGGGACGTTCGACGCGTGCTTGAGGAGCCCGGTGTTGCCCGCCATCAGCGCGGGCGCCGCGAAGCGGACCACCTGCCAGAGCGGGAAGTTCCACGGCATCACGGCGAGGACGACACCGAGCGGCCGGTAGTGGACCCGGGCGCGGGTGGCCCCGGAGTCCTTCACGTCCTCGTCCGCGGGGTGCTCGTCGGCCAGCAGCCGTTCGGCGTGGGCCGCGTACCAGCGCATGGCCTTGGCGCATTTGGCGGCCTCGGCGCGTGCGGCGGTCAGTGGTTTGCCCATTTCGAGGGTCATGGTGCGGGCGATGGCGTCGCGGTCGGCGTCCAGGAGGTCGGCGGCCTTCTCCAGCAGGGCGGCCCGCTCGGCGAAGCTCGTGGTGCGGTAGGTGCGGAACGTGTCGTACGCGGTGGCGATCCGCCGTTCGATCTCTGCCTCGCCGATGGCTTCGTACGTCTTCAGCGTTTCGCCGTTCGCGGGGTTGACCGTCGCGATGGGCATGGCTGTGGCCTCCTTGCCTGGGTTCTTCGACCGTCCCGCGCCTTCGCGCGCGGCGCAACGCGGGCCCGTCGCAGCGCCTACCCGGCCGTCGCGGATCATGCGCGCCGGGGGCACGCGATCCGGATCGGCCGGGCAGGAGGCCGGGAACGGTCAGGCGAGAGCCGTGGAAGGCAGCGGCCGGGACTCGGGGGCGGTGTCCGGCGGCGTACGGGGCAGCAGGCCGGTCGGGCGCGGCACCTCGGCGTACCGGGTGAACCAGACGACTTTGCCGTCACCGGTCCGGCAGCTGCCCCAGCTGTCGCTGAGCGCCATGACCCGGCTCAGTCCGCCGCCGGCGGCGAGCAGTCTCGGCATCCCCGCGCCGTTGTCGGCCACGGCCACCGTCAGATGGCGGCCGGTCCAGCGGAGTTCGATGACGCATTCGTTGTCGCCGCCGACGTGCCGGTGGACGTTGGTCAGAAGTTCCTCCAGCGCCCGGCAGACCGGGCCGACGTGCAGTTCGAGACTCCAGTGGCGCAGGTGCGCCGCGACGATGCGCCGCAGCTGGGAAACGCGTTCTGCCGACACCTGCAGTTCGACCAGATAGTGCCGGTCGAGTGGAACGGTCATCGTCGGGGCTCCTCACCGCGAGGCCCACGTGCGTGTCCGTCGTGAACCGACGACCCCTGAGCACGAAGCGTGAGCGGCCATCACTTCTGTGTCACTCCTCAGGGTGACGCCGCTGGGCCGGGTGCGCAACAGTTGGACCGTCGCCGCTGGTGGAGGCGGCCACGGGGTACGGAGCGTCCCGGACACCACCTACGGCAGGTACGGCAGGACCTTGTCCGGGGTGAGCGGGAGTCCGGTCAGCCGCGCCCCGGTGGCGTGGCGCACCGCGTTGCCGATGGCGGCGGCGGTGCCGACGATGCCGATCTCGCCGATCCCCTTGCTGCCCATCGGATTGAGGTGGGGGTCGTCCTCTTCGATCCAGTGCGCCTCCACGGCCGGCACGTCGGCACAGGCCGGTACGTGGTAGGCGGCGAGGTCGCTCTCGGTGAAGTCGCCGTACACCGGGTCCAGGGTGCTGCCCTCGGTCAGTGCCATCCCGATGCCCATGACCATGCCGCCGATGAACTGGGAGCGTGCGGTGCGGGCGTTGAGGATGCGTCCGGCGGCGTAGACGCCGAGCAGCCGGCGCACCCGGACCTCGCCGGTGAGGGAGTCGACGGCGGTCTCGGCGAAGTGGGCGCCGAAGGCGTGCCGGGCGTACGGGGACTCGGCGCCGGCCTCCTCCCCGGTGTCGGCGCGCACCGTGACGCCCTCGGCGGGCAGCGGCCCGGGGTGCGCGGCGAGCCGGGCGGCGAGGGCGGCCGCCGCCTTGTGCACCGCCCACCCCCAGGACGCGGTGCCGGAGGAGCCGCCGGCGAGCGGCGCGGTGGGCAGGTCGCTGTCGCCGAGGGCGACCCGGACCCGGTCGGCGCCGGTGGAGAGCGCCGCGGCCGCGATCTGGGCGAGGACGGTTCGGGCGCCGGTGCCGATGTCGGTGGCGTTCACCTCGACGAGGAAGCTCCCGTCGGCGGCGGCGTGCGCGGAGGCCGAGGAGGGCCCGACGAGGACGGGGTACGTCGCCGAGGCCACGCCGGTACCGAGCAGCCAGCGCCCTTCCTGGCGGGAGGCGGGGCGGCGGTCGCGGTCGTACCAGCCGAAGCGCTCGGCGCCCTCGCGCAGGCAGGCGACGAGGTTGCGGCTGCTGAACGGCTTCCCCGAGTCGGGCTCGGTGGCGGGTTCGTTGCGTACCCGCAGCTCGACGGGGTCGATGCCGAGCGCGCAGGCCAGTTCGTCCATCGCGGACTCCAGGGCGTACATCCCGGACGCCTCACCGGGGGCGCGCATCCACGAGGGGCTCGGGACGTCGAGGGCGGCCACCCGGTGCACGGTCCGGCTGTGCGGGGAGGCGTACATGATCCGGGCCGGTACGGCGGCCTGTTCCACGAACTCCTTGACGGTGGAGGTGTGGGTGGTGACCTCGTGGCAGAGGGCGGTGATCACGCCGTCGTCGTCGGCGCCGATCCGGACGCGGTGCACGGTGGGCGCGCGGTGGCCGACGACGGCGGGCAGGTGCTTCCTCGGCAGAGCGAGCTTCACGGGCCGGCCGGTGTGCAGCGCGGCCATGGCGGCGAGCACCACCTGGGGGCGCGGGGTGCCCTTCGAGCCGAAGCCGCCGCCGACGTGTTCGGAGATCGCGGTCACCCGGCCGGTGTCGATGCCGAAGACGGCGGCCAGGGTGTCGCGGACCGTGCTGGAGCCCTGGCTGGAGTCGTGGACGGTCAGCCGGCCGTCCGCCCACTGGGCGGTGGTGGCGTGCGGCTCCATGGGGTGGTTGTGCAGGGGGCTGATCCGGTACGTCGTGTCGATCCGGTTCTCCGCGTCCTGGTAGGCCCGCGTGAAGTCGCCGCGTTCGCGGACGGCCGGGAAGCCGCCGTTGGCCTTCTCGGGGGTGTACAGCCCGGCGTGGTCGTCGGTGAGGACGACGTCGTGCGGTTCGCGCGCGTACTCGACGACCACGGCGTCGGCTCCTGCCCGGGCCGCTTCGAGGCTGTCGGCCACCACCAGCGCGACGTACCAGCCCCGGTGCGGGACCCGGTCGTCCTGGAGCACCGCGAGGATCGGGTCGTCGGGGGTGTGCAGGCGTGGCGCGTTGTCGGGGGTGAGCACGGTGTGGACGCCGGGGAGGGCGAGCGCGTCGGCGGTGCGGACGGCGGTCACCCGCCCGCTGGGCACGGTGGCCGGCACGGGCCACGCGTACAGGCAGCCGGGCGGGGTGTGCTCCGCCGCGTAGCGCGCCGCCCCGGTGACCTTCTCCCGGGCCTCGCGGCGGACGACGGGGGCACCGAGCGGCTGGGGGGCGTGGCTCATGACGGGTCCTCGGGCGGAGTCGGGATACGGGGCGCGGGCAGGTGCCGACCGGTCAGGCGGTGGCCCGCCCGGTGAGTTCGGTGAGCGCGTCGACGGTCAGTCTGCGGGCGAGGTCCACCTTGAAGGCGTTGTCGCGCAGCGGCCGGGCGGCGGCGAGTTCGGCGGAGGCGGCGCGGGCGAAGGTCTCGGCGGTGGCCGGGGCGCCGCGCAGCACGGTCTCCGCCGCGGTCGCCCGCCAGGGGCGGTGGGCGAGACCGCCGAAGGCGAGGGCGGCGTGCTGGACGCGGCCCTCGCGCACGGTGAGGACGGCGGCCACGGAGACGAGCGCGAAGGCGTACGAGGCCCGGTCGCGGACTTTGCGGTAGAGCTGCGCCGAGCCCTCGGGCGCCGGCGGCAGGACCACTCCGGTGATCAGTTCGCCGGGGCGGATCACCGTGTCCTGGTCCGGGTTCTCCCCCGGCAGCCGGTGGAACCCGGTGACGGGCACGGTCCGTTCGCCCTCCGGCCCGTGGAGCACGACGGTGGCGTCGAGCGCCGCGAGGGCGGCGGAGAGGTCCGAGGGGTGGGTGGCGACGCAGCTCTCGGAGTGGCCGAGGACGGCGAGGTCGCGGTGGGCGCCCTCACGCGCGGGGCAACCGGTGCCGGGGGCGCGCTTGTTGCACGGTTTGGACACGTCCTGGAAGTACGGGCAGCGGGTGCGCTGGAGGAGGTTGCCGCCGGTGGTGGCGATGTTGCGCAGCTGGCCCGACGCCCCGGCGAGCAGCGCCTGGGAGAGGACCGGGTACCGCTCGCGTACGAGGGGGTGCGCGGCGAGATCGCTGTTGCGGACGGTCGCCCCGATGCGCAGCCCGCCCTCGGGGGTGGGCTCGGTGCGGTCCAGGGGCAGCCGGGTGACGTCGATGAGGACGCCCGGCGTCTCGACGCCGAGCTTCATCAGGTCGACCAGGTTGGTCCCGCCGCCGAGGAAGCGGGCGCCGGGGTGCACCGCCACCGCACGTACCGCTTCGTCGACGGAGGCGGGCCGCAGATAGCCGAGGGGTTTCATCGGGCCACGTCCTCAATCGCTTCGACGATGTGCGGATAGGCGCCGCACCGGCAGAGGTTGCCGCTCATCCGCTCCCGGATCTCGTCGGGCCCGAGGGCGACGGGGCCGCCCGCGGCGAGGGCGGCGGGCCCGGTCGCGTGGGAGGGGAAGCCCTCCTCGGCTTCGGCGAGCATGCCGACGGCGGAGCAGACCTGGCCGGGGGTGCAGTAGCCGCACTGGAGGGCGTCGCGGTCCACGAACGCCTCCTGCACGGGGTGGAGCCGGCCGTTCTCGGCCAGCCCCTCGGCCGTGGTGACACGGGCGCCGTCCTGGGCGACGGCCAACAGCAGGCAGCTGTTGGCGCGGCGGCCGTCGACCAGGACGGTGCAGGCCCCGCACTGCCCGTGGTCGCAGCCCTTCTTGGCCCCGGTGAGGCCGAGGTGTTCCCGCAGGGCGTCCAGGAGCGTGGTGCGGTGGTCGAGCGTCACCGTCCTGGCCGCGCCGTTGACGTGGAGGGTGACGGCGGAACGTCCGGGGAGGCCACCGGGCGGGCCGCCGCCCTCGGCCTCTCCCGGGGGGATCCGGAGGACGGTCTCCGCGTCCTCGACCAGCCGCTGGGGTTCCATGCGCGGGTGCCTTCCGTTCTGCCCGTCCGGACGGTGGTGGTGCGGGGCTGTGCGGGTGGGTCAGCGGCTGGTGAGCCGCAGCCTGAGTTCCTGTTCCTGGTCCCCCGCCGCGGTACCGACCTCCTCCACCGAGAACACCTCGCCGAGATGTCCTCGCAGCCGGTCCACCGCCCAGTAGCCGCCCTGGGCGTCGACGGTGACCGGCCCGGCGAGCGAGGCGGGCCCTGCGGCCTCCTTCTTCGTGGAGACGTCGACGGTCGCGGACCAGACGGTCGGGCGGGGTGTGTTCGTGTCGGCGGGCGCGTCCGCGGCGGCCCGGTCGGAGGTGAAGGAGCGGCGGAGCACCTCGAACACGGTGCTCGCGTCGTCGGTCGTGCACTCGCTCAGCGAGACCAGGACGTCGTAGTTCTCCTGATGCTCGGAAGCGGTCTTGTCGGTGGTGTTCACCATGGTTCCTTTCTCGGGAGCCGGACGCGGCGGAGCCGGCCCGCTCCCAGGCTCGCCCGGCGTCCGGAAGTCGGCGACACGGATACGGCAGTCGGCGCAGTGCCTGCCCCGGGGTCCTGCCCGGGAAGTCACCGCGTACGCGTGGCGATCACGCGCGGGGGCGGCCTACAGGGTGCGGAGCGCGGGCAGCAGCTCCTTCTCCGCCCAGGAGATGAACGACTGCTGGTGCGCCCCGCCGACCTGGATGAGGGCGATCTCCGTGAAGCCCGCGTCGCGGTAGGCGCGGACCGCTTCGGTGAACTCGTCCACGTCGCTCCCGCAGGGGATGGCCCCGGCCACGTCCTCGGGGCGCACGTACGCGGTGGCCTGGTCGAATCCGTCCGGCCCCGGCAGCTCGGAGTTGACCTTCCAGCCGCCCACCGACCAGCGGAACTGCTCGTGCGCCCGGGCCACCGCCGCGCTCCGGTCGGGGTCGTAGCAGACGGGGAGCTGGCCGACCGAGGGTTTGCCGGCGCCGCCGTGGCGGGCGAAGGCGTCGAGCAGTTCGGCCTTCGGTTCGGTGGCGACGACGAGGTCCGCCAGTTCGCCCGCGATCGCGCAGGACTTCGGTCCGGAGACAGCGATCCCGATCGGCACCCGGGTCTCCGGGAGGTCCCACAGCCGGGCGTTCTCCACCTGGAAGTGGGTACCGGCATGGTTCACCACGCCTCCGTCGAAGAGGGCCCCGATGATGCGAGCCGCCTCCTCCAGCATGTCGAGCCGGACCCTGGCGCGCGGCCACCCGGCGCCGGTGACGTGTTCGTTGAGGTTCTCGCCCGATCCGAGCCCCAGCCGGAAGCGGCCCTCGGACAGGATCTGGAGCGTCGCGGCCTTCTGGGCGACGACGGCCGGGTGGTAGCGGACGGTCGGGCAGGTCACGTACGTCATGAGCGGAATGGTCGTGGTGGCCTGCGCGGCGGCGCCGAGGACGGTCCAGGCGTACGGGGCGTGGCCCTGCTCGGACAGCCAGGGGAAGTAGTGGTCGGAGGTGACGGAGAAGTCGAATCCCGCGCGCTCGGCGGCGACGACGTCAGCCACCAGCTCCCGGGGGCCGGTCTGCTCGGTCATCATCGTGTAGCCAATTTTCACCATACAAAACACTTATCCGGTCATATAACTACAAAACATGAATTCAAATGAATCACTGTCTGACGCTCGGCATCCGGGGTATCCGGCATGCATGGACGTATCGAACGGAGCCCAGGCCGCCGCATCCTCCACGCTCGCCGTATCCGGAGCGCTGGGGACCGGCCTCATCATCGCCGCGGTCGCTGTCGTGGCCCTGCTCATCGGCGCCTTCTGGTTCGGCATGCGCCGCCGCGACAAGGAGCTGCCGCCCCCGCGCGCCGACGAACAGCCCATCCCGCCGGACCATCGCTCGCACATCCAGCAGGAGAACGTGCACGGCGAGGACCGTTTCCCCGACGACGGTCACGCCCTCTCCCCTTACGAGCTCGGGGAGCACGACGGCGGAACCACTCCGCCGGAGGGCGACCGGCCCCGTGACTGAGGCGATACGCACCGAGCGCCGGTCCGCCGGCGCTCCTCCGGACGCACCCGGCGCGGGGGCGGCGGGCGCGGAGAGCGGGAAGGACGCCGACCGGCGGACCCGCGTCACCGTGCTCGTCGCCCTCGCGGCGAACCTGGTGATCGCCGCCGCCAAGACCGTGGGCGGCCTCCTGTCCGGCTCCCCGGCCCTGCTGTCCGAGGCGGCGCACTCGGTCGCCGACAGCATGAACGAGGTCTTCCTCCTCGCGGCGCTGCGGCGCAGCCGCCGCCCGGCCGACGCGCGTCACCCGTTCGGCTACGGCAAGGAACGGTACTTCTGGTCCCTGCTGGCGGCGGTGGGGATCTTCGTCATGGGCGGCTGCTTCTCCTTCTTCCAGGGCTTCGAGGCGCTGCGCAGCCACGACCAGGAGTCCCCGTCCGGTTACGCGGTCGGCCTCGCCGTGCTCGGTGTGGCGCTGGTGGCCGAGGGCACCTCGCTCGTCCGGGCCCTGCACCAGGTGCGGGGCGAGGAGGGCGGCGCGAAGGACCCCGCGCTGCGCACCGTGGTCGCGGAGGACGCCACCGCCGTGATCGGAGTGGTCCTGGCCATGGCCGGCATGGCGCTGCACCTGGTCACCGGGAACGCCGTCTGGGAGGCGTCCGCCTCGCTGGCCATCGGGCTGCTGCTCGTCTACGTGGCCTTCCGGCTCGGCCGGGACGCCCGCGACCAGCTGATCGGCGAGTCCGCCGACCCCGGGTTGCAGAAGGAAATCGAGGACTTTCTCGGCCGCCAGGAGGAGATCGACAACGTCGAGTCCCTCCTCACCATGCGGCTGGGGCTCGACTCGGTCCTGGTGGCCGCGCGGGTCGACCTCTCGCCGGGCATCGACAGCGAGGAGATCGAGCGCGTCTCCGTCCGCATCAGGAGGACGGTCAACCGGACCTGGCCCCAGGCCGACCACGTCTACCTCGACATCACCAACGCGCCTCCCCGTGACGGGGTCTGAAGGCGCGGGTCGAGGGAAGCGCCCGGCCGCGTGTTGCGGGACCGGTCCGGTCGGCCGACGCTGGTTCTGGCCCGGCGCACGTCGGCAGACGGGCCCGCCCGAGCGGACGAAGGCAGTGTGAAGATGACCGGTAGCGATCCCCGTACGCCCCCCGCCGCCGCGCCGCTGACCGGCGCGGCGGCACCCTGCTGGGTCAACCTGCTGACCCGGGACCTGGAAGCCGCGCAGCACTTCTACGGCGCAGCCCTGGGCTGGACCTTCCACCCCAGCAAGCTCGGCCCCGAGTTCTGCGTCGCCCGCCT
This sequence comes from Streptomyces sp. NBC_01335, assembly GCF_035953295.1. Lineage (GTDB taxonomy): Bacteria > Actinomycetota > Actinomycetes > Streptomycetales > Streptomycetaceae > Streptomyces. The sequence continues at coordinate 182,492 of NZ_CP108370.1, forward strand.
GCGCGGGGTGCCGCTGGCGGGCATCGGTGGCGTCTCGTCCTCGTACCAGACCGCTGTCGCCTGGCTGCCGTACTTCGCCGTCCAGGACGCGGACGTCGCGGCCGGGCGCGTCCGCGAGCGCAGCGCGACGGTGGCGGTGGGGCCGCTGACGCTCAACGAGGGGCGCGGGGTCCTGGCGTCCGACCTGGACGGCGCGGTCTTCGGGCTCTGGGAGCGCCTCTCGCCCCCCGCCCCGCGGTCCACGCCTGCCGACCGCTCGTACGCCTGGCTGCGGCTGCGCACGCGGAACGCGTTCGACGCGGCGATCTTCTACGGCGGAGTACTCGACTGGGCCAGCGGCCGGCCCGGGAGTTGCGAGGTCTCCTACGAGGAGGACGAGGTCATCGTGCGCTTCGAGGGACGCCCCCTGGCGCGGATCAGTTCCGGGGCGGTGGAGGCCTCACCCGATCCGGTGCTGCGCCCCCACTGGCAGGTGCAGTTCCTGGTGGAGGACGTGACCGAGACGGCGGAAGCGGTCCTCCGCTCCGGCGGCACGGTCACCGCCCTCAACGAGGTCCGGGGCGGTACCGAAGCCGTGGTGCGTGACCCCGACGGCGCGGTCTTCGGTGTCACGGACGCCAGCAGCCCGGAGGCGGGTCTGACCTGAGGCGGGTTCGGCCCGAGGCGGGTTCGGCCAGGAGGCCCCGCGGCCCGGGTCAGGACTCCGCGGGACCGGTGGTGCCCTGCCCGTGGTCGCGGGCGATCGCCCACAGCGGGAAGACGAACCAGCAGACGGCGAACCACACCGCCATACCGCCGACGAGCCAGAGCGCCAGGTGGTTGTGGAGCGCCACCCGCAGGATGAGCAGCAGCGCGCTGCACATGGTGCCGAAGAGCAGGACGAGCCCGAGGACCGTGAGCCGCGAGGCCCAGGTCACGGTCTGCGGCTTCAGCCGGCGTCCGGTGAGCAGCCGGTGGTAGGAGACGGGGCCGATGAGGGCGGCGGCCGTCGAGGAGCCCAATATCACCGTGACGACGTAGATGTTGCGGTCGGTGGTCCCAAGTTCGGCGAACCGGGGCTGGAACACCACGGCGAGCAGGAAACCGAAGAGGATCTGTACGCCCGTCTGCGCGACCCTGAGCTCCTGGAGCAGGTCCGTCCACCGCCGGTCCGCCCGCTCCTCGGCGCTCTCCTGACGTCCGTCGTCCCGTGCGAGTGTCACGGCGGATCTCCCCTCGTCGGCGTGGACCGCCGGGGCGGTGCGCCGCCGGCCGGGTCCTACGCCTTCCCCGCGCCCGTCGCGCCGAATCCCGCGGATGAGGGGCGCTGAGCACCCCGGCGCGCTCGGTCCGGCGGCGCGGCGACTCAGGCGATGGTGAGCGTCAGCTCGGGCCGGTCCCACATCACGTACGGCGGGGTCGCGGGTGCGGTACCGGTGCGTTCGGCGCCGACGCTGCGGTAGAAGCCCTCGGAGGGCGGGTGGGAGACCACCCGGACGGCGTCGAGACCGGCGCGGCCCGCTTCCTCGCGCAAGTGCGCGATCAGGCGCCGGCCGATCCCCCGCCCCTGGGCGGCGTCGGCGACGAACATGAGGTCGAGTTCACCGGTGGCGCCCGGTCCGCTCGCGTTCCCCGGATCGAGTACGAGGGAGTAGAAGCCGAGCACCGGGCCGCCGGCCCCGTCGGCGGCGACGAAGACCCGGTGGGTCTCGATGTAGTCGGGTCCCACCCGGTAGCCCTCGACCATGGGCGCCCAGGGACCCTCGTACGCCCGCGACGCCCTGACCAGGCGGGTCAGTCGCTTGGCGTCCCGGGCGACGGCCCGCCTGACGAGTACCGCACCGGGGCCGGTGTTCCGCGTGTCCATGGGAACAAGTATCGCCCGCGGGGTGTACGGAGTGATCCCGCGGGCGCCCGCACGGAACGGTCCGCCGGCGGTCACGGCGCGGCCGTCACCGCACCCACTCGTCCCACACCTCCCCGGTCTGCCCTCCCGGCACCGGGGACGGGCCGGGGGCGGCCACGGGGGTGCGTCCGAAGCGGGACGCCGGCGCCACCTGGCGGCCGCCGTCGAGTTCGAGGAAGGCGTTCCGGGCCGCGAGCTGAGGATGGTGCGCCGCTTCCTCGGCGGAGAGCACCGGAACCGTACCCGCGTCCACGGCCGAGAAGACCTTCACCCAGTGGCCGCTGTCGTGCAGGCGGAACCGGGCGGCGATCTGGCTCCGCAGCAGTTCCCACTGCGCCGGGTCGTCCCGGTCGGCGAGGTCCGGGACGCCGAGCAGGTCCAGCTGGGTCAGGAGGGCCTGGTAGAGGCGGGGCTCGATGGCGGCGACGGCCATGTACCGGCCGTCGGCGCAGGCGTACACGGCGTAGTGCGGCGCGTCCGTGACGGTGTGCACGCCCGGCGCGGAGCGCCACTGGTGGACCAGCGTCGTGACCAGGGCGGCTCCGTCGCTGAGCGCGGTGTCGACGACCTGGCCCCGTCCGGAGTGCGATCGTTCGTACAGGGCGGCGAGCAGTGCCTGCGCATGGGCCATGCCCCCGCCGGCGAAGCTGGAGAGGTAGGCGGAGGGCGGGAGGACGGGAGAGCCCGTCTCCGGGTCGGTCTCCAGGGCGCCGGTCAGCGCCAGAACGGCCAGGTCGTGCGCGGTCCGTTCGGCCCACTCCCCCGACTGGCCCCAGCCGCTCAGCCTGCCGTAGACGAGCCGGGGGTTTTGTCCGAGGACGTGCTGCGGGCCGATGCCCAGCCGCTCGGCGACACCGGGGCGGAAGCCCTCCACGAGCACGTCGCTGTGCGCGGCGAGCGAAAGGGCGCGCTCCACGCCGTCGCGGCTCTTCAGATCGATGGCCACGGAACGGCGGCCGCGGGTCAGAGGGTTCGGGCCGAACGCGCCCTCCTGAGCGCCGGCCCGGTCGACGCGCACCACGTCGGCGCCGAGTCCGGACAGCACGGTGCCGACAAAAGCGGTCGGGGCGGAGCCCGCGAACTCCAGCACCCGAACTCCACGCAGCGGACCCACGGGACCAACTCCTCGTCATTCCAGGGAAATGTGGATAACTACCAGGGAGAAAAGCCGGGGAGAACAACGGGCTTCTCGCGAAAGACGCTAGACGCGGGCGGTCGCGCGGTCACTGCGGGAATCCGTAGCGCGCCCTGTGAGTAAGGAAGTTCAGGGTTGGGTGAGGCGCCTTCCGCCTCTGCGCAGGGTATTTCCGCTTACTTCTCGAGAAGAATGGACGGACATCGCATGGGAATCGTCTACACCGCCGAGGTGGAATCGTCCGGGGACGGCCGCACGGGCCGGGTGCGTTCCTCCGACGGGCTGCTGGACGCGCGGCTGACCAGCCCGAAGGAAGTCGGCGGCGCGGGGGACGCCACCAACCCGGAGCAGCTGTTCGCGGCCGGCTGGGCGGCCTGCTTCCACAGCGCGCTGCGGCTGTCGGCCAGGGAGTCCGGGGTTTCCCTGCGGGACGACGTCGTGACCGCCCACGTGGCCCTGAACAAAGGGGAGGGCGGCTTCTTCCTGTCCGCGGCGATCGCGGTGGAACTGCCGGGCCTGCGCCCCGAGGAGGCCGAGCGTCTCGCGGCGCAGGCGCACGGCAGGTGCCCGTATTCGAAAGCCGTCCACGGAAACATCGAGGTGCTGGTGACGGTGAAGGTCTGACCGCCGCCGGACCGGGCCGGGTGCGCGGGTGCGCTCCGGCCCGGAGCTTCACCGGAGGCCGGTGCCGCCACCCCCGCCACCCGCGATCAGCAACCGGGGTGGCCCGACACACGGGGTCGGGGCCTCCACCGCTCCCTCTCCCTCTGTCTCTGTCTCTGCCAAGGGAAGCTCTCACCCGGCACGGACGCCCGCACGGCAGCGCCCCCGCCTCCCGGTCGGTCCGGGCGCGGGGGCGCTGCTGCGTGTCGAAGGGTCCTGCTCGGTTTCCCGGTCCGTCCTATGCCGCCGTCGCCTTCGCCGCGGCGGCGGCCGCTGCGGGCAGGGCGTCGACGACGCGGCTCACGGCGGTGTCGTCGTGCGAGGCCGAGACGAACCACGCTTCGAAGGGCGAGGGCGGCAGATAGACGCCCTGGCGCAGCATCTCGTGGAAGAAGGCGGTGTAGCGGTACGACTCCGTGGCGCGCACGTCGTCGAAGTTGACCACGGGGTCCTCGGTGAAGAACACCGAGAACATCGTGCCGGAGTACTGGACCCGGTGGGCGACGCCGACGCTCTCCAGGGCGGCGGACACCTCCCGCCCGAGAGTGGCGGACACCTCGTCGAGCCGGGAGTACACCTGCGGGGTGCAGTTCCTGAGGGTGGCGAGGCCGGCCGCGGTGGCCAGCGGGTTCCCCGACAGGGTGCCGGCCTGGTAGACCGGCCCGGCCGGAGCGAGGCGGCCCATGACGTCCGCCCGGCCGCCGAAGGCCGCGGCGGGGAACCCGCCGCCCATGACCTTGCCGAACGTCAGCAGGTCGGGGGCGACGCCGTCGCGTCCGTACCAGCCGGACCGGGTCGCGCGGAACCCGGTCATCACCTCGTCGGAGATGTACAGCGCGCCGTGGCGGGCGGTGATCTCCTTCAGCCCGGCGTTGAAGCCGGGCAGCGGCGGTACGGCGCCCATGTTGCCGGGCGCGGCCTCGGTGATGACACAGGCGATCTCGTCGCCGATCTCCGCGAAGACCTTCTCGACCGCCGGCAGGTCGTTGTAGGGCACGACGACGGTGTCGCCGGTCTGGGCGCCGGTCACGCCCGGGGTGTCGGGCAGCGCGAAGGTCGCGAGGCCCGAACCGGCCGAGGCCAGCAGGGCGTCCACGTGCCCGTGGTAGCACCCGGCGAACTTGAGGATCTTGTTCCGGCCGGTGAAGCCGCGGGCGAGGCGGATCGCCGACATCGTCGCCTCCGTACCGGAGTTGACCAGCCGTACCTGCTCCACCGGGGCGACACGGGCGACGATCTCCTCGGCGAGTTCCACCTCTCCGCCGGAAGGCGCGCCGAAGGAGGTGCCGTTGCCCAGCGCGCTCTGGACGGCCTCCAGCACCGCGGGGTGGCGGTGTCCCAGGATCATCGGGCCCCAGGAGCAGATGAGATCGACGTACTCCTTGCCCTCGGCGTCGGTCAGGTAGGGGCCGGAGGCCGAGGCCATGAAGGGCGGGGTGCCGCCGACCGCGCCGAAGGCCCGTACCGGGGAGTTGACTCCGCCGGGGGTGACCTTCTTCGCCCGCTCGAACCACTGTGCGCTGGTCGTCACCGGGCTTCCTCCGTCCCGGTGGTGAGCGCCGCGTCGAGCACCACGGCTCCTCGGGGCAGCACCCGGACGGGGTTCAGGTCCAGCGAGTAGCCGGGGGCCCAGTGCCGCACCAGGTCGGCGACCCGGTGCAGGACGTCGGCGGCGGCGGCCTTGTCGGCGGCCGGCCGGCCGCGGACGCCGTCGAGCAGGGCGGCGCCCCGCAGTTCGGCGAGCATCTCGGCGCCCTCGCCGGGGCGCAGCGGCAGCAGCCGGTGGGACACGTCGTCGAGGACCTCGGTGAAGATCCCGCCCAGTCCGGCGGTGAGGACGGCCCCCAGATCGCTGGAGTGCACTCCGACGATGAGTTCCACACCCTCCTCGACTAGCTCTTCCACGAGCACGCCTCCGCCGAGGGCGGACAGCCGGCGGAAGGACTCGGCGGCGGTCTCCGGGGTGACGCCGATGCGCACGCCGCCTGCCTCGGTCTTGTGCAGCAGGCCGGGCACGACGGCCTTGAGCACGGCCCTGCCGCCCACCTCCCGCACGGCGCGTACGGCGTCCTCGTCGTCCGTCGCGGTCCGGCCACGCGGCACGGCGATTCCCGCGCCGGCCAGCAGCGCCTTCAGCTCCGGTTCGGTGGTCCCGGCGGGGGTCCGGTCCTCGCCGGGCGTCGCGGCGGGCAGTTCGGGCCGCGGCCGGCTCACCTCCCACAGGGCGGCCGCCGCGCGCAGGGCGCGGCCCGGCGTCGGGTATTCGGGGAGCCCGGCCGCGCGCAGGTCGTGAGGGGCGTCGGGGGCGAGGAAGTCCGCGCCGGTCCGGGCCACCAGGATCGGCTTGCCGCCCTTCTCGGCGGCCTTGCGGAGGCTGGTGACGGCCTTCTCGACGTCGGGGCCCGCCATCACGCAGAAGCAGGCCACGATGATGTCCACGGTGTCGTCGGCGATGAGCACGTCCAGGGACCGGTCGAACAGGGACGGGTCGCTGAGCACGGTGGCGGTGATGTCCACCGGGTTGTCGATGGCACCGAAGGCGGGGACTATCTCGCCGAGCGCGGCCTTGCTCTCCGGGCGCAGCGGGCTCAGTGCCAGTCCGCTCCCCTCGATGGCGTCGGCGGCCAGGATGCCCGAGCCCCCCGAGGTGGTGACCACCGCGACACGGTTGCCGGCCGGGCGGCGCTCGGACTCGAAGACCCGGGCCACGTCGAGCAGTTCGTCGATGTCGTCGACGCGGACGATGCCGAGCTGGCGCAGCGCGGCATCCAGCACCCGGTCGTCGGTGGCGAGCGCTCCCGTGTGCGAGGCGGCGGCCCGGCCGCCGGCCTCGGTCCGGCCCGACTTCAGCAGCGCGACCGGCTTGCCGGACGCGGCGAGCGCGCGCAGCGTTCCGATGTCCGGGGTGTCCTCCAAGTAGCCGAGGAGGCCGGAGACTTCGGGAACGGTGGCCAGTTCCCTCAGGACTTCCAGCGCGGTCACGTCGGCGTCGTTCCCGGTGCTGACCACCCAGCCCGGGCGCAGCCCCCGCTCCAGGGCCAGGCTGGCCGCGCCGAAGCCGAGTGCACCGCTCTGGCTGACGAAGGCGAGGGTGCCGGGTTCGAAGGGCACGTTCTCCGCGCCGAAGAGCGGGCTGAAGGTCGCCAGGACCCGGTTCTCGTAGCCGACGGCACCGATGCAGTTGGGGCCGATGATGCGCAGCCCTCCGGCCCTGGCCTTCGCGACGATCTCGTCCTGCAGCCGCGCGCCTTCCTCGCCGGTCTCGGCGAAGCCCGACGAGGCGATGATGGCGAGGGGAACCCCGGCCGCCACGCAGTCGTCGACCGCGTCGGCCACCCGTGCGGCGGCGACCATGATCAGGGCGAGGTCGACCGGCCCGGGCGCGTCCTTGACGCTGGGGTACGCGGGGACGCCGAGGATCTCCGCCGAGCGGGGGTTGACCGGCAGGACGCGGCCCTTGTAGCCGTACCGCAGCAGGTAGTCCATGGGCTTGCGGCCCAGGGCGCCGGGGCGCTCGCTCGCGCCGATCACGGCGATGGAATCGGCATTCCACAGCGCCGATATGTCACTCATACGATGGCCTCGATCTGTTCCGTGGTCGGCTTGGGGTCTGTGGTGGGGTGTGCGGGGTCCAGGGGCACGAAGACCGCGCCGAGGGCCTCGATGTAGCGGGCGCCGTCCGCGTCGGCGGCCAGTTCGCGCACCCGGACGGTCGGCCGGTGCAGGAACTTGTCGATGATGCGGTGGACGCTGCGGTTGATCTCCTGGTGAGCCGCCCGGTCGATGCCGGTCAGGCGCTTGGCCAGCCGGTCCAGTTCCGCGTCGGCGGCCTCGGTCACGGACTGGCGCATGGCGGCCAGGACGGGGCCGGCTCCGGCGAGCCGGAGGCTGGTCCGGAAGGCTCCGACCTCCTTGTCGACGAGGACGTGTGCGGCCCGGACGCTGGCGACCGAGATCTCGTCCTGCTCGCCTTCCTCGGCGATCCGCTGGAGATCGACGAAGGTGACCCCGGGGACGGTGGCCACGGTGGGCGCGATGTTGTGCGGCATGGCCAGGTCCAGTACGAACAGTTCGCGGCCCTGACGGGCCGCGACGGCGGCCACCACGTCGTCGAGGCCGACGACGTGGCCGGTGGCCGCGGTCGCCCCGACGATCACGTCGACCTCGGTCAGCAGCCGCGTCACCTCGTCGAGGGCGAAGCCCTGGCCGCCGGCGGTCTCGGCGAGCCGTTGCGCCTTTTCCGGGGTGCGGTTGGCGAGGTGGACGCGGCTCAGCCCGGACCGGCGCAGCGCGGCCACCACGACACCGGCCATCGACCCGGCGCCGATCACCAGGGCGGTCTTGCCGGTGAGCGAGCCCACCTTGCGTTCGAAGAAGGCGAGGCCCGCGGTGGCCAGGGAGCGGCCGGCTTCGTTCAGGCCGGTCTCGTTGCGGGCGCTCTTGCCGACCCGCAGAGCCGTCTGGACCGCTTTGGTCAGGACCTTGCCGGTGTGGCCGAGTTGCTGGGAGCGGTCCAGGCCGAGCTTCACCTGGCCGAGGATCTGGTCCTCCCCCACGACGACCGAGTCGAGTCCGGACGCCACGGTGAACAGGTGCCGTACGGCTTCGTCCGCCTGGTGGGAGTAGAGGTGCGGGTCGAGCTCGGCCCGGTCCACGCCGGTGTGTTTGGCGAGGAGGTCGCGCATGTCGCTCTGGTCGGCGTGCGGCCGGGCCTCGGCGTACACCTCCAGGCGGTTGCAGGTGGAGACCACGACGGCGGCGTCGACTCCGGCGACGGAGGTCACGTCCCGGACCAGGTCGTCGATCGGGCGGTCGGTCGCGGACAGGCGTTCCAGGAGGTCCAGCGGGGCGGTGGCGTGGCTGATCCCGAGGGCCAGGAGTCCGGGCCCGCCGGTGCCGGGGGCCGTGCGGGGATCCGTCGCGCCGGGTGCCGTCGTGCCGGGTCGGGGGGAGGCTTGGTGTGTCATGGGGTCACTGGTCCAGGCTGTCGGCGAACTCGGTCGCCCAGTAGGTGATGATCTGGCCGGCGCCCGCGCGGTGGATGGCGGTGAGGCTCTCCCGGATGGCGTTGTCCCGGTCGATCCAGCCCTTGGCCGCGGCGGCTTCGATCATGGAGTACTCGCCGGACACCTGGTAGGCGGCGACCGGGACGTCCACGTGGGCGGCGATGAGGCTCAGGATGTCCAGGTAGGCGAGGGCGGGCTTGACCATCACCATGTCGGCGCCCTCCGCCACGTCGAGGTCGACTTCGCGGAGCGACTCCCGGATGTTGCCGGGGTACTGCTGATAGCCCTTGCGGTCGCCGGTGAGCGTGGACTCCACGGCGTCGCGGAAGGGCCCGTAATAGGAGGAGGCGTACTTGGCGGAGTAGCCGAGGATCGCCACGGACTGGTGGCCGGCGGCGTCCAGCGCCTCGCGGATGCGGCGGACCTGACCGTCCATCATCCCGCTGGGGGCGACCACATGGGCGCCCGCGTCGGCCTGGACCACTGCGGCCTGGGCGTACAGCTCGATGCTGGCGTCGTTGTCGACGTCGCCGTCCGCGTCCAGCACGCCGGTGTGGCCGTGGTCGGTGTACTCGTCCAGGTTGATGTCGCCGATGACGACGGTGGAGTCCCCGACTTCCTCGTACACGTCGCGCAGCGCGGTCTGCAGGATGCCGTCCGGGTCGACGGCTCCTCTGCCGAACGGGTCCTTCTGCTCGGGTATGCCGAACAGCATGAGAGCGCCGACGCCCTTGTCGACCGCCTCCACGGCGGCCTTGCGCAGCGTGTCACGGGTGTGCTGGTAGACGCCGGGCATGGAGGAGATCTCCCGCGGTTCGTTCAGCCCTTCGCGCAGGAAGAGGGGCTGTACGAGGTTGGCGGCCGACACGCGTGTCTCGGCGGTGAGACGGCGCAGGGCGGGGGTGCGGCGCAGGCGGCGGGGGCGGTAGAAGGGAGCGGGGCTCCCGCTGGAGGCGGAGTTCCGGCCATAGGCAATGGACATGACAATTCTCCTGGAGTGGGGACGGACGGAGGGGTGGCGCCGGCGGGGCCGGCGGTGAGCGGGAGAGCGGGTCAGAGCGCCGCGCCGAGGAAGACCTTCTCCAGGTGCGCGGTGACGGCCGCGTCGGGCCGGCTGAACCAGTAGCCGTGCTTGCTGCGGGTGAACAGACCCAGTTCACCGAGGTTGACGAAGGTCTCGGCGAGTTTGACCGTCAGGCCGGCCGGGTCGATGACCGGAAGTCCGTGCAGCTCGTGGATGCCGAGGTGCCACAGGATCTCGTTGGGGATGCCCTCGGCGGGGATGATGACCTCGGCCCCCGCGCGGGCCGCCCGTTCGGCGGCGGCCGAGTACACCTCGACGAACTGGTCGAAGTCGCCTTCGAGCGACTTGTGGACGGAGTCCCAGCCGCCGGGGACGACCTCGTACCCGGTGAGGGAGGAACTCAGCCCGTAGCGCTGGATGTTGGCGCGGATGGGCTCTTCGAGCGGGGGCATGAAGCCGAGGACCGAGAAGCGCTGGCCGGTCATGGCGGACAGGAAGAAGGCGCTCTCCCCGTAGCCGAGGGTCGGGATGCCGGCCAGGTGGCGGGCGTCGCGCAGGCCCGGATCCTGGCCGGCCGCGATCACCCACGCGTCGTATCCCTCGCGTTCGGCGGTCACCGCGGACTGGGCGAAGTGCTGGGAGAACAGCACCTGGGCGGAGTGGTGGCCGACCAGCCCGAAGGGCGTACGGGCGGGGTAGGTCTCGGCGGGCAGCGTCTTGATGTCGACGGTGGTGCCGGGGGCGACGATGGCGTCGAGGTGCTCCCGGTACCACTGGTCCAGGAGCGGGAGGCGGCCTTCAACGGTGTGTTTGTGAAACCAGATCTTCATGCGCTTCGTCCTTCACTGCGGTGGCGGTCGGGGTGGGCGCGTGCGGTTCCTCGGTGGTTCGGGGGGAGCCGGGCCCGGTGGGCCGGCTCAGCGGTCTCGGGGCGCAGTCGAGCAGCGAGGCCGTGGTCAGGTACGCGAGGGCCGACTCCGGGTCGGCGGCGGTGCGCCGGACGTCCGCCAGCGCCCGCTCGAGGGCGCCGGCGTCGTCGATGCCGGCGGTGCGGGCCTCGCTGCGGGGGATGACCGAGGAGCTGACGACGGTCCGGCGGAGCTCCAGGGCGGCGGTCAGGGCGGTGTCGGGAGCGCGTCCGGTGTGCACGTCCACGAGGGCGCGTCCGACGGCGACCGCGTCGTGCAGGCCGCAGTTCATGTTCATGCCGCCGGCGGTCGAGGTCAGGTGCGCGGCGTCGCCGATGAACAGCAGGCGCCCGGCGCGGTATCGGGGCAGTACGGAGGAGACGAGCCGGTAGGTGTGGGCGTCGGCGACCGGCAGGTCCGCCCCCACGCCGGGCAGTGCGCGGGTGAGCAGTGCGCGTACCGCCTCGGGGGTCACCACCTCGTCGCGGGGGACGTCCTGGGGTATCCGGAAGATCAGCCGCCAGTGGTCGGGCATGCCGAGCACGCTGTACGACGCGCGTGCGTCCCGGACATAGCTGAGCGGAGCGAGGCCGGGCACAGTCGCGTCGAGCGGTTCCCGGGTGACGATCCGCAGCGCGTAGTGCGGGTACGCACGGGTGGCGGCGGGCAGGCCGGCGAGACCGCGCAGCGTACTGCGGCTGCCGTCCGCCGCCACGACGTGCGCGTAGCGGCCGGTGTGCGCGACCCGGCCGTGCCCGGTGTCCCCGGCGGTCAGCTCCACCGCGCCCCGTGTCCGGCGGGCGGCGGTGACGGGGGCTCCGAAGTGCAGGGTCGCCCGCCCGGTGTCCCGGAGTGCGTCGAGCAGCAGGGGGGTGAGCCGGGACTGTTCGACGTGGAGGCGGTGGGGGTGGCCGGTGGTGCCGGCCAGGACGCGGTAGTCGAGTTCGGCGTGGACGTGTCCGTCCAGGTCCCGCCACTGGATACGGTCGACCACGCGTCCCAGCCGGTGCAGTTCGGCCGCGACGCCGAGCTCCCGCAGCAGGTCGAGTGTGGAGGGGTGGAAGGTGGAGGCGCGCGACGCGGTGGAGAGGGCGGGCTGCGTCTCGTAGACGGTGACCGGGATTCCTGCTCGTGCCAGGACGAGAGCGGCGGTCAGCCCGACCGGGCCGGCCCCCACCACCGCGACGGGCTCGGTGCGCGGGGCCTTCACGCCGCGACCGCGTGTCCGGCGAGCCGCTTCAGCAAGGGGTGCACGTCCCCGCCGGACAGGGGCAGGCCGAGCGTGTCGCGGGCCCACCAGGCGCCGGCCAGATTCGAGGTCAGCAGGGGCCGTTCGGTGTCCCGGGCGAGTTCGGTCAGTGCCGCGAAGGTGAACATGCCGGTGCCGGTGAAGAGCAGCGCGGCGCCGACCGGCAGCTCCGCCTCCCGCACCTGCGCGACGAGCTCCTCCGTCGTCACGTCGTAGGGCGAGAAGCGGTCGCCCGCCCGCACCTTCACCACGTGCTCGACGTGCAGGCCGGCGTCCCGCCAGTAGCGTTCGGAGAGTTCGGTGAGCCAGGGCATGTACGGAGACACCAGGACCAGCCTGTCCACCCCGGCGGCCTCGGCCGCCGCGAGTATGGCGAGGGCCGCCGAGCGGACCGGGCGCCCCGTCCGCTGGGAGAGCCGGTCGCAGAGCTCACGGTCGCCCCGGGGCGAGAGCAGGTAGTGCGAGCCGGTGCAGGCCACCACTACGGCGTCGAGGCTCAGGCTGCCGAAGTCGCCCAGCGTGTCCGGGAGAACCTCGTTGTACCTTTCCAGCCGGCCGCGGAGATCCCGGTCCGGGAGGACGGGGAAGCGGGCCGTGTAAAGGTCGGCGTGCGGAGCCATGAGACGGCTCAATTCGGGTTCCACCGCAGCGTTCGCGGGGGGCACGACCACACCCAGTCTCGATGGCGTTTCCGGAGCCATGGCGGTTCCTTCCCCAACTCGCTTCTTCCGACGTGGAAAATGTATTCGAGCCGGCGAGGCAAGCCACTACGGGAAGCCGTAGAACACTGCGGGCCGGACAAAGGAAACAGGGCGGGTGGAGAAGTGAATACACTTCTCCACCCGCCCTGCCACGAACTTCCGACGCCTCGGAACGAGTCGTCCCGTCGCTTTAACGGCCGGCCGCCTCGGCTATCAGTTCGTCGATCTTCGCCCGCCTGGTGAGCGATCCGTTCACGGCCCAGAACCCTTCGGGAACTTCGTTGACCACCGTCCAGACGACGGGTTCTCCGTCGACGGCCTGCTGGATGATCGCGGTGACCTCCGCAGCCAGCGCTTCGTTCCGCTCCGCGTCCAGGAATCCCTTCAGCGGAGTCACCACGACCAGAAAACCGGGCTCGACGCCCGGTGCCCCGGTCGCCGCACTCCCTTTCTCGGCCTCCCGCACATACACCCAGGTCGCACCCGCGAAGAAGTCGGTCTGCGGCAGCCCCATCCACTTCAGGACCGCGCCGGCCACGTCCTTCTGCACCGCGGCGACGGCCGGGCCGGGCAGTGCGCCCGAGGGGGCGGTTATTTCGACGAGCGGCATGACAATTCCCCTGACATTCCATTCGGCGCGGGTTGCCCCGCCACCGTGTCCGACTGAACAGAAAATAGCCCCGGGCACGTGGCCGGGACACTACGGAAGTACGAAGCGCCCTGAATCCCTCACTGGAAGCCGCCCGCGAAGTCACCCTCCCGGCCCGTCGAGGTTTCACTCACCCGAAACCGGGCGCCGCACGGCGGAGCACGGTGGCCAACTGGGCGCGTCGTTGGATTTCGAGCTTTCGGTAGATGCGCGTGATGTGCAGTTCGACGGCCCGGGTGGACACGGTGAACCTCTCCGCTATCTGCTTGTTCGTCATGCCGTCGAGCATGAGAGTCGCGATACGGTGTTCGTGCGCGGTCAGATCCTCCTGGACCGCGGTGCGCCGCACTTGGGAATTCCGCTGCGGGCGGGATGCGGGAGCCCGGGTCCCATCGCGGACGATACCGAGGGGACCGTAGGCCGTGGGGGTGCGTTCCAGGGCAGCCAGAATCACGTGCCCCATCTCGGCGTCCCATTCCCTGATCTTTATGTCCGTGGCTATCTGTGCCTGGACGTACGGGGACGAGTAGACGATCCGTAACAGTGAGGCCCGGTCGGGCGCCTCGCACAGGAGCAGTTCTCCGCTGCCGTCCCGCCAGGGACCACCACCGAGCAGAATGCCGCGCTCCGCCATTCTCTTCCAGTAGGAGCGGTGCGCTTCACCCACCCTGACGCGCTCTCTCTCGCCTTCCCGGAATTCCATCTCCACTATGAACGCCATGTGCCTTCTCCCTCGCGACCGGATGAGGTATCAGATGCTTCTCGCGTTGCGCTGCCTGTATGTCCCGGTGTTCATGCGCCGTTGACGAAAGCCCTTCCACACATGACGAAGCCGTGTGTCCGACCGCTCCGTCGCGGCCGGGCACACGGGTTTCACCCGGTGAAGGCTGTCCTGCTCCGCCCGGGAGCCGCCCCCTCATCCCCCGACGGGTGAGCGACGGATGACGGGACAGCTCTTCGACGGTCCTACGGTTTCGCGGTGGCGTCGCTGACCTGCGGGGCAGCGGGTTCCGCCGGGACGGCCCGGGGCCGGGGCTTACGGCGCAGAAGCCCGGTGGCCGCCAGGACGGCCGCGGCTCCCACCCACACGGTCCAGCCCAGGGGCTCGTCCAGGACCACCGCGCCGAGGACGACGGCGACGGCGGTCATCAGATAGGTGACGGTCGAGGCGACCGTCGCCCCGTCCTTGATGATCAGTTCGAAGTTGAGCAGGGCGGCGGCACCGGTGCACACCACGCCGAGAATGATCACGGAGATCACCGAGTCGGTGCGCCAGGTGACGGCCTGCAGCCCCAGGAAGGGGAAGGCGACGAGCAGGATGCCGGTGGCGACGGTGAGTTGGCTGCCGGCCAGCACGAGCGGCGGAATCCCCCGTCCGACCAGGAACTTGCCCATGTAGGCGAAGCTGGCACCGAAGCTGATGGAGCCCAGGAAGAAGCAGAGGATGCTTCCCCCGCTGCCCGTACCGCTTCCGTTCCAGGGGGACGCGATCAGCGCGGTACCTGCCAGACCGAGCAGCACGCCGGCCGCCTTGGCCCCGGTGACACGCTTCTCGGTGGCCAGCAGCAGGGCGGCGGCCAGGGTCCAGATCGGGGCGCTTCCGTTGACCACGGCGGCCACACTGCTGGACCCGGTGCGCTCGCCCTCGGCGTAGAGGGTCCAGGGGATGGCGTTGCCCAGCAGTGCCGCCACGGTGATGTGACCCCAGAGCGAGGCCCCCCTGGGAAGGCGGAGGCCCTTGGCCCGGGCGATCACGAGGATCACGGCGGCGCCGAGCGCGAGCCGGATGAGCACCATCTGGGCGGGAGAGAATCCGTATCCGGAAATCTTGATCCACAGAAATACCGAGCCCCAGATCAGGCTCAATGCGGCGAGCCGCGCGTAAGTTGCTCTGGACATGGGAATGCCCGCCCTCCGGGACAGAATGTGTCAGTGGAATTGGCGTCATGCGCCAGGAATATGACCTGGCTTCAGCTTGGCATTCGGTTCCGTCGGGGTCCATCCACATCTGATGGCGGGTACCGTCCAGAAAATGTGGAGGGTCAGGCGGCGGACGACCCCACCGCCGCGACGCGCGGCTGCACGGCTCCGGTGGCGACCTCACGCAGCGCGTTCAGTACGGCGGCGATCTCGGGTGCGGACTGACTGCCCTCACGGACCGCGGCGAAAACACTGCGGCTCGGCGGAACTCCCGTGAAGGCCCGCACGGTCACCCCCGGCCGGGGAGCGGGACTGGCCAGCCGGGGCACCAGCGCCACCCCCAGGCCGAGCTGCACCGCTGCCAGGGTGGCGTCCCAGTCGCCGATGGCGTGGGCTTCCTGAGGGGTGAAGCCGGCAGCCGTGCAGGCGGCCACGCCGATGTCGTGACACATGCCGGTGGTCGCGAAGATCCATGTCTCGTCGGCCAGGTCCCCGAGCCCGAGGCCGGCCCGGCCGGCCAGTCGGTGGCCGTCCGGCAGCGCGATGTCGAACGGGTCCTCGCACAGCGGCTCCCGGTGGAAGCGGGGGCCTTCTCCCGTCAGGCTGTGCACGGTGTCGGCGGAGATCACCACGTCGGTCTGACCGCGGTGCAGCATGGCGAAGCTCTCGGGCGGATCGGCCTCGGCCAGCACCATGCGCAGCATCGGCCGTTCCTTCTTCAGGCGTACGACCGCGGGCAGGATCAGCGCCGACAAGGTGGTGGAGAATCCGGCCACCGCCACCTGACCGCACTCGCCGCTGTTCTGCGCGGCCAGCTCGGCCTGCATCTGCTCGACCTGCTCGAACATGGCGTCGGAGTGTCGCAGCACGATCCGGGCGGCGGCGGTGAGCCGCAGGCGCCGCCCGGCGGGCTCGGTGAGCTGGACGCCCAACTCCTTGCCGAGGGTCGCGATCTGCTGGGAGACCGCCTGTGGTGTGAGGTGCAGTGCCTGGGCCGCCGAACCGATCGTGCCGAGCCGGTTCAGCTCCCGGAGCACCCGTAACTTGCGCAGGTCGATCATGACCGCGTAACCCCCTGTTCCTGGCTGTGGGACCGTGGGCGGCGACTGGAAGCCGTCAGCGCGTCCTCACAATAGGTCACCGCTTTTAACATCGATGACTTCGTTCACAAACATTTCAAGAAGCTCGATGTCGCGCTCGGTGCGGCCCTGCTCGCGATGCTCGCCGGGGTAGGTGGGGTCGAGGATCACCGATTGCGCGCCGGCCTCGGCGAGAAGTGCCAGGTCGTCGCGGATCTGGGCGAGGGATCCCTCCCCCAGCACCCGGGCGTTGCTCAGGGCGCGTCCGGTGAGCCGCAGCTTGATCCGCGGAGCCAGGGCCGGCACCGGCCTGGCCTCGTCGTCGGCGACCCGCCGGAGGGCGGGCAGTCCCACGCCGAGCAGCCAGTCCCCGGACACGGACGTGGGGTGCCAGGCGTCGCCGAAACGTACGGCTCGGCGCAGTGCCCCGTAGCTGTGACCTCCGACCCAGACCGGCGGACCCGGGCGCTGCACGGGCAACGGACCGGTGTGGATCTGCCGGAAGGAGACGTGTTCGCCGTCGAAGGAGGCCACTTCGTCGGCCCAGCACGCCTTCATGGCGGCGAGGTACTCGTCGCTGATGGCGCCTCTGCGGTGGTACGGGACACCGAGCACGGCGAACTCCCGGGCGGCCCAGCCCGCCGCGGCCCCGAACGTCATCCGCCCGTTGCTGAAGCGGTCGATGTTGGCGACGACCCGGGCGGTGTGGACGGGGTGACGGTACGGCAGGATCGTCACGGTGGTGCCCAGACCGATGCGGTCGGTGGCGGCGGCCAGGTAGGCGAGGGTGGTCAGCGGGTCGTAGAACGGTGCGGGGAAGAGGTTCTGGACCTCGGGCGTGATGGCCACGTGGTCGGAGAGCATGACGTAGTGGTAGCCGGCGCTCTCGATCCGGCGGGCCCACTCCACCAGGTGGTCGGGCGAGGCCTCAGGGCCGTAATTCGGAAGATTCACACCGATCTTCATGGCTGGTTCCCTTCGTCGAGATGGAGAAGCGGTCGAGGTCGCGCGGGCCGGACGCCGCCGGACGCCGCGCGAGGAGGTAAGGGAGCAGCCCGGCCGCGGCGATCGCGGCGGCGCCGAGCGGAAGCCAGCGCGCGCCGGCGCCGGCGGCGAGTGCCACGCCACCGAGGGCGGAGCCGACCGATCCGCCCAGGTAGGTGGCCGAACTGTTCAGCGCGACGGCGGCTCCGCCGGGGGCGTCGGCCTCGATCAGACGGTGCTGCTGGGGCACCACGAAGGCCCAGCCCACCGCACCCCAGAGCAGGAGCGGCAGCAGCACCAGGCCGGGTACCGCGCCGGTCCACGGGAGCGCGGCCAGGGTGCCGCCCAGCGTGGCCAGCAGAACGGCGGAGAGCAGTGCGGGCCGGCCGAAGCGGTCCGCGAGCGCTCCGGCCAGCAAACTGCCGCACACCCCGCCCAGGCCCCAGACCCACAGCGGGACGGTGGGCCGGTCGATGCCCGCGGTGGCGTGGAGCACCGGCTGCAGATACGTGTACAGCCCCAGGCTGGCCACCGTCTGGAAGAAGGTCATGCCGACGACCAGGGCGACCCGAGCGTGGCCGAGGGGGCGCAGGCGTGCCCGCAGGGTGGGCGCGGGACCGGTGCGGATCCGGGGCAGCAGGGTGGCGACGGCGAGGCAGGCCGCCGCCCCCAGGGCGGTCACCATCCACAGGGCTGTCCGCCAGCCGCGGTCTTCGGCGAGGAGCAGGCCGAGCGGGACGCCCAGCACCGTGCCGCCGCTCATTCCGCCGAGAACCACGGAGAGCGCGCGTCCGCGTCGGTCGGCCGGGACCAGTGCGGCGGCGGCGGTGGCCGCGTTGGGGCTGAACAGTCCCGCACCGGCGCCGGCCACCGCGCGGCAGACGAGCAGGAGGGGATAGGTGCCCGCCAGGGCACTCCCGGCGTTGGCCAGGGTGAAGACCAGCAGCGCGCTCACCAGCACGGCGCGCGCCGGGAATCGGGCGAGTGCGGCGGAGAGCACGGGGGCGGACACGGCGTAACAGACCGTGAACACGGTGACGCACTGGCCCGCCCGGGAGACGGACACCCCGAGGTCCTGTCCGATGCCGCCGAGCAGTCCCGCCATGACGTAGGCGTCCATGCCCGTGGCGAACGCGCCGAAAGCGAGCACCGGCACGCGACGTAAGGCTCCCGCCATGCGCGTCCCTCCCTTCTCCGAGGGCACTCGGTGGCCCTCCCCGCAATGTTCTATGAGACTAGTTCTATAGACCTTAGTGCACCGGGATCGGTGTGCCGCGCGCGTCGCATGGAATCCTGAGGGGGTGCGCACCTATCCCACGCCCCCCCTCGACGAAGTCGAACTGCACCGAATCCTGTTCGCACTCAGCGACCCCACCCGACTCGCCATGGTCACGGAACTGAACGTGACCGGTGAGCTGTCGGTGGGCGAACAGCTCGCCGGTGAAGTGCCGAAATCCACGCTCAGCCACCACAACAAGATCCTCCGGGAGTCCGGACTCACCGCTTGCCGCCCCGAGGGAACCCGCTGCTACATCTCGCTGCGCAAGGACGATCTGGAGCGGCGCTTTCCCGGCCTGCTGGACACGCTGCTGTCGCACTCCACTGTGAGGCACGTCACACACTGAGCGGGTTCGGGGTCCCGCAGGCACCTTCCTCCGGCGCACCGGATTCCCCGGGTCGCCCACCTACGGTGGAGTCGACCCGGAGGGAGTCCACCGTGCCCGACCAATCCGTCATCGACGCGCTGTTCCCGCAGGACCTGCCAGAGCCGGCCGACTGTCGGCGTCACTACCCGCCGCGCGGGCTTCCCGAGGGCGCCGAGGTGACCAGGTTCGCCCCGAGCCCCACGGGCGTCCTGCACATCGGGGGTCTCTACACCGCCGCGGTGTCCCACGCGCTGGCACGACAGACGGGCGGGACGCACCTGCTGCGGGTGGAGGACACCGACCAGTCCCGTGAGGTCGCCGGTGCCGCGGAGTCGTTCGTCCGTCTCCTCCGCGCGTTCGGCCTCTCCCCCGACGAGGGCCCCGCCACCGGGCAGCCGCCCACGGGCGCCGGCGCGTGGGGCCCGTACCTCCAGTCGGAACGGCGCGAGATCTATCTGACTCATGTACGCGATCTTCTGCGCCGCGACGCGGCCTACCTCTGCTTCTGCTCCAAGGACCGGCTGGCGGCCAACGCGGAGGCCCAGCGCGCGTCCAGGTCGCCGCTCGGGTACTACGGGAAGTGGGCCGCGTGCCGCACACTCCCCGACCACGAGGTCGCGGCGAGACTCACCGCCGGGTCCCCCTACGTGGTCCGGTTCCGCTGCCCGCACGAGTTCCCCGGCCGAGTGCGTTTCGAGGACGAGATCCGTGGCCCGGTCGTGATGCAGGACAACGGCAACGACATCGTCCTGCTCAAGTCCTCCGGAGAGGGCGGCGGCCCCCTTCCCACCTATCACCTGGCGCACGTGGTCGACGACCGGCTGATGGGGGTGACACTCGTCGTACGGGGCGAGGAATGGCTCTCGTCCACGCCGCTCCACATCCAACTGCACACCGCACTCGGCTTCGTGGTGCCGCGTTACGCGCATCTGGCCCCGCTGATGAAGGCGGAGGGCTCCAGCAGACGGAAACTGAGCAAACGCAAGGACCCCGAAGCGGCCGTCGAGTACTACCTCGGGGCCGGTTACCCTCCCCTGGCGGTACGGCACTACCTCCACGGACTGGCCAACGCCCGGCTGATGGACCTGCCCACCGGGGACGCGGTCGGCTCCCCCTTACGCATCGGGGAGATGCGCTCCTCGGGACCGCTGGTCGACCTTCCCAAGCTGAACTCGATCAGCCGGGAGTACATCGCCTCCCTCTCCCCCGAGGAGACCGAGGCCCAGCTGATCGCCTGGGCCGCCGAGCACGACATCGATCTGCACGGCGCCCTCACCGGGGACCCGCGGCTGACCCGCCGGGCCATCGCCGTCTCCCAGGGCACCGGCACACGCGTCCGCAAGGACCTGACCCGGTGGTCCGACTTCCGCGACCGGTTCGGTTTCCTCTTCCCCGCGCTGGCCCCGTCCCCGCCGGCCGCCGGGGACGAGCGCTTCGACGGTCTGGACCCCGCCCTCGTCCACCGCATCGTCGAGGACTTCGCCGCGGGCTACCGGCACGCCGACGACGCCACCACCTGGATCGACCAGATACGCGCGGTCGCGGAACGACACGGATTCGCGCCCGACACCCGGCTCTGGCGCGAGGATCCGGGGAGGTACGCCGGGCCGCCGCGCCAGGTGGCCAACGTCGTCCGCGTCTGCCTCACCGGCGCGGAGAACAGCCCCGACCTGTTCGCCGTCGCCCGGACCCTGGGGGAGGTGGAAGTACGCAAGCGACTCACGCTGCGTCCGTGAGGCCCGCCCGACCTCGCCGTTCCGGTTGACCCGAGGCGGCGCCGCCGACCGCCAACTGCGGTGTGGCCGAAGTGATTTCGGTGCTGGGGCATGTCGGAGTCCCGACGCGGTGGTCGGGCCCTCCGGGTTCTTCCGGGTCGTGGGCGGATACGGCACTGTCGGTGCGGACGAGGATGTCGGTGCCGTGCCGATGCGCGTCCGGGATGTGCGCGAGCGCGTCGTCCAGCACCGCTCGAACGGGGAGCGGACGGTGAGGTCTTCCTCGTCCCCACGGGGGAGAACCGCACTACGCTCGCCCGGTGGGACGTGGAGACCGGCGGTCTGCTCGGGCGGGGCGCGGAGTCGGCCTGCTTGCCGATGACGCGCCCCCGAGCGGTCCGCCGCCGGTCATCCGATTCGGTCAGCCCTGACGGTGGATGATTTCCGTTAAACTCACCGTGACATCTGCGCCTGCACCATCGAGCACTGGGGCTGCGCCCCGGACCACGGCCCGCGGGGGAGTTGAGACGATGCGTCATCGTATTCTCGGAGCCGGCGGCCCGGTCGTCAGCGAGGTCGGCCTGGGAACCTGGCGTCCCCTGCCGCGGGACGGGCGGCGCGGCGCCGTCCGCCTCGTGGGCGCCGCCCGCGACCTCGGCATCACGTTGTTCGACACCGCCGGCTCGTACGGTGACGCGGAGGAGGCACTGGGCATCGCCCTGAGGGGTGCGCCGAGAGATGCCTACGTGCTGTCCACCAAGGTCTACTACGAGCCCGGGGGCACGGTGGCGGGGCTGTCGCGCGCAGCCGTGAGAGCAGGTGTCGAGCGCAGCCTGCGGGCTCTTCGCACCGAACACATCGACTTGCTCAGCGCCCACCGCTTCGATGACCGCACCCCCCTGGCGGAGACCGTCGCGGCCTTCGGGGAACTCCTCGAGGAAGGCAAGATAGCTCACTACGGATTCAGCGAGTGGACGGCGGACCAGATCGCTGCGGCCTGTGCGGTGGCAGCCGAAATGGGTGTCCGGCCTCCGGTCGCCAGTCAACCGCAGTACAACATCCTGTGGCGGGTCCCGGAGAAGGCCGTTGTGCCGCTGTGCCAGGACCTCGGCATCGGCACGGTGGCTTTCTGGCCACTCGCACAGGGCCTGTTGACCGGCAAGTACGCGCCCGGCGAACCGCCCCCGGCGGATTCCAGGGCCGCGGACCCCGCCGGGAGGCTCCTGATGGACCACTTCATGGCGGAGCCGCTCCTGGAGCGGGTGCAACTCTTCGCCCGGCTCGCCCGGCACCAGGGCACGACGCCGGCCCGGCTCGCGGTGTCGTGGGTACTCAACCGGCCTGGTGTCACTTCGGCGCTGGTCGGTGCCTCCACCCCTGAACAGCTTGCCCAGACGGCGTCCGCGGCCGGGGAACTCCTCTCGGAACCCACCATGGAGCTCATCGACAAGATCTTCGCCGGATGTGTGTACGACGATGTCGCCGGCACAGGATGAGGACGCCTCGCCCCGAGGCCGACACCGCTGTCGACGGTGATCGCGATGTCCAGGTGGGCGGTTCGAATGCGCCCGGATTCCGCCGTCCGCCGTCCCGAACGATCCCGTTGCGGGATGATGTCGGGGACCGTCGCACCACCGTTGCCGCGTTCGGCGGGCGATCTTCGCCGATCGCCTGAGCCCTGGAATGCAATGACTGACACCTTCCCGCCGTCCGACCGGGACGTGGCCCGGATACGCGCAGCGGTACCCGCCGACGCCGGACGCCTCCACCTGCTGACACTGCCGTTCATGCGGGCCGGTTTCCTGCGCCACCGGCATCCGACGGTCTTCGGCGAGCGCGTGGCCGACTTCCTGGTGGCCGAGCACGACGAGCGGTTGGTCGCCTGCGCGGGGGTACAGCAGTTGGCGGACCAGTCGACAGCAGCGGTGCTGTACAGCTTCTGCGTCGACGAGACGTACCAACGCCGGGGCATAGGCGCGCAGTTGATGGCCGACAGTGTTCAGCACGCCAGAGCGGGCGGCGCGCGGCGGCTCTACACTGCGACGATCCGCCGGGACGGGTGGTTCGAGCGCTTCGCCTTCCGGCGGGTGGAGCGGGCCGACGCCCCGGCCTCCTGGGCGGCCCGGCTCAGCCCGTCCCGTAGCTCCCTCCTCTACGTCCGCGACCTCGCCTGAGCGAGTGCGCCCGTCACAGGTGCAGAGTGGTCCCGCGGCCGGTGCCGGCGGTGCACGCGCCGAGCAGCGACTGGTCGTCGACCAGCCGGACGACCGGCACACCCGACCGCAGCGCGGTGAGGGCGCCGGACAGCTTCGGCAGCATGCCGCCCAGCGGCGGCCGGTCGCGCAGCAGTGCCGCGAGGTCGTCGCTGCCCAAGCGGGCGATCACCGACGACGGGTCGGCCGGGTCGGCCATCAGCCCCTGCACATCGCTGACGTAGACCAGCTGGTCGGCCGACAGGGCGGCGGCCAGCGCAGCGGCGGCGGTGTCGGCGTTGAGATTGTGGGGCAGTCCGTCGGCGTCGGGCGCGACGCTGGCGACCACCGGTACCAGGCCTGCCTCGCACGCCTCGGTCAGCACCTTCGTGTCCACGGCGGTGACCTCGCCCACCCGGCCGAACCTGGCGACGCCGTCGACGCGCAGCGTGCGCGCCGTCATCATCCCGCCGTCCTCGCCGGACAGGCCGATCGCCGGTATCCCGATGCCTTGGAGCTGACCGACCAGGTCCTTGTTGATCCGGTCGACGAGTACCGTGCGGACGACGTCCATCATGTCGGGGTCGGTGACCCGCAGACCGTCGACGAAGCGCGGGGTCAGCCCGCGCCGGGCGGCCTCCTCGGTCACTTCGCGACCACCGCCGTGCACGAGGACCAGCCGCCGGCAGCCGCCGACCAGCACGGTCAGGGCATGCATCGCGGCGGCAGACAGTCGGCCGCCCGTCATGGCCGCTCCCCCGTACTTGACCACGAGCGCCGGCTCCGCCCTGGTCACTGCTGCTCCCCGGCGCGGTGCTCGGTCACCGCGGCGACCAGCCCCCCGAAGGTGGGGCAGCCCACCGGCAGGTTGAGCGGCAGCGAGCAGTCCAGCTTGTCGCCGAGCAGCAGCATGAGTTCGGCGGCAAGCAGCGAGTCGCCCCCCGCGGCGAAGAAGTCGTCGCCGTCGTCCGGCGCCTCGGCGTCGAGCAGCTGCCGCCACAACCGGAGGGTGTGCTGACGGACCGCAGGATCACCTGCTGGGGGACGGGCATCCACCGCGACCGGCGCGGGGGCGACGCCGGCCGGAGCAGAGGACGGACCGGGGGCGGCAACCGGTCCGGGTTCCGCGGACCCGCTCGGCTCCGGCGTCCCGCCGGGCGGAACCGCCCCGGTCGGCCGCGGTTCCCGCGACATGCGTTCCAGCACGTCTCCCAACCCCGCCGCCAGCCGCGCCGCCTCCGCCGGGTCGATCAGGTCCGGCGGGTACAGCAGCCCCCCGCGGATCGTCCCGTCGGGCTGCGGATCGAGTTCGACGGTCAGGTCGTTGCTGCTGGACAGGGCGGCCGCCGGGAGCGCCGTGACCTCGGCGCCGGCCAGCCGCAGCGGCTCGCCGAGGCCGTCGCGCAGGGCGACGAGCACCTGGGTGAGCGGGTTGACCGGCAGGGTGCGGGGCAACCCGAGTTCCTGCATCAGCAACGGGAACGGCACGTCCTGGTTCTCGATCGCGGCGAGCATGACCGACCGGGTCACGTCCAGCAGCCGGTCGGTGGCCACCGACTGGACCGGGACACGCAGCGGCAGGGTGTTGGTGCTCAGCCCCACCAGACGGTCGAACTCCGGCAGTGACCGGCCGGCCGTCGACATCCCGATCACTGCCTCCCCGAGGCCGGTCTCCTCGGCCAGCCACCGGGCGGCCGCGGCGATCAGGACCGTGGACAGGCTGGTCCGCGCGCCGACGGCGAGCCTGCGGGCGGCCGCGGTGAGCGAGGCGTCGCAGAAGATGGCCTCCCATCGGCCGTCCGACCTGCGGACCGCGGGCCGCGGCTTGAGGAAGGGCAGCGGGGCGGGGCCGGTGATGCCCGCCAGCTGCTGCTTCCAGTACGCGATCTGGTGGTCGAACCGCCCGGTGTCGAGTCCCTCCTGCTGCCACGCCGCGAAGTCGGCGAACTGCCGGTGGACCGGGGGCAGCGGGTCGGGTCGCTGATGAAGGAACGCCTCGTAGCAGGCGGCGAGTTCCTCCCGCACGATGCTCATGCCCCGGCCGTCCACCGTGACGTGATGTGTGGTCAGGAGCACGGTGTGCCGCTGTGGACCGTGCCGCAGGACCCGGCAGCGCACCAGCGGCCCACGGCCCAGGTCGAACCGGGTGGTCGCCTCCTGTCCGGCCAGTTCCGGTACGTCGGACTCGGCGACGTCGTCTATGAGGTCGAAGCCCGGCGGGAGCTCGGGGTGGATGACGCGCAGCAGCTCGCCCTCCCGCAGGGTGAACGTGGTACGCAGAGCCTCGTGGCGGCTGGTCACGGTGGTCAGCGCGGCGTGGAAGGCCGCCGGGTCGAACGGTCCGTGGACCTGCCAGGCGTAGGCGAGGTTGTAGGCGGGAGTGTCGCGGGCGTACTGCGTCGTCAGCCACAACCGCCGCTGCAGAGGGGTGGCCGGCGGGTGAAAGGGCAGGGTGTGCAGCCGAGCGCTACGCATCGGGCGGGTTCCTTTCGGACGGGTACCCCGTGATCCGCGGACGCGGCCGGGGCATCAGGTCGCGAGACCGGCCATCGGGTCCACCGCTCACCGGTACGCCTGACGTTGCAGTGCGTGGAGTTGTGCGTACGAGCCGTCGAGCGCGAGGAGTTCATGGTGCGTACCGGTCTCGGCGATCCGGCCCCCGCGCACCACCACGATCAGGTCCGTGTCGCGCATGCTGCCGAGCCGGTGCGAGACGAGCAGGGTGACCGCGCCGGTGACCCGGCCGATGGCGCGCGCCGCGGTGGCGTACCGGTCGAGGAGGATCTGCTCGGCGGCCGGGTCGACGGCCGCTGTCGGTTCGTCGAGCAGGAGCAGTAGCGGGTGGGTGTGCATCATGGTGCGGGCGACGGCGAGTTTCTGCCACTGCCCGCCGGACAAGTCGGTCCCGTCGTCGAAGCTGCGCCCGAGCGGGGTGTCCAGCCCCCCGCCGAGGGCGTCCGGCAGTGTCTCGGCGTCGGCCGCGCTCAGGGCTGCGGTGACGGCGAGGGCGTCGTCGATCCGGGGAAGGTCGCCGATGCCGACGGTCTCGCGCAGCAGGAACTGCGGCTTCGCGAAGTCCTGGAAGCCGGCCGTGATCCGGGAGCGCCAGCCCGTGAGGTCGAGATCACGCAGGTCGGTGCCGTCGATCAGGATGCTGCCGTACGTGGGAGTGGCCAGGCCCGCCAGCAACCGGACCAGGGTGCTCTTGCCTGCCCCGTTGTCGCCCACCACGCCGACCACACTGCCGGCCGGCAGGAACAGGTCGGCGTCGGCGAGCGCGTCGTGGTCCGCGCCGGCGTACCGGTAGCCGAGGCCGCGCAGTTCGATGCCCCGGGTGAGCCGCTGCGGCGCCGGCAGGGTGCCGGTCCACAGATCCTCGGCCTCCTGCGCCCGAGCCCGCAGCCGGAGCAGCCGGGCCCCGGCCTCCTTGCTGTTGTCGACCGCGTTGCCGAAGCGGACGGTCTGCGCCATCTGCTGGCTGACGCTGGCCACCAGGGTCAGGGTCAGGACGACGTCGCCGAGGCCGATCCCGCCGGTGACGGCCTGGCGCGCCACGAGGATCACGGCCCCGGCGTAACCGATGGTGAAGACCAGCCAGCCGCCGGCGACGTACAGCGTGCCCAGCAGCCCGGCCCGGTCCAGCCGTGCGTCGGCCGCGCGCAGGTGGCGCAGGTGACGGCTGCGGAACTCCGCGCGCAGGCCGTAGATCCGCAGTTCCTTCGCCGGGCCGGCGGTGGTTGCCTGTTCGAACAGGAAACGGGCATGCCGCTGGTCGGCGGCCGTCTCGGTCAGCGCTCGTTGACGGAACCGCTCCATCCGGGAGCCGGCCGCCAGCGAAGGCCAGGCGAGCAGCGGCAGGAGCAGCAGGAAGGGGTTGACGAAGGCGAGCGCGACCCCGGTGGCCACCGCCCGCAGTACGGCACCGATGAGCAGGGAGGTGACGTCGCAACCCTCGGCCAGGTGCATCCGTTCGGCGGCCAGTAGTTCGAGCTCGTCGAGCCAGCCGGAACGTTCGGCGGGCTCCATCGAGGTGGTCGACAGCCGCATCAGCTCCCGGTCGACCAGGTGGGCGGTCTGCTCGATGAGGGGCACCGCCAGCCGGATCGCCACCGAGCCGGCCGCGAAGCCGAGCGCGTTGATCAGGGCGATGGCGGTGGCCAGCCGGATGGTCGAGCCGAGGTGGTGGGCCTGGATGGCCTGGACGGTCAGCTTGAGCCCGTAGGCGGAGGCCACCAGGGTCAGAGGGCGCAGGCTGAACAGGATGGTGAAGGGGAGAGCGCGGGCCCGGTCGGCGCGGAAGGACAGTGCGAAGGCGGCGGCGAGACCGCGCAGGGACTCAACCACGCCCCTCACCTCCGGTGCGCGGGCCGGTGAACCGGTCGGCCTGGATGCGGAACATCCGCGCGTAGGCCCCGTCCGCGGCCACGAGTTCGTCGTGGCTGCCGCTCTCCAGGACCGTGCCGTGTTCGAGGACGACGATGCGGTCGGCCCGGCGGGTGGTGGAGAAGCGGTGCGAGATGAGCACCGAGGTCACTCCCTCCGTGAGCGAGAGGAACCGGTCGTTGAGCTCCGCTTCGGCGCGTACGTCGAGTGCGGAGGCCGGTTCGTCGAGGATCAGCAGCCGGGCGCCGTGCCGGACCGCGAACAGCGCGCGGGCCAGCGCGAGCCGCTGCCACTCGCCGCCGGACAGGTCACGGCCGCCCGGGAACTTGCTGGACAGCGTGCTCTGCCAGCCCTGGTCCAGCCGGTCGATCAGCTCCGTGGCCCCGGCCCGGTCCGCGCAGATCCGCAGGCCGTCGAAATCGCCGACGTGCTCGACGGCTCCTAGCCCCACGTTGTCCGCGGCGCTCAGCTCGTAGTGGACGAAGTCCTGGAAGACCGCGCCGATCCGACGCTGCCACCGGCTGGTGCCGGACTCCGTCAGCGGGACGCCGTCGATCAGGATGCGGCCGGTCTGCGGCCGGTACATGCCGGACAGCAGCTTGACCAGGGTGCTCTTCCCCGCGCCGTTGACGCCCACGACGGCCAGTGACCGGCCGGCCTGGATGTCCAGGTCGAAGCCGCTGAAGACCGGTTCGGCGCGCCCGGGGTAGCGGAAGGAGACCGCCTCGAACCGGACGGCCGGGGCGGCGCCGTCGACGGGGGCAGGGGCGGGGGCCGCGGGGCCGGCGGACACGACAGCGGTGCACACCGGCACAGGTGACACGGGCGCAGGTGACACGGGGGTGGTGGGAACACCGGCCGGGGCGGGGGCCGCGGAATCGGGGGTGCTGGAGGGCAGGGCGCGTTCGAGGGCGCGGACCAGCGGGACCGCGGCGGCCCCCTGGTCGATCTTCATGTTGTCCGGGCTGACGCCCATGACGGCGCTGAGCCCGAGCAGAGCGCCCGCGTACATGGTGAAGCGCCCCGCGCTCAGTTCGCCGTGGGATGCGGCGAGCCCCAGCACGGTGAAGCCCCAGAGCAGCATGGCCATCACCCCGGCGGTCAGCAGGGGCATCAGAAGGCGGCCGTCCTGGCGGGTCCGCCACAGGCCCGCCAGCGCGGCCCGCCACTCCTGGTGGAAGCGTAGGTCGAGCCAGTCGCGCAGGCCGAAGACCCGGATCTCCTTGGCCGCCTCCGGCTCCCGCGCGAAGTCACGGATGTACGACGGGCGGCGCAACCTCGCCGGGGTGCCCGTCAGCGCCTGATGGCCCCTCCTGTAGTCCGCGACGGCCCCAGTGGTCAGGATGCCGAAGCCGGCCAGCAGGGCCAGCGCGAGCCACCAGTGGAAGACGGCGATCAGGGCCGCGCAGGCCACCGCCTGGAGGCGGGCCACGCCGATGTTGGCGGTCGCGATCAGGGCGTCGCGCGGGGTGAAGCCGGCGGTGCCGACCCCCTGCGCCCCCGTCACCAGGTCAAGTGTGTCGGTGTCCTCGAGGTGGCCGATGCCGGTGGGGCCGAGCGAAGCGGCCATGACGCGGTCCCGCAGCTGCCGGGTGAGCCGCCGCCCGAGGGCGTCGGCCGTCTGCTGGGCGACCGGGACCAGCAGCTGCTGGAGCAGGAAGCCGAGCGCGATGAGGACGCCCAGCACGGTGACCTGCCGCAGCGCGGCGGCCTGGCCGTGGGCGGCGGCGCCCGACACCACGTCGACCAGGCGGCCGTTGGCGATCGTCAGGGCCACCGGCGCGAGGGCCGCCCCGACCAGTGCGAACAGCAGCAGTCCGGCCAGCGGGAGGCTGTGGGACGGCAGCATCCCGAGCATCACCAGGAGCGGCGACCGGTGCCGGGCGGGGCGTTCACCTCCGGGGCCGGGCGGCTGCGAGGGCATGCGATCGTTCTCCTTCCTGTCTCCCGGCGGAGACGGGTGCGGCCCCGGGTGGGGCGGGCATCAGATGAGGCGGTGCGGCGGCACCGGGTTGTGGGCGCGCACCCAGCGGAAGGCGTCGCTGGTGGCCTGCTGGCCGCCGTGGACCGGGAGGGTGACCCCGGAGATCCAGCCCGCCTGGTCGCTGCACAGGTAGAGCACCGCGGCCGCCACGTCGGCGGGGCGGCCGAACCGGCCCAGCGGATAGAGGGAGGCACGGTCCTGCCGGTCGTCGTCGTCCGCCAGCCACGGCTGGGTCATCGCGGTCTCGATGAGGGCCGGGGCCACCGCGTTGACCCGGATGCCGCTGGACCCCAGTTCGTACGCGAGGGCGCCGGTCAGGCTGATCAGGGCGGCCTTGGCCGCCCCGTACAGAGCCTCGCCCGGGGCGGGGAACAGGCCGTCGATGGAGGCGGTGGACACGATGGCACCGCCGGTCCCCTGGGCCGTCATGACGCGGGCCGCGGCCATCATCGTGAGCAGCGGGGCTTTGACGTTCATCCCGAACACGGAGTCGATCGCCGCCGCGGTGGCCCCGGCCAGCGGACCCACTGAGCCCGGCACGTCGCCCCAGCCGCCGACGTTGCCGACCAGGATGTCCAGCCCGGACATCCGGTCGGCCGCCTCGGCCACGGTGCGTTCGGCGGTCATGGGATCGGCGCAGTCGGCCGCGATCCAGTGCGCGGCGCCGCCGGCACCGCGGATCTCCCCGGCGACCGCCTCGACATCGGCGGCCGTGCGGGCGACCACGGTGACGTGGGCGCCCTGGCGTGCCAGCAGCAGCGCCACCTCACGGCCGATGCCGCGGCCGGCACCGGTGACCATGGCGCGTCCGCCGTCGAGACGAAAGGCTTCCGACACTCGTTTCTCCTCGTGGATCTCTCGGTCGTTCGGTCAGGCGACGGACAGGGCGGCGACGACGGGGGGCGAACGCCTCCATCGCGTCGGCCGGCACGGTCACGGTGGACGGCGCCCGGCGTTCCTGCGCCGTGCCGGCTGACCGGCTGCGGTGGTGACGCTGCCGATCCGCATGACGGGGTTGTCCCTCACCTGTTCGGGGGTCTCGCTCCTGGTCTCGGCGACGATCTCCGGAACGGGCCGCGGGTCCGGCAGGGCCGTGCACTCCCCCCAGCACGTGGTTGAGCCGCAACCGGGGCGAGCGCGGGCCGGGCCGGGCGTTCCGCGCCGGGGCCGGAGGGGATGCCGGTGCCCCGGTGGTCCGCCGGCAGCCGGCCGGCCCCAGGCCCAGGGTGGGGCGCCTCCCCCGACAGGCGGTCCGGGGAGGCCGCTCCACGGGTGGTCAGGACCGGGCTGTGCACGTCGTTGCCCAGGTCCTCCGCGCGGCGCACGATGTCGGGCCGCCCGCCGCCGGGTCGGTCACCGGAGGTCGTCACGACGGACTGGAAGGGCCAGAGTGTCATGCCTCTCCCGGCGGGATCGGTACCAGCCGCGTGGTGGCGCCGCCGGCCGGCGGCGGGTCCAGCGGCCGGGGGGCTGCGGTGAGCCAGGCGGCGAACTGGTCGCTGTAGAACGGGCTGCGCGGGTCGCCCGACTGGCCGCCCGGAAGGTTGAGGAGCGCCTGCGCGGGCCGGCCGGGCGACGCGGCCAGCCGCACGGCCGGGCCGAAGCCGGGCCGCGCCGCGCAGACCGACTCCGGGCAGCCCGGCATCTCGTCCTGGGGCAGGTCCAGGAGCGGGGCCAGTTCCGGTGCGAGGCGCGACATGGGGTGGCGGATGCCGGTGGGGTTCAGCGCGCCCCACCGCAGCGCCTCCGGTCCGGTTTCCGGCGCCAGGTGGCGCAACAAACCGCCGCACACGTCGAGTTCGAACAGCAGGAAGCTCCGCTGGTCGCGGTGCGGCGGGGGGAAGAGCGAGGCGTCGTCCAGCATCGCGCGCAGCGGGGACTCGTGCGAGTGCCAGCAGTAGACGAAGTCCTCGTTCCGGGCCGCGCAGCGGCTCAGCAGCGCGGCGAAGAGCGACTCGCGCAGCAGTTCCCGCCAGGCGACCAGCACGGCCAGCCCGATTGCGTCGGTCCTGGCGGTGCCGTCCCAGGCACGGACCGCCTCGCGCAGCCGCCCGCGCTGCTCGTCGGCCCGCGTCACGGGGTCGGTGAGGACGGTGAGTGCCAGGTCGCGGTAGAAGGCGTAGAACTCCGCGTCGGTGTCGCTCTGGAGCGCCAGCAGCCGGCGCTCGTCCCAGGTCCCACCTGCGTCGAGGAGTTCGCCGATGCGCGCGGCTCGCCGGGCGGAGAAGTGGTTGGCGGCAAGGCCCCGGACCTCGCGGTGTTCCCGGACGCCGTTGTTGGCGCTGACCAGCCGCCCGGAGGCCGGGTCGGTGACGTGCGGAAGCTCGTGCGGGCGGCGGTGGGCGGTCCAGGCGTGGTCGGGCGTGACCGGTCCGGTGCCGTCCCGCACGGGGAAGCGGCCGGAGACGGTCCAGGCGATCCGACCGCCGGAGTCGGCCAGCAGGACGTTCAGCGGCGGGCCGCCGGACTGCCGGGCGGCTCGCGTACCGGCGTCGACGTCCCCGGCGGTCATCAGCGCGCCCAGCCCGAGGTCGACGGCACCCGGGTCGCGGCCCACCCAGTGCCGGGCCAGCAGGACACCGTCGGGTCCCGGCCCCTCGACCGGTCCCCACGGGCTGTCCTGCACCTCCACGTCGACCGGGTCGCCGTGGAGCACCAGGATCCGTTCGCGCCGGGTGGCCAGGTGCGCGCGCCGCACCTCGACCAGCTCGACCACGTCCGCCGCCAGCCGGGTTGCCCCCCAGGCCAGCGAGGTGCTGACGCCGGTGACGAAGACCGGCAGCCCGGGGACCGTCACACCGTCCACGCGGCCGCCCGGCCAGCGCAGGCCGGCCCGGTGGAAGAGGGTGGGCGCGCCCAGCGGCAGATGCATGTCATTGGCGAGCAGCGCCCGCCCGTCGGTGGTGTGCGAGCCGGCCAGGGCCAGGGCGTTGGAACCCCAGGGGCGGTCGTCGGAGGCCACGACCTGGCGGTCGCCGCCCGACGGGCCCGGCGCCTCGGCGAGCAGGGCGCGCAGCGCCTGGAGCGGCGGGTCGGCCTTCCTGCCGGCGGCCGGCCGGCCGTCCAGCCCCACGAGATAGGGGTCGGACTCGCCGAGCAGGAAGTCGACGACATCGGGGGGCAGCGAGCCGGCCATCAGCGCGCGCATCCTGTGGTGTTCGCCGTCACCGCTGAGCATCTGGGCCAGCAGCAGGGCCACCAGCAGCGAGTCGCGCGGCCGCCACGGCTCCATGGCCAGGCCGAGCACCTCCAGTTCCAGCGGCGGCGGTGCCGTGGCGATCACCGCGTTGACGCCGTCGGTGTAGGCGGTGAGCACCGCCCGCTGGTCGGCGGGCAGTTCGCCCAGTGCCCGATCGGCGGCGGCGGTGAGCCCCGCCCGGCGCTGCGCGATGTCCTGGGCGACGGCCGAGGGGCCGAAGAGTTCGGCCAGCCGGCCGGCCGCGCTGCGGCGCAGGAGGTCGAGCTGGAAGAGGCGGTCGGTGGCGACCGCGTGGCCGAGGCCCGCCCAGCCGTCGGACAGGCAGGAGGCCCGGACGGTCGGCACGCCGCCGGCCCCGTGGTCGATCGTGACGTCGGCCTGGAGTCCGCGCAGGCCGTGGACGGCTCCGGTCACCGCAGTGCGCCGGTGCTACGGGCGACCGGTTCGCCGGGAGACGTCAGCAGGCGGTCCAGCACCAGCCGGACCTCCTCCAGCAGGTGCCGGGCCGGTTTCTCGTCCAGTACCGACCTGCTGACCTCCAGAGCGAGCCGCACATCGTCACCCTCCTCGCGCACGACGAAGGACACCGCGGTCGACGACGGCAGCACGCCGGCCTGCGATCCCTCCGGGGGCCGCTGCACCTCGAAGCGGGTCGGGCCGACCCGGTGGGGCGGACGCAGCGGTTCCCAGGCCACGCCGATGCGAAACGGCGGCTGCCCCGGCGGCAGCGCGTCGAAGGCCAGCTCCATCGGGGCGCGCTGGTGAGTGAAGCTCTCCAGCACCTCCGCGCGGGCGGCGGCCACCAGCGTGTCGAAGTCCTCGGCCGGGTCCACCGGCACATCCAGCGCCAGGGTGGTGCTGAACAGGCCGACCGCGTGTTCCCAGGCAGCATCCTCGCGGTTGGCGGTCAGGGTGCCGAGCCGCACCGGCGAAAGGGCGCTGCGGGCGTGCAGCGCGGCGGCGAGGGCGGCGGTCAGGCAGATGAACGGCGTAGCGCCCCGCGCACCGGCGAAGTCCCTGAGCCGGCGCGCCAGTTCGGCGCCCAGTGCGATGTCGGCGGTGACGAAGCTGAACGGGTCGGCGCCGCTTGCGGGGAGGGGGCCCAACCGCAGTTCCGGCACCGGACGGCTCAGTTTGGCGGCCCAGTACGCCAGGTCGCCGGCGTAGCGTCCCTGCTCCAGCTGTGCCCGCTGGCCCGCGGCGTAGCGCAGGTGCACGGGTGCGGCGCCGGGGTCGGCGCCCACGCCGCCGGACAACCGCGCGCGGTAAGCCCCGGCGAGGTCGGTCAGCACGACGTGGAGTGACACTCCGTCGCAGAACAGGTGGTGCATCGCCAACAGCAGGTACGAGCGGTCCGGTGCCAGCCGCACCAGCCGGGCGCGGAGCACCGGCCCGTGCACCGGGTCGAGAGGCTCGGCCAGCAGGCCGCGGGCCTGCCGGACCACCGCCTTCTCGGCGGACTGCGCGGCCAGGTCGCCGAGGTCGGTCACCGGGCAGGGCTGCGCCGTGGCAGGGGCGACCGTCTGGGTCGGCTCGCCGCCGTCGGTCCCGGGGACCACGCGGCCCCGGAGCGCCGGGTGCGCGGCGACCACGTCGCCGAGCGCGGCGGTCAGCACCCGCACGTCCAGCGGTCCGTCGATGAGAACCGGCAGGAGCGCGGTGTTGAAGGGCGTGCCGGCGAGGAACTCCTCGGTGCGCCACAGCTCCTGCTGCTGTACCGAGAGCGGGCAGGGCGCGTCGGTGTCCTGCCGCGGGCCGTCCGCCTCGCGCCGCGGCAGGCCGGCGATGGCCGCTGCCACCGCGCGGACCGTGCGGTGCTCGAAGATCACGCCGATGTCCACCGCGCGGTCGAGCCTCCTCGTCAGCCGGCCGGCCGCCTGGACAGCGAGCAGGGAGTGGCCGCCGAGCGCGAAGAAGTCGTCGTCGGGAGAGGTCGCGGGCCGGTCCATCAGCCCGTTCCAGACCTCGGCGACCTGCTCCTCCAGCGCGGATCCCCACATCTGCGGCCCGGCGGGCGGCGGGTCCTGCCGCAACGCCTCGGCGGCGATGGCCGCCCGGTCCACCTTGCCGTTCGCCAGCAGCGGCAGCCGGTCGTAGACGCGCAGCGCGGCCGGCACGAAGTGGCCGGGCAGCCGGGTGGCCAGCTCGGCCAGCAGGGCGTCGGACAGGTCCGGGCCCACCCGGTCGGACTCGACACCCGCGGCGAGCACGACCGCGCCGCGGCTGTCCGAGGCGACGGCCAGCGCGGCACGGCCCACGCCGTCCAGCGCCGCGAGGGCGGCTTCGATCTCGCCGGGTTCGACGCGGTTGCCGCGGATCTTCACCTGGTCGTCCAGCCGCCCGCGCAGCCGCAGCGTGCCGTCGGGCAGGAGGGCGCCCACGTCGCCGGTGCGGTAGAGGCGGTCGGCTCCCGTGCCGGTGAAGCGTTCGGCGGTCTCGGCGGGTGCTCCGCGGTACCCGCGGGCCAGGCACACGCCGCCCAGGTGCACTTCGCCCTCGTCTCCCGCTCGGACCGGGCGGCCGGTGTCGTCCAGGACGAGCACCCGGACGTTGTCGGCCGGCCGCCCGACGGTCAGTTCGGCGCCGGCCGGCTGGAAGCCGCCGGTCGCCTGGACGGTGGCCTCGGTGGGCCCGTAGACGTTGGCCATCGCGCAGTGCGGCAGCAGCCGGCGGGTGCGCAGCCACAGGTCCTCGCGCACCCGGTCGCCCCCCAGGAACAAGCTGGAGAGGGCGGGTACGGGGACGGCGGCGGACTCCAGGACGAGCAGTAGCTCCTCCCACAGCGCAGGCACGCAGTGCAGTCCGGCGCCCGGGCGGGCGGCCAGTTCGCCCAGCAGGCGCTCCGGATCGAGCCGCAGGCCCTCGTCCACCAGCCAGACCGCGTCGCCGCGGGTCAGCGGAGCGATCACCTGCTGAAGACAGGCGTCGGAGGTGAGCCGGGTGGTGGCGGGCAGCAGGGCGACACCGCCGTCGACCCGGTTGGCCCGGGCCACCCAGCGGCAGTAGTTGACCAGGCTGCGGTGCGTGACCTCGACTCCCTTCGGCACGCCCGTACTGCCGGAGGTGAACATCACGTAGGCAAGGTCGTCCGGCTGCACGGGGACGTCGGCCGGCCCGGCGGGACCCGACCACAGGTCGGGCCCGAGGACGACCGAGGGCGTGTCCTGGCCGGACCGCAGGTCCCACTCGGCGGACTCCTCCTGCCCGCACAGCGCCGCGTCGGGGCGGGCCTGCTCCAGCAGGGCCCGGGTGCGCTGCGGCGGGTCGGTGAGGCCGAGCGGCAACCACGCGGCGCCCGCCGTGAGCGTTCCGAGTATCCCGGCCATGAGTTCGGGAGTGGCCGGACCGAAGACCGCCACCAGCGATCCGGGGCCGACGCCCACCGAGCGCAGTCCGGCGGCCACCCGCTCGGCAGCCAGGAGGAGTTCGCGGTAGCCGACGGTCCGGCCGGGCGCGTGCAGCGCGACGGCGTCGGGCCGGCGGCGGGCGTGTTCCGCGACCAGGTGGTGCACGCAGGCGCCGGTCACAGGGCAGCCTGCCCGGCGACGAGCGAGCCGACCGCTGTCCACGGCTCTTCGGTGACCGTCCGCAGGATGCCGTCGAAGGCGGCGACCAGCTCCTTGATCGCTTCGGGCGGGTAGCGGTCGGCCTTGTAGGTGACGTATCCGGAAAGCGCCGGCCCGTCCACGCGCAGTTCCATCGTCAGCCCGAAGGTGGTGGGGTCGAGTTCCTGGTCGTCGCCGACGGCCAGGCCGGACGCCTGGCGCAGGGAACCCCCGGGCACCGGGGTCTCGGGCACCCATGCCTCCTGGAGCGCGAAGCCCACCTGGAGCAGGTCGGCGGGGTCGATGCCGTCGCGCTCCCGGAGCACGTCGACCACCTCCTCCAGCGGGACGTCCTGGTGGTCGAACGCCTCCAGCAGGGTCGCTCTGACCGTCCGCAGGTACGCGTCGAAGGGGGCGGCGGGGTCGACAGGGGTGCGCAGCACCAGGGTGTTGGCGAACAGGCCGACCAGTTTCTGGGTTCCGGGCCAGCGGCGGTTGGCGACCTGGATGGCGGCCATCGTCTCCGGTGCGCCGCTGCGGGAGGCCATCGCGAGCAGGAAGACCGCCAGCAGGACCGTGAAGTCGGTGGTGTTCTCCTTCCGGGCCAGCCGGGCGACCGAGGCCAGCGCCGCGGCGGGCACGGCGACGGGCTGCGTGGCGCTGCGGTACTCGTCGTCACCGCCCAGCGCCCCGGGCAGCCGCAGGTCGGGGTAGGGCGCCGCCAGCCGGTCCAGCCAGTAGGCGCGGGAGGCGTCCGTCCCCCCGACAGCCCGGTGGGCCACCTGCCAGGCCGCGAAGTCGGTGTACGTGAAGGCGAGCGGCT
Organism: Streptomyces sp. NBC_01335; assembly: GCF_035953295.1. Lineage (GTDB taxonomy): Bacteria > Actinomycetota > Actinomycetes > Streptomycetales > Streptomycetaceae > Streptomyces. The sequence continues at coordinate 219,182 of NZ_CP108370.1, forward strand.
CGGGCGCGGCGGTGCCCTCGACCCGGGCCCGGTAGTGCGCGGCGACGTCGGCCACCAGTTGGTTGCGCGACCAGCCGTCGAAGGCGATGTGGTGGGTGACGACCAGCACCGCGCTGCGGGTCGCGGTGAAGCGCAGCACCCTCAACCGCAGCGGGATCTCGCGGACCAGGTCGAACGGCAGCCGGGCCTCGGCCTTGGCGGCCCGCCGGATCACCTCCTCGCGCGCCGCCTCGTCCAGGTCGCCGTACTCGCGCTGCCGGACCGGCACGGTGAAGTCGGTGCGTACGGTCTGCCGGGGGCCGTCGGGGCCCTCGTCCAGGGTGGCGCGCAGGACGTCGTGCCGGCGGACGGTGCCGCGCAGCGCGGACATCAGCAGGCGTGGGTCGAGATTCCCGGTCAGGTCCACCCGCATGACCTGGTTGAAGAACGCCGCCTCCGGCAGCGCGCGTTCGACCTTCCAGAAGCGCTCCTGGAGCAGGGCGAGCGGAGCACTGTAGGAGCACAGCGGGGGGTGGTCGAGCCGGACCGGCCCTCCGGCGGGCGCGTCGTCCGCGGTGCGGGCGGCGGTCTCCCGCGTACGCTCCCGGGCGGCGGCGACCAGCACGCCCAGGCTCGCCAGGGTGGGATGGTCGAAGATGTCCCGCAGCCGGAGGTGGACGCCGAACTCCTCCGCGATGCGGCCGACCAGCCGGGTGGCGATGAGCGACTGTCCGCCCAGGCTGAAGAAGTCGAGGCCCTCGGCGCCGACCGGTTGGCCGAGCAGTTCGTCCCACAGCGTCCGCAGACGCTCGGCGGTGTCGTTCACGCCCGCGCCCCGGCGCCGCCGAGGGCCAGGACGCCGGCCGCTTCCGCGGCCTGCCGCAACTCCTGAAGGTGCACCAGGTTGGCCAGCACCTCCTGCGGCGGGACACCGAAGTCCACCAGGCAGGCGATCTCGGTCACGCCCGAAGCGGCCAGTTCGCGGACCCTGGGCAGTGCGGACTCCGGCGTCCCGAACAGCCCGTTGGTGGTGAAGTAGCGTCCGAAGGCCAGCTCTGCCAGGGCCGCCCGGTCCGCGGCGCTCACCTTGGCGGGGTCGATGGCCACGTCCTGGCTGCTGGCCAGTTTCGCGAACAGCTCCATGTGCGAGCGCAGGTAGCCGACCAGGGGGGCGTGGACCGTGCGCCGCACGGCCTCCTGATCGGGACCGACGAAGGTGTGGAGCATCGCGGTGACCGCGTGCTCGTCCGGATCGCGCCCGGCGGCGCGCAGTTCGTCGCGGTAGAGCGCGGCCTTCCCGGCGAGTTCTGCGGGGCTCTGCTCCAGCAGGGCGGTCAGGACGTGCAGTCCCTCACGGGCGCCGGTGCGCCAGGTCTCCTCCGAGGAGGACGCGGTGATCCAGAGCGGGATTTCCGGCTGCACCGGGCGGGGCAGGGTGCCGATCTCGATGAGGCTGCCGGCGCCGTCCCGGCGCTCGACGCTGCCGCCCCGCCACAGCTCGCGCAGCTGCCGGATGCCCTGCACCGTCCGGTCCCGGCGGTCGGCGTAGGCGTCGGGGGCCAGCGCGAAGTCGTTGGGGTGCCAGCCGGAGGCGAAGGAGACCCCGGTCCGGCCGCCGGACAGGCTGTCCACGACGGCCCACTCCTCGGCCACCCGGATCGGGTCGTGCAGCGGGAGAACGACGCTGCCGGCCCGTATCCCCACCTTCTCGGTGACCGCGCTGACGGCGCCGGCCAGGACCGCCGGCGCCGGGTAGGGGCCACCGAAGGAGTCGAAGTGGCGCTCGGGGAGCCAGATCGCCTCGAAGCCGTTGCGGTCGGCGAAGCGGGCGCAGTCCAGCAGGAAGGTGTAGTGCTCGGCGGTCGTGTGGTCACCGCCGGCCGAGAAGAAGAACAGGCTCCACTTCAACGGCTGCCCGCCATGCCGTAAACGGGCCGGGGCGGAAATCTGTCCGGGCGGCGCGGGAGGCTGTTTGCGGGCAGCCAGCCGTTCCTGGAGCAACCGACGCTGCTGCGGGGACAGGGCACGTATACGGGCGTCGATTTCCACCACGGGCGAGGATGCCTCCTGAGACGGCCGGCCGGAATGCGGTCCCGCATCGGCAGGGATTGTGGTACCGGCCGCGGAAGCGGACGCACGGAACAGCGAGCCGGATGAGTGACAGCGCGGGTCAGGTGGAGCGTCGGCGATCACCTAAGGATCTACACGGGGCACTCCGCCGTCAAGAGCGCTCGACAGGGCCTCTGGACGCTCGATGTGTGCCATGGTCTTCTGTCATCCGACGCTTGGGAGGGACGAGATGGCAGGGGAAGCACGAGCCGGTTCCGCGTCCGTGGGCGGCGCGGGCAACGACCTGGCCGGACGCCTGGAACGACTCACTACGGCCCAACGGGCTCTGCTGACACGCCGGTTGGCGCAGCGCGCGTCACCCGGACCCTGCCGGCCGTCCGCGACGCAGTTCGGGATCTGGCTCTTCGAGCAGCTCAACCCCGGAACCTCGACCTACCACAACCCGGCGGCCGTAAGACTGTCCGGGCCGGTCGACGAGGACCTGCTCCGCGAGGCGCTCCAGCGGATCCAGGACCGTCACGAACCGCTGCGCTCCCGCTACCCGGCCGACGAGGAAGGCGTCCCGCGCGCGTTCGTGGAACCACCGCACGCGCTGCGTCTGCCGTGGCGGGTGGAGGACGTCAGCGCGCTGCCCGACCCCGGGCAGGAGGCGACGCGGATCGTGGCGCAGGAGGCGGTCACGCCCTTCCGGCTCGACCGGGGGCCGGTGTGGCGCTGCCTGCTGGTGCGCACCGGCCCCGAGGAGCGGGTGCTGGTCATCACCTTGCACCACATCGTCTCCGACGGCGGTTCGCTGGGCGTGCTGCTGGCCGAACTCGGCGTGCTCTACCCGGCTTTGGCGGCCGGCGAGCGGCCCTCCCCGGTCACTTTGCCCCAGGGGTACTTCGCGCTCGCGGCGAAGGACACTGTGCCGCCGGGCGCCCTGGAGCACTGGCTCACCACTCTCGACGGCGCGCCGGACCGGATCGACCTGTCCGCGCTGGCCGAGTGGCCCGGCCGCGGCGAGCCGCCCCGGCCGCCGGCGCCGGGCGGGGGGTTCGCACCGACCGGACCGGCGCGGCAGTCCGGGCCGACGCAGGGCGCGGCGGTCGGCCGGCAGTGGGCGGGCCGCGAGCTGACGCTGCAGGTGCCGGAGGACACGGCCAAGGCGCTGGAAGGCCTGTGCGCACGCCACGGTTCGAGCCTGTTCACCGGGTTGGTGGCGGCGTCGGCAGCCACCCTGTACCGGACGAGCGGTCAGGAGGACCTTGTTCTGACCACCCCCGTCGACCGGCGCGGCCACGAAGGCCGCGCGCTGATCGGCTGCTTCGTCAACACGGTGGTCCTGCGTCTGCGGGTCGGCCCCGACGACCGGATGGACACGCTGCTGGCGCGCGCCGCCGAGGTGGTGGCCGACGCACTGGCCCACAGCGGCCTGCCGTTCTCCCGGCTGGTCTCGGCACTGCCCCGGCGCGGCGGTGGTCGCAGCCCGTTGGGGAATGTCGCCGTGGTACAGAACAACGCGCCCATGGACGCCGTGTCCCTGGGCGGCCTGCGGCTGAGCGTCCACCCCCTGCCGCCGGTGGAGGTCAAGCACGACCTCGCTCTCTCCTGGAACCGTGGGCACGACGGGCTGACCGGCCGGATCGAGTACGCCACGCGGTTCCCGGACGCCGCGGTGGAACGCCTGTGCGGTCATCTGCGGCACACCGTGGAGACGCTGGCCGCCGCACCCGCCACCCGTGTCGCGGACCTGCCCGGGTTGTCGGAGGTGGCACGATGACCGGCGCCGCCGGGGCCGGTCCGCAGCTGTCCGGCTCGCCCTGGTTCCCCTACGCCGCCGAGGAGAGCGACGCCGCGACCAGACTGTTCTGCCTGCCGTACGCGGGAGGCGGCTGGGCCGTCTTCCGGGATTGGCAGGAGCAGTTCGGGCCGGACGTCCACGCCGTGCCGGTGAAGCTGCCCGGCCGTGCGGAGCGCCTGCACGAGCCCGCGGTGGCCCGCATGGACCGGCTCGCGGACCGGCTCGCGGCCGAGCTGGTCCCGCTGCTGGACCGGCCGTACGCGCTGTTCGGTATCAGCATGGGAGCGCTGCTGGCCTTCGAGACGGCCCACCGGCTGGTCGAGCGCGGACTGCGCGCCCCGGACCGGCTGTTCGTCGCCTCCTGCCGCGCGCCCCAGGAGTCGTTCGACACGCCGCCGGTCCACGGGCTGCCGGACGCGGCGCTGATCACGGTGCTGGCCCGACTGGCGGCGACCCCGCCCCAGTTGCTGGCCAACGCCGAGTTGATGCGGTTGGTCCTCCCCACCTTCCGGGCGGATCTGGCCTGCACCGAGACCTACGTGCGCTCCGACCGCGCGCCGCTGCCGGTCCCGGTGACGGCCGTCCGGGGGCAGGGCGACGGCACGCTGACCGAGGCCATGGTGGACGGCTGGCGCGCCGAGACCTCCGCCGGTTTCGAGCAGGTGGAACTGGCCGGCGACCACTTCCTGGTCCACGGCGACCAGCGCGAACTGACCGCGCTGGTACGCCGGCGGCTGCCCCGGAGCGGACCGGGCCGGTAGGCCGTGTCTGCCCCTTCCCGCCGGGCGGGCGATCCCCGGCACGGCGCCTCGCGGCGTTGTCGGACCGCCCGGGTACATCCCGTACTCGGGGCGGTCCTCCGCCTTGCGAGGCACCGCACCGGACACCACCCGCTGACCCGACGCGCATGGTCGGACACGGCCCAGCCCGCGGAGCGCAAGCGCGTCGGACGCGGGGTGGAGTCGCTCAGCAGGTGCTTCGTCCACCCCGCGGCCCGGTCGGCCCGCCCCCGGGGGCGGGTGTCAGGCGTTCTCCTCGCCCTCGGTGCCCAGCGCGGCCTCGATGTCGGCGCTTGACAGCCCCTCGATCTCGTTGAGCAGCGCCTCCAGTTCCGCCGAGGCGACCTCGCCGACCCCCACGTCCACGGCCGGCTCCTCTCCCGCGGCGGCCTTCGGGCCGCCGGCTGGTGTCTCACCGCCGGCCCGGATCAGCTGGGCGATCGTGGCCACGGTGGCCTCCTGGAAGATCTCGCCGAGGGGCAGTTCGATCCCGTGGGCGTCACGCAGCCGCCCGACCAGCTGCATGGCCAGCAGGGACTGCCCGCCCAGCTCGAAGAAGCTGTCGCGGACCCCGATCTCGTCGATGCCGAGCAGGTCGCGCCACAGGCCCGCGACGTACTCCTCCGTCTTGTCGCGCGGCGCGACGAAGGGCACGGACATCTTCGGCCGTCCCTTGGCCGTCCCGGCGGACGACGCTCCCGCCGGTCCGCCGCCGGCCGGCGCGGCAACCACGCCGGAGCCGGCTTCGGCCTGCCGGGCCAGCGCCTCGCGCACGTCGGGGTCGGCCGCGCACACCGTGAACGGTCCGTCGCCGCCCGCCGCGGTCAGCAGGCGGTACAGCTCCTTCGCCTCCTGCGGCCCGCAGTCGGCCGCGTCCCGCAGCCCGGGGGTGTCGGCCTCCCGCCAGTGCTCCCACTGGACGTTGAGCCAGCGGCGCGCCGCGGTCCGGTTGCGCAGCGCCACATAGGTGTCGGCGTACCAGTTGGCCGCGGTGTAGGCACCGCCTCCCACCCCGCCCAGCAGACTGGAGAGCGATCCGACGATCAGGCAGCGGTCGTACGCCACCCCGTCCAGCGCCGCGTCCAGCGCGTGCAGCCCGGTCATCTTGGTGGCCATGTGCTGCGCGAACAGCTCGGGCGAGGAGTCCAGCACGGCCCGGATGCCCTCGAAGACGGACATGCCCGGGGTGTAGACCACTCCGGCGAGACGGCCGTCCGCGGCCGCCGCCTCCCGGACCGCCGCGGTCAGCGCCGCGGCATCCTCTGCGTCGCCCCTGCGCACGGTCAGCCGGTCGCCGCCGAGCGCGCGCAGTTCCTCCAGCTGCCGCCGCGCCGACGGGGCGAGTGCGTTGGGATCGGCACGGTCGTAGAGCACCACGCGGGCGGCGGGGTCGCACAGGATCTCCGCGGCCAGGGTCCGGCCGATCATGCCGAGGCCGCCGACCAGGAGATGGGCGCCGTGCGCGGCCGGGGCCTGGTTTCCGACGTCCACCCGGACGTGCGCGCGGACGAACCGGTTGCGGCCGCGCAGGGCCACCGGGGAGGCATGCGTCGCCTGGTCGTCCAGCTCGGCGACCAGGTCAGCGACCGTCTCCGACAGGCGCTCGCCGGGGTCGCGCGGGTCGAGTTCGACCACCCGGCAGTCCCAGGAGGTCTCCTGCGGCACGACCCGGCACAAGCCGACCGCGGTGGCCAGGCCCGGCCGCACCGGGTCCTCGCCGGTCACATCGAACACGTGGCGGGTGACATACAGCAGCCGGGGCGGCTCGGCCCCGCCGGCCGGCAGCAGGTCGAGCAACGTTTGCAGGGCGAGGGCCTGTTCCTGCTCGACGCCGTCCCCAGGGGCGGCGTCCAGCGCCCGCAGGTGCACCACGGCGTCCGGGCGGGAGCCGGGCGCGGCCAGCGCCGCCCGCAGTGCGGCGGCGGGGTCGGCGCCGGCGTCCACCAGCGTGACCCGGCCGCCCAGAGCGGTCAGCCGCTCACCGAGGGCCGCACCGACACCGGACCGGTCGGCCAGCACCAGGACGGCGCCCGGTGCGGCCGTGCGGCCCGCGGCCCCGGCCGTCTCGCGCGGCAGCTGCACCCAGCGGGGCCGGTGGATCCACTCCTGCGGCCCGCGCGGCGCCGCCTCCGGCGCGGCGGACCCGTCGTCCGGAGCGGGGTCGATCCAGCACCGGGTGCGCTGGAAGGGGTACGTGGGCAGCGGGACCCGCAGGCGGGGGTGCTCATGGGTGCGCTGCCAGTCGATGCGCACGCCCTGGTGCCACAGCTCGGCGAGGCCGTCGAGCAGGGCCGCCTGCTCGCTGCCCCGCTGGTCGGCGCCGGGCATCAGGGTCGCCACCGGCGCGCTGCGCGCGCCCAGTTCGTTACCGGCCAGCGCCGACAACTGGCGGCCGGGGCCGACCTCGATCAGGACGCTGCCGGGCGGCGCCACGGCCTCCCGCAGGCCGTCGGCGAACCGGACGGCCTCGCGCAGCTGACGCCCCCAGTAGGCGGGGTCGGTGGCCTCCTCGGCGGTCAGCGGCCGCCCGGTGACGCCGGAGACGACCGGGATCGCCGGCGGGTTGAGTGCCGCCTTGGCCACCTCGGCGGTGAAGTCGGCCAGGACCGGGTCGAGCATCGCGGAGTGGAAGGCGTGGGAGACCCGGAGCCGCCGGGTCACGACGCCGTCGGCGCGCAGCCGGGCCTCGAAGGCGTCCACCGCCGCGTGCTCCCCGGCGACGGACACCAGCGCCGAGCCGTTGACCGCGGCGATCGACAGTTCCTGGTCGCCGATCAGCTCACGGACCCGGGCCTCGGGCAGCGGCACTCCGAGCATCGAACCGCCCGGCAGGGCCGCCACCAGCCGGCCGCGGGTGGCCACCACCGACAGCGCGTCGGGCAGGCTGAAGACGCCGGCCAGGGTCGCGGCCACGTACTCGCCGATGCTGTGCCCGAGCATGACCGCGGGTTCCAGGCCGTACGACATCAGCAGCCGGGCGAGCGCGTACTCGACGGTGAACAGCGCGGGCTGGGCCAGGTCGGTGGAGGTCAGACCGTCGGCCGAGGGGTCGCGGCGGGTCAGCAGCAGCGGCCGGAGGCGGTCGGCGACCTCGGCGGGCATCAGGGCCAGGCACTCGTCGACCGCGTCCCGGAACACCGGCTCGGTGCGGTGCAGTTCGGCTCCCATGCCGACGCTCTGGCTGCCCTGGCCGGGGAAGAGGAAGACCAGGGAACCGGCCTCGTCCGCGGTCTCGGAGCTGCGGATGCGCCCGGAGCCCTTGGCGCCCAGGGCGCTCGCGGCGTCGGCCAGGTCCCGGGCCACCACACTGGCCCGGTACTCGTGCTCGGTCCGGCCGACCTGGAGGGTGTAGGCGACGTCGGCCAGTACGGCCCCCGGGTGCTCGCGCATCCAGCGGGCGGTCTGCTCCAGCCGCTCGGCGAGGGCCGGCCCGCTGCGTGCGGAGAGCACCACGAGCTGGCTGCCGGGCTCCGGCGTGCCGGGCACCGGTTCGGGGGCCTCGCGCAGCACGGCGTGGGCGTTGGCACCGCCCATGCCGAGCGAGTGCACCGAGGCGTAGCGCGGCCGTCCCTGCTCGCCCTCCATCGGCAGCAGCTCCGTCGGCACGTAGAACGGGCCGGCCGCGAAGTCGATCTCGGGGTTGGGCGTGCGGAAGTGCAGCACCGGCGGGATCGACTTGTTCTTCAGGCACATGACGGTCTTGATGAAGCCGGCCACCCCGGCGGCGGCGTCGAGGTGCCCGATGTTCGGCTTGACCGAGCCGAGGGCACAGTAGTTCGCGCGGTCGGTGGTGAGCCGGTACGCCTTGGTGAGGCCGGCGACCTCGATCGGGTCGCCCAGCGGCGTGCCGGTGCCGTGCGCCTCGACGTAGTCGATGACGTCCGCGGTCAGGCCGGCCGAGGCGATGGCGCCGGCGGCGGCGCGGGCCTGGCCGTCGACGCCCGGCGCGGTGAAGCTGGCCTTGGCCCGGCCGTCGTTGCCGATTGAGGTGCCCGCGATCACGGCGTGGATGTGGTCACCGTCGCGCAACGCGTCGTCGAGGTGCTTGAGCAGGACAGCTCCGGCGCCGTTGCCCACCACGCTGCCGGTGGAGTCGGCGTCGAAACTGCGGCAGTGGCCGTCCTGCGACGCGGTGGCGTTCTGGAGGTAGCCCGCGTTGTGCGGCATCCGCAGCGAGGCGCCGCCGGCGATGGCCATGTCGCACTCACCGGCCAGGATCGCCTGCGCGGCGAGGTGGATCGCGGTGAGGGAGGTGGAGCAGGCGGTCTGCACGGCGACGGCCGGCCCCTGCAGGTTGAGCTTGTAGGCGACCCGCAGCGCCAGGTAGTCCTTGTCGTTGCCGATCATGGTGGCGTGGTCCCCGACCGCGTCCAGCATCCGGCGGTTGCCGACCAGGTTCACCAACAGGTAGGTGTTCATGGTGGAGCCCGCGTAGACGCCGACCAGCCCCGGGTAGCGGGCCGGATCGTAGCCCGCGTCCTCCATGGCCCACAGGGCGCACTCCAGGAACAGCCGGTGCTGGGGGTCCATCAACTCGGCCTCGCGGGCCACGTACCCGAAGTAGTCGGCGTCGAAGTCCTCCGCCTCCTGCAGGGCCGCGGACGCCGGCACGTAGCGAGGGCTCGCCAGCATCTGGGCGGGCACACCGGCGGCCCGCAGTTCGTCGTCGTCGAAGAACCGGATCGATTCGACGCCTTCACGGATGTTCTGCCAGTACTGGTCCGGGCTGTCCGCACCGGGGAACCGACAGCCCATGCCGATCACCGCGATGTCGGCGGGAATCGCGTCGTTCTGCTTCTGACCGTTCAACTGCGCTCCAGAGTCGGTCCGGGCAAAGGGGGACGTGGATCAACCGAAGGTGATCCGGATGTGCTGGGCGCCGCGCCGCCGGGTGCGGCCGGCGACCGCCGGGCGGCCGGTGTCGTCCGGAGTTCCGGTGTGGAGCAGGATCTCCAGACGCGCCGCCAGTTCGGCGACCGTGGGGAACTCGAAGAGCAGCATCAACGGCAGCCCGGGCAGACCCAGTTCCTCTTCGAGGCGGGAGACCAGCGGCGCCACCAGCAGCGAGTGGCCGCCCAGGTCGAAGAAGTTGTCGTGGGACCCGACGCGCGGGACGTCCAGCACCTCCTGCCAGACCGCCGCGACCCGGCGCTCCACCGCCCGGGTGGGGGGCACGCCGCGTGCCGGCGCGGGGGCGGCCGCCGCCAGGCACTCGTCCAGCCGGGCCCGGTCGAGTTTGCCGTGCGCGGTGCGCGGCAGCGTGTCGAGCGGAACGATCCGGGTCGGCACCTCGTGTCCGGGCAGGTGCTCGGCGGCCCAGGCGCGCAGCGCGTGGACGCCGAAGCCGGGCCCCGGCACCACGCCCGCGGCCAGCCGCCGGCGGTTCCCGTCCCCCTCGACCACCACGACGGCGTCGAGGACGTCCGGGTGCCGGAGCAGCACGGCCCGCACCTCTTCCGGCTCCACCCGGAAGCCGCGGATCTTGACCTGGTCGTCCAGCCGCCCGAGCAGGACCAGGTCGCCGCCCGGCTGCAGGCGGCCGAGGTCGCCCGTGCGGTACCGGCGCGCGCCGCCCGCCCCGGTGGTGAAGGCCCGGCCCTCGGTCCCGGGCCGGTTGAGGTAGCCCGCGGCCACTCCCGGCCCGCCGATGACGACCTCACCGAAGCCGCCCGGCACGGTCGGGTCGTCCCAGGGGTCGAGGACACCGACCTGCGAGCGGCCGGTCGGCGGCCCCACCGGCACGATGCCGCTGCCGGTGCCCGCCTCCTCGGCGTCGACGAAGCGCATCGAGCAGTTGATGCTCGCCTCGGTCGGCCCGTAGCCGTTGACGAAGACCGCGTCCGGCGCCACGAGTGCGGTCAGCGCCCGCAGCGCCTCGTAGGTCAGCATCTCGCCGCCGAGCACCACCGTGCGTACGGAGGGCATGTCGACGCCCGCGGCGGCCAGTTCGGCGGCGAAGGTCGGCGTCAGGTAGAGGATGGTCAGTTGCTCGCGCCGGACGAACCGGGCATAGCCAGGGGCGGACAGCCGCTCGGCCTGGTCGGGGAAGTGCAGCGCGGCGCCGAACAGCACGGTGGTGAACACCTCCTGCAGGCCGAAGTCGAAGCTCAGCGACAGGGTCTGCGGGAGCCGCGTGCCGGGTCCCAGACCGAACCGTTCCCGTTGCCACAGCAGCAGCGGCAGCACGTTGGCGTGGGTGATCGGCACGCCCTTCGGGGTACCGGTGGTGCCCGAGGTGTGGACCACGTAGGCCGGGGTGCCGGCACTCGGCGGGCCCTGGACGCGTACGGCCGGCGGCGGCGCCGGGTCGTCGAGCACGACCACCGGGCGGCCAGGGGCCAGCCGGGCCGCGCGGGCCGCGTGGGCGCGGTCGGTGAGGACCGCGGCGACCCCGGCGTCCGAGGCGACGAACCGCAGCCGGTCGTCCGGGAAGGCGGGCAGCAGCGGCACGACGCAGCAGCCGGCGGTGAGGGCGGCCAGCAGAGCGGTGACGAACCGCGGCTCGGGCGGCAGCAGCACGCCGACCGGGGCCCCCGCGCCGGAACCGGCGGCGCCGGCCAGCCGGGCCGCGGCCACCGCGACCTCCGCACCCAGTTGGGAGTAGGTGACCGTGCGCGCCGCCGAGACCACGGCCGGGGCATCGGGGTGGGCGGCGCAGGTGTCCGCGAAGCAGTCGGCCATGGTGCGTGACGGCTCGGGCCGTGGGCCGCGGCCCACGGTGAGCTCGGCCAGCCGCGTGCGTTCCTCGTCCGACAGGACGGTCAGGGCGGCGATCGGGACGTCCTCGTCCGCCGTCGCCGCCGCGGCCACCCTCAACAACCGCTCGCCCAGTTGTTCCACGGTGACGTCATCCAGTACCTCGGTGGCGTAGCGCAGCACCAGGATCAGTTCGCCGTCGGACTCGGCGACACTGACGTCGAGGTCGGCCAGCACGGTGGTGTGCGGCAGCGGTACGGCTTCCAGCACCAGACCGCCCACCCGGCACGTGCGGCCGGGGATCTCCTCCGCGAGCGCGGACAGTCCGTCCGGGGCGCCCGGCGGTGTCGCGGTCCAGCCGAACATGGTGGCGAACAGCGGGCCCCGCGCAGCGTCCCGGACCGGCCGGACCGCGGCGGCGATGAGCGGCAGCGGATACTGCCGGGCGGCCAGGGCCCGCCGGAAGCGGGCGGCGGTGTCGCTGACCAGTCCGGCGAACGAGCCCTCCACCGGTACCTCCAGCGGCAACGGCAGGGTGTTCACGCAGTAGCCCACCACCTGGCCGGAACGGGCGTCGGGGCGCACGGCGGTCGGTACGCCCACCACGAACCGGCGCTCGCCGGACAGCCGGGCCAGCAGGACCGCGTGACAACTCAGCAGTACCGCGAAGGGCGTGGTGCCGAGCCGGCGGGCGGTGGCCAGGACCTGTTCGCTCAGAGCGGTGCCGAACGGCAGCCGGAACAGGGCGCCCGACCAGGTGCGTGTGGCGGGGCGCGGCCGGTCCAGCGGCAGCCGCAGCTCGTTGTCCGCCGCGTCGGCCAGCAGGTCGATCCACTCGTCCCGCATCCGTTCGCCCGCAGGCCCGGTCAGCAGCCGGTGTTCGGCGGCGACCATCTCGGACATGCCGGGTGCGGGCGCCAGGGCGCCGACCGTGCCGTCCGCGCCGCCCGCCAGTTCGCGGTAGCGTTCTCCGGTCTGGGCGAGCAGCAGGCCGAGCGACCACAGGTCGGCGGCGATGTGGTGGACCGCCAGCAGCAGGACGGGGTCCTGTCCTTCCGGGCGGATCAGGGTGATCCGGAACAGCGGCCCGTGTTCCGGGTCGAGCGGGGCAGCGGCGTGCGCGGCCAGCAGCGCGTCGAGGCCGTCGGCAGGGGTGTCCAGGACGACCAGTTCGGGGACGGGCGCGCCGGACGGGTCGGCGGTCACCCGGCCGCCGGTCACCGTCCACCGGGCGTGGAGTGCCTCGTGCCGTCCCATCACCTCGCGCACCGCGCGGGCCAGCACCTCGGCGTCCACGCCGCCGCGCAGCCGCGCGGCGCGCGTCACGGCGTAGCGGGATCCGCCGGTGGAGGAGTGCTCCAGGAACCACAGCGCCTGCTGCCCGGCCGAAGCCGTCGGCGCGGGCTCCCGGCCGGGGGTGGTGCCCTGGCCGGACGGAGTGTCCTGGCCTGCGGCGGGGCAGGGGCCTGCGGCCGTGCTCCCGGCGCCGGGTGAAGGGTCCGGCCCGTCCGCCGGGTCCGGCCCCGGGCCGGGCGCGCCGGCGCGTACCGCTTCCGCCAGACCACCCACCGTGGCGTCGTGCAGCAGTTCCTCCAGCGGGACGGTGCGGCCGAACCGCTCCTGGAGGGCGTGCTGGAGCTGGACCGAACGCAGAGAGTCCATCCCCAGTTCCGCCAGCGTCCGGCCGCCGGGGAGGCCGGCGGCGTCCGGCACGCCCAGCACCTCGCCCAGCAGCGCCAGGAGAGCGGCGTCCGGCCCGTCGGCCGGAACCACGGCGCCCCCGTCCGCCCCGGCCACCGGGGACAGCGGCGACACCGTCTGGAGGGTGCCGGAACGGTAGGCGTCCCGGCAGGCGCGGCGGCGGATCTTGCCGCTGGACGTCTTGGGAATGGTCCCCCGCAGGACGATGACGAGGTGGTCCAGGCGCAGACCGTGCCGACGGGCCACGTCGGCACGGACCGCGGACAGCTCGTCGGGGCCGGTGTCGCCCCGGACCTCGGCCACCACGACCAGCCGCGCGCCGACCGCGAAGGCCGCGACGCAGCCCTTCCTGATCGCCGGGCACGCCTGCTCGACCGTGGACTCGATGTCCTGAGGGAAGTGGTTGCGTCCGCGCACCACGATGACGTCCTTCGAGCGCCCGGCGATGTGCAGTCGGCCGCCCGCCAGGAAACCGAGGTCCCCGGTGCGCAGATACGGTCCTTCGCCGTCCGCCGTCCGGGCCGCGAACAGCTCGGCGGTGGCGACGGGCTGCTCCCAGTACCCGGTGCCGATGCTGGGGTCGGCAGCGGTCATCCAGATCTCGCCCAACTCGCCGTCGGGGACCGGCGTGCCGTCCGGCCCGACGATCGACAGTGATGCGGGCGGGGCGCCGCAACTGACCGCCGTCTCGCCCTCGCCGCCCGGGACCGGCGATGTGCCGGGGGCGTCGGCGGAGCTCTCGGCCGAGACCAGCAGGGTGCATTCCGCCAGCCCGTAGCTGGGTGTCATCGCGCCGGGGCGAAAGCCGGCCGCGGCGAAGTGCGCCGCGAAGGAGACGACGGTTTCCGGCCGTACCGGCTCACCACCGTTGATGGCTGTCCGCCAGGTCGAGAGGTCCAGTGTGCGCAGGTCGTCCTGCCCTACCTTGCGCACCGCCAGCTCGTAGGCGAAGTTCGGTGCCGCGCTGATCGTTGCGCCGAAGCGGGACAGGGCCCGCAGCCAGCGGACCGGGCTCTCCAGGAAGGACAGCGGCGAGAGCAGGACGCAGGTGGCTCCCAGGTGGAGCGGGTGGAGCACCGAGCCGATGAGGCCCATGTCGTGGTACAGCGGCAGCCAGCTCACCACGACGCTGTGCTCGTCCTGCCCGTACGTCTTCGTCATCCGCCCCTGGTTGGCGACCAGCTGGCGGTGGCTGACGACCACCCCGCGCGGGGTGCCGGTGGAGCCCGAGGTGAACTGGAGCAGCGCGGCCGCTTCGGTGTCGACCACGGACGCGCTCCAGCCGCCCGGCGCCTGCTCCGCACGGTCCAGCGGGCCCAGCACCACCGCATCGGGCGTCCTGGCCGTGATCTCCTCCATGGCCCACGGCAGATCGGTGAGAACGGCCACCGGCCGGGTCGCGGCGGCGATGTCCCGGGCGGTGTCGATCTCCCGTCGGCCGACCGGCGGGTAGACGGGCACCGCGACGAACCCTGCGTACCAGCAGCCGAGCAGGTCGACGACGAAGTCCAGCCCCGGCGTGTGGGCGAGTACGGCCCTGCTGCCCGGTTCGCCCAGTGCCTCCAGCCGTGCGGCGGACGCGCGTGCTGCCGCATCGAGCTGGGAGTACGTCAGGGAGTCCGTGACGTTCTCTCCGTCGCCGAGGAAGCGGAAGGCTGTCTTGCCGGGACTGTTCCGGGCGTGGGCACGCAGCCGTTCGACGAGCGTCGTGACGGACGGCGGAGGCGGGCAGGACGTCATCGGGGGTCTCCCGTCGGGGGACGGTCAGGAGGAGACAGGGTCGGGAAGCTGCAGTCGGGGGTTCCGGGCTGGGCGCCGGTCAGCGGGCCGGTCCCCGGTGGACCTCACCCCGGGAGGGAGCCGCCGCCCGCCGTGAGGGCCGTCCAGCGGGCCAGCAGATCGGCGGTGATCCGGTCCGGGGTGAGTCCGCAGGCGGCCCTCAGGTCCGGTACGGAGCCGTGCGGCAGATAGTCGTGGGCCACTGCGAACACCCGTACCGGGGTGTCGACGTCCTCGTCGGCGAGGTACTCGCGCACTGCGGCGCCGAGACCGCCGCGGCTCCAGTGGTCCTCGATGACCCCGACCATCCGGTGTTCTCCGGCCAGGGCGGACAGTCGCGCGTCGAGCGGTTCGATCCAGCGGGCGTTGGCCGACCCGGCCGGCACTCCGGCGGCGCGCAGTCGGGCGACCACTTCGGTGGCGCAGGGCAGTAGGTCGCCGGCGCCGATGACCAGGACGCCGCCGGGGGCTGGTTCCACCTGCCAGGCCGTCAGGTCGTCGTCCGGCCCGGTCACCCCGTCGCCGCCCTGCGGCGGCCCGGGGTCGTCGATCGCCTTCCCGTACCGGATGGCGACGGGTCCCGGGTGCCGCAATGCGGTCCGCAGCAGACCGCGCATCTCGGCGGCGGTCGACGGGGTCGCTATCGCCATCCCGGGTATCTGGCGCAGCAGCGCGAAGTCCCCGAGACCGTGGTGCGAGGCGCCGTCGCCGCCGGTGATCCCGGCGCGGTCGACGACCACCACGACCGGTAACCGGTGCAGCCCGATGTCGAACAGCAGCTGGTCCTGGGCCCGGTTGAGGAAGGAGGAGTGGATGGAGAGCACGGGGTGCCGCCCGGCCATGGCCAGTCCGGCGGCGAGCCCCGCGGCGTGCTGCTCGGCGATCCCGACGTCGAACAAACGGTCGGGGTAGCGCTCCTGGAAGACGTCGAGTCCCGACGGGCCGCCCATGGCAGGCGTGATCACCACCAGGTCCGGGTCCTCGGCGGCGAGTTCCACCAGGCACGGGCCCAGCACCGAACCGGCCGACACCCGGCCCTGCGGCAGCGTGTACTGGCGGCCGGTGTCGGTGTCGAAGGGGCCGACGCCGTGCATGTGCTCGGTACGGTCATCGAGGGCGGGCCGGTAGCCGCGGCCCTTCTGGGTCCTGACGTGCACCAGCAGGGGGCCGCGCTCCGCGCCGGCGTCGGCCAGAACGCTCTCCAGAGCGCCCAGGTCGTGTCCGTCGACGGGTCCCAGACAGCGGAAGCCCAGCGCTTCGAAGACGCTGGGTGCCACACCCGGCCGGGAGTCCTGCAGGTGCCGCGCCAGCGCGCCGGTGGTGGGTGCGTAGCTGCGGTTGTTGTCGTTCAGCACGATGGTGACGTCCAGCCCGCGGTCACCGATGTCGTTGAGCGCCTCCAGCGCCATGCCCGTGGTGAGCGAGCCGTCGCCGGTCACGGTCACCACCCGCCGGTGACGGTCGGCCGGGCGAGCCGCGAAGGCGGTGGCGAGCCCGGCGGCGTAGGACAGGGACGTGCCGGCGTGCGAGTTCTCCACCCAGTCGTGCGGGCTCTCGGCCCGGCTGGGGTAACCGGACAGTCCGTCCAGTTCGCGCAGCGACTTGAAGGCCGAAGCCCGCCCGGTCAACATCTTGTGCACGTAGGCCTGGTGACCGGTGTCCCACAGGATGACGTCCTCGGGACTGCGGAAGACCCGGTGCAGCGCTATCGTCAACTCGACAACACCCAGGTTCGATCCCAGGTGGCCGCCGCCGGCGGAGACGCTGCTGACGAGCAGTTCGCGCACCCGCGCCGCCACATCGGGCAGATCCTCCGGGTCCAGCCGGCGCAGAGAATCGGGCGTCCACACGTCAAGGTCGGTCATGCAGTCGAACCTCCGTCGCCGGGTCGGCAGTTCAGGGGGCCTGTCGTCGCGACGCCGTCCTGCGCGTATGAGGAGGCGAGGATCTCGGCGTCGTAGCCGGCGACGGATGGGCTCACAGGAGTTCAGACCTCGTTGGTGGTCTGGGCGTTGCCGGAATCGGCCGGTTTCTCCTGCGGCTCCTCGACCTCGGCCTCGGCCTGCTCGACCTCCTGAAGCGCCTTCAGGTAGAGGTCGCGCACCTTGTTCAGTTCCTCGTCATTCAGAAAACGAGAGAATGAGTTCGGCATGTGTGACTCCTCCTCGAAAGTCCGTCGGACGCTGCGAGAACAAAGAGCGACCCGCGCCGCGGGTGACGGCGGACGCAGGGTGGGACGGGGCCTCAAGGCCCCCATCGAGTGCGGGGTCAGCGTAGCCCAGAGATCACCGGACTGTCTTTAGTGCGTTGTGGCCAAAGCGCGTTGGGCAAAAGCGCGTTGTGGCAAACCGTGTCTTGTTCGACCTCTGGAAGACTGATGAAGATCTTGGGGCGGAGTGGTGGGCAGCCACGATCAGACTGGCACGCCGGATGGCCACAGATGCTCCGTGCCGGCCGGACAAGCGGCCCGGCCGTCGGGCTTTCAGGCGGGCCGGCCCTCGTCGTCCCGGCCACCGGTCCGTGCCGCGCGCCATTCCCCGACGGTCTTCTCGACGTCGAAGCGCCCGAGGTTGAGCGGCGGGCCGGGCGGGGGCATCCGTACGGCCTCGTCGATCTTCTCGTTGATCGCGTCCAGCAGTTCCCGCACCCGGCGCTCGGAGACCGCTTCGGTGACCGCGCGACGGACGTCCTCCGCCTCTTTGCGCAGAGCGAGGGCGGGCGGCAGGACCGACAGTCCTTCGCGCTGCATCTTCTCCTTGATCCACCAGTCCTCGTCGTAGGTACGCCCCAGTCCGGGAAGCGGCTTGCCGAAGCCCGGCAGGGAGGCGAAGTCGCCACGCTGCTCGGCCTCGTGGATCTGCCGGTCCACCCAGGAGTCGAAGTTGACGCCAGGGGGCTTCCGTTCGGTCACGGGACACCTCTTCCGCACTCCGGCCAGGACCCTTCCACGATACCTGGAGCGCCCCTGTTCGAATCGGCACTGTCTCGAACTGCTGGTCGGGGGTACACGACTTCACGCACCCCGCTCGGCCGGATCAACCGGCCGGAGCCCGGACCGGAGGGAGTTGACCACTGTGCGAGAGAACTGCGGATCGGACAGCGAACGGGGGGAGCGGCGATCATGACGACCGTACTGATCATCGTCGGTGTCGTCGTCCTCGCGGCGATCGCCGGCTGGCTCCTCCTGCGCGGGCGGGCGACCGGCGGCGCGGGGTTGAAGCGCCGCTTCGGACCCGAGTACGACCGGGTGCTCGCCCGTCACCAGGGAGACACCAAGCTCGCCGAGCAGGAACTGGAAGAGCGGGTGAAGCGGCACGGGTCGATCAGCGAGCGGCCGCTGTCGGACGAGGCGCGGGAGCGGTACACGGCGCGCTGGACCCGGGTTCAGGAGCGGTTCGTCGACGCTCCCGAGGACGCGGTCACCGAGGCCGGTGACCTTCTCGACGAGCTTTCCCGGGAGCGCGGTTTCCCGGAGGCGGGCAGTGTCGAGGACCGCGCGGAGGCCCTGTCGGTCCACCACGCCGCGCAGGTCGACGCCTACCGCCGCGTGCACACGGCGCGCGACGGTGCGGGCGGCACCGAGGACCTGCGTCAGGCCCTCGTCGAGGCCCACGCGCTCTTCGACGCACTGCTCGGGAAGCGGACGGCCGGACCGGCCGGACGGGACCGGGCCACGGACATGAGGAAGCAGCACCACGCGAAGGGAAGTGTGACGTCATGACTTACGGATCTTCCACGAACGGTGAACGGATCAACGGCGAGCGGACCGACGGTGAACGGTCCGACAGGGCGGCGGAAGCCCGCCGCACGGACGACCGGACGCGGACGACGGCCCCCGAGCCCTCCGCCGCCGGTGCCGTCCCGGAGAGCGCCGCGGGCCCCAAGCCCGTACACGCCCCCAGGACCGCCGGGAACCCTGCCGACCGCGCCGACCACGCCGACCGGAACCTCGCGACGGACCGCGCCGACCGCACGGCCGACGGTACGAGTACGGCGACGAAGACGGCGGACTCCGATCGCACCGGCGCCCTCGGCGCGAAGCGGGACACGGACCGCGCGACCCCCATGGACCGCTCGAACAGCACGGTCCGTACGGGCGGCGTGGACCGCCCGGATCGTACGGATCGCACGGACGGCATGGACCGCGCGGCCCGCACGGATCGTACGGAGGGCATGGACCGCGCGGATCGTACGGACCGTGCCGGAACGCACCGGGAGACCCTCGGCACGAGCGCCACGTCCCGCACCTCCGGGTCCGCCGTGAACGGCCGGGATCACGAGGGGGCCCTGCTCGGGGGAACCGACCACGACGAGCTGGAGCGGCGCATGCGGCACGCGGTCAGCGACTTCGTGGAGGACCCGCGGCGCGCAGTCCGGGAGGCCGGCGAGACCCTCGACGCGGTCACCCAGAACCTGGTCAAGGCACTCACGGAGCGGAGCACCGCGCTGCGCAGCGAGGAGCGGGCGGACGGCACGGGCGGACGGAACGGCGAGCGGACGGAGGAGCTGAGGATCGTGCTCCAGCACTACCGCGACCTCACCGACCGGCTGCTGGCGGTCTGACCCACCCGGGTCCGCCCACCGGGAGCCCGGCCCCGGGCCGAACTCCGGCCCCCGGCCCCGGAACACGAGCGGCCGGGAGGAACACGGACACATGTCCGCGTGCCTCCCGGCCGCTGGGGCGTTCCCCGCCCGCGCGCCTCGGCGTGGATACGGAGCGCCCCGCAGGGTTGTCGGCACGGCTGAGGACCCGGCGCACATCTCGCCGTACCTGACCGAGCACATCCAGCCGGTGAGCCCTCACCGCATTTCGAGGGATGCCCGCGCTGTTCTGCCAGCGGCGGAACACCGGCCGGACCGGGCTCGATGATCACTGCAGTCCGGTCCCATGACGACGATTGCGACGCGTACGGTCGAGTATCCGGCCGACGGTCTGACGATGATCGGGCATCTCGCGCTCCCGGCCGGTGCCGACCGCCGGCCCGCGGTGCTGCTCGGACCGGAGGGCATGGGGGTCAGCGACGTCGAGCGCCGCCGGGCCGATGCCCTCGCCGAGCTGGGATACGTGGCGCTGGCCTTCGGCCTTCACGACGGGCGCTGGGCCGCGCAGTCAATGCCCTGACCACGGGCCGACCGGGCGAGGCAGCGCGCATTCGCTGCCCGGTGTGGGCCGGGGTCGGATCGGAAGACCCGATCATGGCGCCCGCGCAACGGAACGCGTTCACCGCTGAGCTGCAGGCCGCGGGCGTCGACTGGCGCCCCACGGTCTACGGCGGCGCCTTGCACGCCTTCCACCACCCACCGGTCGGCCACCCCGTGGTCCCCGGCGTCGGCTACCACCCACAGCACGCGCAGCGAGCCTGGCGCGACGTCGTCGACCTGCTCGCCGAGTGCCTGCCCGTGACGGAGGATCTGCGGGCATGACCCGGGCAGACATGCCCGGGCGGCTGCGCCGGGCACCGACCGGCCCGCCGATCAGGAGTGGAGGGCCGGCTTGAGGATGTCCTGGCACCACTGGCGGAATCCGGTGGCGGAGGCCGGGTCGCGGGGTTCGGCGTCGTAGATTCCGTTGTTCTGGGCGTTGACCATGTCGGCCATGTCCTGGGCCAGCGCCGGGCTCGCGCCGTGCTGCACCATGCGGGCCCGGAAGTCCGCGAGCGGGACCTGCTGGTAGCGCACCGTGCGGCCCAGGGTCTCGGAGATGATCTCGGCCATGGCGTCGGGGGTCAGGCTGTCGGGGCTGACCAGCGGAACGCGGGCCTGTCCGCTCCAGGCGGTGTCCAGCAGGAGCGCCGCCGCCGTGGCAGCCACATCCCGGGTGGCGACGGTCAGCAGCGGCCGGTCCGCGGTGTTCGCCATGGAGAACACCCCCTGCTCCGTGATCGGCTGGGTCTGATTGAGCAGGTTCTCCATGAAGAACGGCAGTGCCAGGGCGCGGTGCCGCACGCCGGTACTCGCGATCAGCTCGTCCATGTCGAGCGCGGCCGACAGAAGTCCGGCCTCGTCCTGGTAGCCGTGGCCCAGGGAGGTGACGTGCACCATCCGTACGCCCCGGTCGGCGGCCCGCTGGGCCGTGGCGCGGGTGAAGTCCCGGTAGTAGCTCCCGGCGGGGCCGGCGTCGCGGAAACCGGCCGGGGGCACGAGCCAGAACAGCCGGTCGGCTCCTTCCAGCGCCTTCGCGGTCGTATCCCCGTCGGCGTGGGACCCCTCCACCACCTCGACCCGCGCACGCACGTGCTCCGGGAGGCGGGAGGGGTCTCGGACGATCACCCGGACCGACTCCCCGCTGTCCAGAACGCGGTCCAGGACCTGTCGGCCGATATCACCGGTCGGCGTAGTAATGACGATCATGAGTGCCTCCATGCGTGGCGGTCGACGGCGATCCCCGGGGTCGCCGGTTGGTCACTTTCGAGTGAACGCGGTGCGACGGCGCAGGTGAAGGACCGATGTGATCGCGATTGATACCCTGGTGGTATGAATGATCCGGAGGTGCGACAGCTCCGCTACTTCGTCGCGGTCGCGGAGGAACTGCACTTCGGGCGCGCCGCCGCCCGGCTGGGCATGGCGCAGCCCCCGCTGTCCCGCACCATCCGGGAACTGGAACGGCAGCTCGGTGTGACGCTGTTCGAGCGGACCACCCGGCAGGTAAGACTCACCGGCGCCGGAGAGGTCCTGCTGCGGGACGCCAGAACCGCCCTGGAGGCGGTCACCGCAGCCGCTCACCGCGCTCGGCACGCAGGCAGCGCCTCACCCCGGCTGCGCATCGCGCTCAAGGCCGACATCGACGGCGGCCTCCTGCCGCGGATCCTGGACGCCTACAGCGCCGATCCCACGGCACTGCCTCCCGAACTGGTCCTCGGAGGGTTCGGCGAACAACCCCAGGCACTGCGCGACGGTCTGGCCGACGTGGCACTCGTGCTCTGCCCCATGGACGACCGCGGGCTGGACAGCGAGCCGCTGATCACCGAGCCGGTCCTGGTCGCCATGGCCGCCACCGACCCGCTGGCCGCCCGGACCCGACTGTGCCTGGCGGACCTGGCCGGCCGGAACCTCCCCGACGGTACGCCGGCCGACGCGGGGCGCGCCGCGCCGCACCGACCCGGGGCGACGAGCCCGGCCTCCAACTTGTCGGAGATCTTCAACCTCGTCGAAACGGGCACCACCGTGTTCTTCGCACCTGCCTCGGTCGCCCGGCGCAACCCGCGCCCCGGGGTCGCCTACCGGCCGGTCAGCGACCTTCCCGACTGCACCCTGGCCGTCGCATGGCCCCAGGACGCCCGTTCACCGGCCGTCGCCGCCCTGGTACGCGTCGCCTGCACGATCGCCGCCGACCAGCGCGCACAGGCGGAGCCCCGGACGCGGAGCGCGACCGCCTGAAGCGCGCTTCAGACCGGTACGCCGACGGGGACTGTCAGCTCCTGGCGCAGCCGGTCGACCACCGGCTCCGGCAGCCTCAGCCCGCTGCGCACATAGCCGTCGAGCCCGCCCCACCGCTCCTCCATCGCGTCCAGCGCCACGTCGAGGTAGTGGGGCCGTGCCTCGATGACGGCGGAGGCGATGGCCGGATCGCCTCCCGCGTCGAGGAAGCGCTGTACGGAGGGGGCGAAAGCGAGGCGCACGGCGGGGTTGACCGCGAGGAACTCGGCCCGGACGGTCTCCCGGGACGCCCCCAGGATCATCAGCAGTACCGCGGTGGCCCAGCCCGTGCGGTCCTTCCCCGCCGTGCAGTGGAAGAGCACCGGCCGGGCCGGAGCGTCCGCCGCCGTCTCCAGGAAGGCGCGGTAGGCGGCCGACGCTCCCGGGGACAGCACCATCTGACGGTACGTCTGCGCGAACACCTCCTCCGCCCGGCCCCCGCCCAGCGCCTCCTCGGCGGCGGCCGGGTCGGCGAGCAGGGCCCTGAGGCGGGCCGGGGCGACCCCGGGATTGCCGCCCAGCACATCGGCGACGAAGAGTCTGGCTCTCGGGGGCAGCCGGTCCGGGGCCCAGTGGCGCTCGTCGGCGGTCCGCAGGTCGACGACCGTACGGACGCCGAGGGCGGCGACCGCCATGTCGTGCTCGGGATCGAGTTCGCTCAGCTGGCCCGAACGCAGGAGGATCCCCTGCCGCATCCGCTGGCCGTGGCCCAGGGCGATACCGCCCAGATCCCGCAGATTGACGACGGTGGTGGCCGGGACGGCCCGGGCGGTCTGCACGATGAACTGCCTCTTTCCCGACGTTTCACGCATTTAAGTGTCAACGTCGCATGTCAGAGGCGATTCGACAACGGAAAACGCCGGAGCGGACCGGCTCTTCGGCGACGGGAACGCGGCCCGCGCACGCCCCCCGCGGAAGGCGGCCCGCACGCGCCCCGAGCCGCCCCGGCCCCGGTCCGCACCGTCGCGGCCGGCCCACGCCGGGCGCGCCGCCGAGGGCGGAAGACCCGGTCCCGATCCGGGCACGGGTCGAATCAACCGATCGAATGAAGATCACGGGAAAGGCGAGCGCCGCCGACGGGACCCGACGCGGAACCGTGGACCGACCGGGCCGACCGGGCCGCTCCGCCGGCTGTCCCGCGACACGCTGCGTGCACGCCCGGACGCGCACCGGAGAGGGATAGGTCACAGCGGAATCCTCTGCTGGTCCCCCGCCGGACTGCCCTAGCATCTGGGCATGACGGTCCTGCCTGCTGACGGGCTCCCCCTGGCCGCCGAGTTCGCTGACGCCTCCCCGGAGCAGTGGCAGACCCTCGTCGAGGGTGTGCTGCGCAAGTCGGGCAAGGACGTCACGGGTGAGGCCGCGCTGGAAGCCCTGTCCACGACGTTGGAGGACGGGCTCACCACCCGCCCTCTGTACACCTCCCGCAACGGCGCGCCCCCGGCCGGTCTGCCCGGTTTCGCGCCCTTCACCCGGGGCGGCGGACCCGCCGGAAACGCGGCGGGCGGCTGGGACGTACGGCAGCGCCACGCGCTGACCGACCCGGTCCGGCTCAACGAGGCCCTGCTCGCCGATCTGGAGAACGGCGTCACCTCGCTCTGGCTCGGTGTCGGCGGCCCCGGCGGTGTACCGGTCACCGGGCTGGACCGGGCGCTGGACGGCGTCCTCCTCGACCTCGCGCCGCTGGCTCTCGACGCCGGGGGCGACTCCGGCGCGGCGGCGGCCGAGCTGGTGCGGCTGTACGCGGACCGGGGTGTCGCCCCGGAGGCCGTACGTGGCGGGCTCGGCATCGATCCGCTGGGCGGGTCGGCCCGTACGGGTGACACGCCCGATCTGACCACCGCCGTCGAGTGGGCCGCGCGGTGCGCCGGGGAGTATCCGGGGCTGCGGGCACTGAGCGTGGACGCGCTGCCGTACCACGAGGCCGGTGGCGCGGCGGCCCAGGAGCTGGGCCTCTCGCTCGCCACCGGGGTGGCGTACCTCCGGGCGCTGACCGCCGCCGGGCTGTCCGTCGAGGCGGCCTGTTCGCAGTTGGAGTTCCGTTACGCGGCGACCGCCGACCAGTTCCTGACGATCGCCAAGCTGCGGGCCGCGCGCCGGCTGTGGGCGCGGGTCGCGCAGGTCTGCGGTGCGCCCGGCGCGGGTGCCCAGCGGCAGCACGCGGTGACCTCGTCGGTGATGATGACGCGGCGCGACCCCTGGGTGAACATGCTCCGCACGACGCTGGCCGCTCTGGGCGCGGGGGTCGGCGGCGCCGACGCGGTGACGGTCCTCCCCTTCGACGCGGCGCTCGGGCTGCCGGACGCCTTCGCCCGGCGGATCGCCCGGAACACCTCCACCATCCTGATGGAGGAGTCGCACCTGGCCCGGGTCGTCGACCCGGCGGGCGGCTCCTGGTACGTGGAGAGCCTCACCGAGGAACTGGCCGTCGCCGCTTGGGCGTTCTTCCAGGAGATCGAGCGCGCGGGCGGCCTGGAGGCGGCCACCGCCTCGGGTCTGGTCGCCGAACGGCTCGCCGCGGCCTGGGAGAAGCGCTCCCGCGACCTGGCGCGCCGCAAGGAGCCGGTGACGGGGGTCAGCGAGTTCCCGCACCTGGACGAGCACCCGGTGGAGCGCGAAGCTGCACCCGCCGCTCCTTCCGGCGGCCTGCCGAAGGTCCGCCGCGACGAGGCCTTCGAAGCGCTGCGGAGCCGGTCGGACGCCCATCTCGCCACCACGGGAGCCCGCCCGAAGGTCTTCCTGGCGGCTCTCGGCCCCGCCTCGGCGCACACCGCCCGGGCCTCCTTCGCCGCGAACCTCTTCCAGGCCGGCGGCATCGAGACCATCCACCGGCCCGTCACCGTGGACGCCGCGACGGTGGCCGACGCGTTCGCCGCGTCCGGTGCCGAGATCGCCTGCCTCTGCTCCTCCGACGCGGTGTACGAGCAGGAGGCGGCCGGGGTGGCCGCGGCGCTGGTGGCCGCGGGAGCCGGCCGCGTACTGCTCGCCGGCCGCCCCGGCGAGGTGGACGGGGTCGACGGCCACGTCTTCGCCGGCTGCGACGCCGTCGCCGTGCTCTCCTCCGTACTCGACCGACTGGGAGTGGCGTGATGCAGAACCCCGAGACACCCTCGGCAGCCGGGAGCCCCGCGAGCCCCGTCCCGGACTTCTCCGCCGTCCCCCTGGACGCGGACACTCCCCCGGCTCCCCCGGCCGACCGCTGGCGGGCCGCGGTGAAGGAGTCGACCGGCAGCTCGGTGGACGACCTGCTGTGGGAGACCCCCGAAGGCATCACGGTCAAGCCGCTGTACACGGAGGCGGATCTGGAGGGCGTCGACTTCCTCGACACCTTCCCGGGCATCGCCCCGTACCTGCGCGGCCCCTACCCGACGATGTACGTCAACCAGCCGTGGACGATTCGTCAGTACGCCGGGTTCTCCACGGCCGAGGAGTCCAACGCCTTCTACCGGCGCAACCTCGCGGCCGGTCAGAAAGGGCTCTCCGTCGCCTTCGACCTGCCCACGCACCGGGGGTACGACAGCGACCACCCCCGGGTGACCGGGGACGTCGGCATGGCGGGCGTGGCGATCGACTCGATCCTCGACATGCGCCAGCTCTTCGACGGCATTCCGCTGGACCGGATGTCGGTGTCGATGACGATGAACGGCGCGGTGCTGCCCGTGCTGGCGCTGTACATCGTGGCCGCCGAGGAACAGGGCGTGCCGGCGGAGAAGCTGGCCGGGACGATCCAGAACGACATCCTCAAGGAGTTCATGGTCCGCAACACCTACATCTATCCGCCGGGCCCCTCCATGCGGATCATCTCGGACATCTTCGCGTACACCTCGCGGAAGATGCCGCGCTACAACTCGATCTCCATCTCCGGTTACCACATCCAGGAGGCCGGGGCCACGGCCGACCTGGAGCTGGCCTACACCCTGGCGGACGGGGTGGAGTACCTGCGGGCCGGGCGGGACGCGGGTCTTGACGTGGACGCGTTCGCGCCCCGGCTGTCGTTCTTCTGGGCGATCGGCATGAACTTCTTCATGGAGATCGCCAAGCTCCGGGCGGCCCGGCTGCTCTGGGCCAAGCTGGTCGGGGAGTTCGAACCGGAGAACCCCAAGTCCCTCTCCTTGCGCACCCATTCGCAGACCTCCGGCTGGTCGCTGACCGCGCAGGACGTGTTCAACAACGTCACCCGCACCTGCGTGGAGGCGATGGCCGCCACCCAGGGGCACACCCAGTCGCTGCACACCAACGCGCTGGACGAGGCGCTCGCGCTGCCCACCGACTTCTCGGCGCGCATCGCCCGCAACACGCAGCTGCTCCTCCAGCAGGAGTCCGGCACCGGGCGGGTCATCGACCCGTGGGGCGGCAGCGCCTACGTGGAGAAGCTGACGTACGACCTGGCGCGGCGGGCCTGGCAGCACATCGAGGAGGTCGAGGCGGCCGGCGGCATGGCGAAGGCCATCGACGCGGGCATCCCCAAGCTGAGGATCGAGGAGGCCGCCGCCCGGACCCAGGCACGCATCGACTCGGGCCGCCAGCCGGTCATCGGCGTCAACAAGTACCGCGTGGAGACCGACGAGAAGATCGACGTCCGCTCGGTCGACAACTCCTCCGTGCGCACCCAGCAGATCGAGAAGCTGCGCCGCCTGCGGGCGGAACGGGACGAGACCGCCTGCCAGGACGCGCTGCGCGCGCTGACGGAGGCGGCGGGCCGCGCCCCGGGTCCGGACCTGGAGGGCAACCTGCTGGCGCTGGCGGTGGACGCGGCACGCGCCATGGCGACCGTGGGCGAGATCTCGGACGCCCTGGAGAAGGTGTACGGACGCCACGCCGGCCAGATCCGTACGATCTCCGGGGTGTACCGCAAAGAGGCAGGAGAGTCCCCGTCGGTGGACCGTACCCGCGCGCTGGTCGAGGCCTTCGAGGAGGCGGAGGGCCGCCGCCCGCGCATCCTGGTCGCGAAGATGGGCCAGGACGGCCACGACCGCGGCCAGAAGGTGATCGCGTCGGCCTTCGCCGACCTGGGCTTCGACGTGGACGTCGGCCCGCTGTTCCAGACGCCCGCCGAGGTGGCGCGGCAGGCGGTCGAGGCGGACGTGCACATCGTGGGCGTCTCGTCGCTGGCCGCCGGTCACCTCACGCTCGTTCCCGCGCTGCGGGAGGAGCTGGCGGCCGAGGGGCGCGAGGACATCATGATCGTGGTGGGCGGGGTGATCCCGCCCCAGGACGTCGAGGCCCTGCACGAGGCCGGCGCCGCCTCGGTCTTCCCGCCGGGCACGGTCATCCCGGACGCCGCGTACGACCTGGTGCGGCGGCTCGGTGCCGCACTCGGGCACGAGCTGTGAGCCGCTGACCCGATGGCCCCGACGATCGACATCGAGAGTTACGCCAAGGGCGTGCTCGACGGGAAGCGCGCGTTCGTCGCGCGCGCGATCACCCTCGTCGAGTCCTCCCGCCCCGACCACCGGGTGCTGGCCCAGGAGTTGCTGAGCAGGCTGCTGCCGCACGCGGGCCGGGCCCGGCGGGTCGGGATCAGCGGGGTGCCCGGGGTCGGCAAGTCGACCTTCATCGACGCGCTCGGCACCCTGCTGACGGGGCTGGGGCACCGGGTCGCGGTGCTCGCGGTGGACCCGTCGTCGACCCGTACCGGCGGCTCCATCCTGGGCGACAAGACCCGGATGGAGCGCCTCGCGGTGGACCCGCACGCGTTCGTCCGCCCGTCGCCCTCGGCGGGCACGCTGGGCGGGGTGGCGAAGGCGACCCGCGAGTCCATGGTGGTGATGGAGGCCGCGGGCTACGACGTGGTGCTGGTGGAGACGGTCGGGGTCGGCCAGTCGGAGACCGCGGTGGCCCGCATGGTCGACACCTTCCTGCTGCTCACCCTGGCGCGTACGGGTGACCAGCTCCAGGGCATCAAGAAGGGCGTCCTGGAGCTGGCGGACGTCATCACGGTGAACAAGGCGGACGGCCCGCACGAGCGCGAGGCGCGCTCGGCCGCGCGCGAACTGGCCGGCGCCCTGCGGCTGATGCACCCCGCCGACGCCGCCTGGACCCCTCCGGTCCTCACCTGCAGCGCCCGTGAGGCGACGGGCCTGGACACCGTGTGGGAGGGCCTGGAGCAGCACCGCACGCTGCTGGACTCGACGGGGCGGCTGGCGGCGAAGCGCAGCGAGCAGCAGGTGGACTGGACGTGGAGCATGGTCCGGGACGAGCTGCTGGAGAGCCTGCGCTCCCACCCGGACGTACGGGCGCGCGCACCGGAGCTGGAACGGCGGGTCCGCGAGGGCGGGCTGACGGCGACTCTGGCCGCCGAGGAGATCCTCGCGGCGTTCCGGGGCGGCTCCGGGGGCGGGTGACGGTGGCCGTCGGGGCCCGGACGAGGATCTGACGGACCTGCGGGGGCGCCCGCTTTCCGGAGCCGTCGCGCGGACACGTGCCCGCGCGACGGCTCCGGCGTTTCCTTGCCCCGCGCGCTCCGGGCCCCGTGCGCTCCGGGCCCGCCCGGCGGTCGACCCTGTTCCCTCCGGCCGCTCGTCGTGGTACTCTCCGAGAAACCACTCGTGTACGTCCCCGTCGGGACGCCGGTGCCGGTTTTCTCTTCACCGCTGTCGCATCTGTCGGTTCACGACCCGCGATTCAGCTCTTCCCGAGCAGCACTTCCTCTTTCCTTCCCGCACGCGTCGATCCGGTCCGCCACCTCCGTGGCCCGCGCGCCGCGAGGCGATCCCCGCTCGTCGGGACACCGGTGCACGTGGTGCACGTCGAGGCGTGTACGTACCGCCTCCCGCCGCCCGCGCCGGGCCCGCGCTCTCTTCCGTCCCCGAAAGGACGCTCCCATGACCACCACACTCGAACGCCCCGTATCCGCCCAGCACGCCCCCGTCGCCGCCGCCGGTGTCCTCGACACCTCACAGGGCGGGCACGGGCTGCTGCGCGGTCCGCACGGCCACCCCGCCCCCGGCGACGTCCGCGTCCCACCCGCGCTGATCGGCCGGTACGGGCTGCGCGCGGGCGACTTCGTGACGGGCGGCTGCGACCGGCCGGGCACGCTCACCGTCGTCGATCGCGTCAACGGGCTGCCCCCGCAAGCCCTTCGCTCACGCCCGCACTTCCACGAGCTGACGCCCTTGCACCCCCGGGACCGGCTTCGCCTGGAGACCCGTGCGGGCGGGCCCGCACCGCGCCTGGTCGACCTGATCGCGCCGGTCGGCAAGGGGCAGCGCGGTCTGATCGTCGCCCCGCCGAAGACCGGCAAGACGGTGCTGCTCCAGCAGCTCGCGGCGGCCGTCGCGACGAACCATCCCGAGTGCCATCTCATGGTGGTGCTGCTCGACGAACGCCCCGAGGAGGTCACGGACATGCGCCGCTCCGTGCGGGGCGACGTACTCGCCTCCACCTTCGACCGCCCGGCGAAGGAGCACATCGCACTGGCCAACCTCGCCGTGGAGCGCGGCAAGCGGCTCGTCGAGCAGGGACAGGACGTCGTCATCCTCCTCGATTCGCTCACCCGGCTCTGCCGCGCCCACAACAACGCGGCGGGCCCCGGCGGGCGCACGCTGAGCGGCGGCGTCGACGCGGCGGCGCTCCAAGGCCCCAAGAAGCTCTTCGGCGCGGCGCGGCTGACCGAGGAGGGCGGCTCGCTGACCATCCTGGCGACGGCGCTGGTGGAGACCGGTTCGCGTGCGGACGACTTCTTCTTCGAAGAACTCAAGGGCACCGGCAACATGGAGCTCCGCCTGGACCGCGCGCTCGCCGACCGCCGTATCTTCCCGGCGGTGGACATCGCCCCCTCCGGCACGCGACGTGAGGAACTGCTGCTATCCGAGGCGGAGTTGACGGCGGTACGCGGACTGCGGCGCGCCCTGCACGGCCGGGACAGCCGGGCCGCGCTCGAAGCCGTACTGGACAAGGTCCGCCGGACGCCCGACAACGCGGCCTTCCTCCGCCAGGTGCACCAGACGGTCCCCGGCGCCTGAACACGGCCCGGCGCACGCCCGCTCGACGGGCCCACCCGGGCCTGCGGCTGGACGGGCTGGAGCACGGGCCTGGATGCCGCCGCCGGATAAAACGGCCACTTGACCTCAAGTTCGATCGAGGTTCTACGCTCCATCCCACCTGGCACATCACCCGGACAGGGAGGGCAGATCGATGGAGTACTCGCACGGCGACGCCGAACTGGTCGAGCAGCCGATCGGCTACTGGAGCTGGGCCGCTCACAAAGCAGTGGTCACGAACATCCGCGCGGGGCTTGCGAAGTTCGGTGTCACCCAGCCTCAGTGGTGGGTTCTGAACCAGGTCGCCGCCGACGAGAACGGCCGGACCCGCGCGCAGGTGACGACCGTCCTGCAGGGCTACTTGGACGTGGGAGCCTCACTCGCGAACGAGATCGACGCCCTCCTCGGCCTTCACCTGCTCACGCTCGACGGTGAGGACCGCCTTCGGCTGACCTCTGAGGGAGACACGGTCCTTCGCCGGTGCGCCCAGCGCCAGACGGCGATGCGGAAGCAGGCCCACGACGGCATTACCGATGAGGAGTACCTGGTCACCCTCAAGGTGCTGCAGCGGATGATCCACAACGTCGGAGGCGAGGCGTGGCACCACTGAGGGCCGGTTCGCGACCGCTGTGCGGCGTCGCCATGGTCCCGCGCGCGGCAGTCCTGCCTGCCGGGGCTCCACCCACGGGCCGTTCGCCGTCCACCCACCCGTCGAAGCCGGACGGCGAATGGCATCCTTGAGCATCGGTTTTCCGGGAAATCACTCCCCCGCAGGAGGCACCCGCCCATGACCCACCGTTCCGCCGTCGCCCTGGCCGGTCTGCTGGCCGGAGCGGGAGCGCTGCATCTCGCGGCGCCCCGCCCCTTCGACTCACTCGTCCCGAAGGCACTGCCGGGAAGCCCCCGCACCTGGACGTACGCGAGCGCCGGCGTCGAACTCGCCCTGGCGGCGGGCGTTCTCGCCCCGCGCACTCGTCGTGCCGCCGCTCTCGGGGCCGCCGCCTTCTTCGTGGGCGTACTGCCGGGCAACGTGAAGATGGCGGTCGACTGGCGCCACCGCCCGGCTCCGCTGCGCGCCGCCGCCTACGCCCGTGTCCCGCTCCAGGTACCCCTGGTGCTGTGGGCCCGCCGGGTCGCCCGGGAGGCGTGACGGGAGGCGTGACCCGCCCGCCGGTACACCACTACCGGCACGCCTGTCACGCCGTCACATGGGCGAGAAACGCGGCGAGGTTCGCCGTGGTCCGCGCGATCTTCTCCTCCAGGGTGAGCGACTCGCTCAGCCGGGCGCCGGGGCCCGCGTCCTTCTTGCCCCGGAGGTACAGGGAGCAGGAGAGGTCGCTGCAGAGGTAGGCGCCCACCGAGTTTCCCTGCTGCCCGGCCTTGCCCGCCTTCGGCGCGACCATCAGGGAGACGCCGCCCGTGTGGGTGGTCAGGCACATCGAGCACATGCTCCGCCGCTGCCGGCCGGGCACCGTGCCGGGGCAGCGCAGCACGATGGCCTTGGGGCGGCCCTCCGACTCCGTGACGAGGTAGGCCCGGTCGGGCGCCTGGGGGTCGCGCCAGCCGAGGAAGTCCAGATCGGCCCATGCGCGGTCCGCCAGGTCACGCGGAACCGCCAGACGCTTCGCCTCGCCCTTGCTGCAGTTCACGAACGCTGCGCGGATCTCTTGCTCAGTCAGCGGATTCATGAACGACATGCTAATTTACCTAAAGCCTATAGGCAAATGATTATGTTGTTCAGGCAGAGACGTTCGGGCAGAGACGTTCAGGCAGAGAGGGCAGGCCATGGCACGCGCGGGACTCACCACGGAGCGACTGGTCCGGGCGGGGGCGGAGCTGGCCGACACCGCCGGCTTCGACCAGGTGACTCTTTCGGCGCTCGCCCGGCAGTTCGACGTCAAGGTCGCCAGCCTGTACTCGCACCTGAAGAACTCCCAGGAGCTCAGGACGCGGATCGCCCTGCTCGCGCTGGAGGAGATGGCCGACCGGGTCGCCGCAGCTCTGGCAGGGCGGGCCGGGCGGGATGCGCTGGCCGCCTTCGGCAACGCCTACCGCGACTACGCCCGCGAGCATCCCGGCCGCTACGCGGCGGCACAACTCAGGCTCGACCCGGAGACGGCAGCCGCGAGCGCGGGGCCCCGGCACGCGCGGATGACACGGGCCATCCTGCGGGGGTACGACCTGACGGAACCGGACCAGACGCACGCCGTCCGCCTGCTGGGGAGCGTGTTCCACGGCTACGTCGGCCTGGAGTCGACCGGGGGCTTCAGCCACTCCGCTCCCGACTCGCAGGAGAGCTGGACCTGGACACTGGACCGGCTCGACGTACTCCTGCGGAACTGGACAGCCCCCTGAGCCGCCGGAACCGGACCGCCTCCTGAGCCGCGTTCGGCACCCGTCGTCCAGCACCGGCATTCACCATCCACCAACCGACCGACAGGCTGAGATCCTTGAGCACTCCACCGAGCACCTCGCGCCGCTGGATCACCACACCCCTCACCGCCGCACTCCTGCGGGGCGCCCTCGATCTGGAGCGCACCGAGCACGGCGTCCTCCCGCACCGGCTGCCCGGGTGGGCCCGCGCCCAGTACGCCGACCCCCAGCTGGCCTCGGTCGAGTCCCAGCCGTCCGGAGTCCGGCTGGCGTTGCGTACCGCGGCCACCGCCCTGGAGCTGGACACCCTGCCGACCAAGCGGGCCTACGCGGGTGCGCCGCCGCGCCCGGACGGGGTGTACGACCTGCTCATCGACGGCCGCCCGGCGGGCCGGGCCACCGCGTCCACCGGCAACACCATGATCGTCGACATGGCCACCGGATCGGCCGAGTACCGGCCGGGACCGGTCGCCACGATCCGCTTCGACGACCTGCCCGAGGGCGACAAGGACGTCGAGATCTGGCTCCCGCACAACGAGACCACCGAGCTGGTCGCCCTGCGCACCGACGCCCCGGTCGAGCCGGCGCCGGACCGGGGCCGGCGAGTGTGGCTGCACCACGGGAGCTCGATCAGCCACGGTTCGGACGCCGCGAGCCCCAGCGCGATCTGGCCGGCCCTCGCCGCGCGCCTCGGTGGTGCGGAGCTGATCAACCTGGGGCTGGCCGGCAACGCCCTGCTCGATCCCTTCACCGCGCGCGCATTGCGGGACACCCCGGCCGACCTGATCAGCCTCAAGATCGGCATCAATCTGGTCAACACCGACGCGATGCGTCTGCGTGCCTTCACCCCCGCCGTCCACGGGTTCCTCGACACGATCCGCGAGGGGCACCCCACGACCCCGCTGCTGCTGGTCTCGCCGATCCTCTGCCCGATCCACGAGCACACCCCGGGTCCGAGCGCGCCCGACCTCTCCCAGCTGAGCACCGGCCGGCTGAGGTTCGTCGCCATGGGGAACGCCGCCGAGACCGCGGCGGGGAAGCTGACGCTCACCGTCGTACGTCAGGAGCTGGCCCGAATCGTCGAACAGCGGTCCGCCGACGACCCGCACGTGTACCACCTCGACGGCCGCGCGCTCTACGGCTCCGCCGACGCGGACGACCTGCCGCTGCCCGACCAGCTCCACCCGGACGCCGCGACCCATCGCCTCATGGGTGAGCGGTTCGCGGCGCTGGCCTTCGCGGGTGACGGGCCGTTCGCGGCAAGGCGCGTCTGATGGGGCCCCAGGCCCCCTGTCACGCCGCGGCAGGGGGCCTGGAGGCCTGCCCTCCGCCCCCTGCCTCGTTCGGGCGGTTCTTCCCGGTAGGGGAAAGTGGCGCGAGGCCCGCTCAGTAGCGATGGTCGGGCCAGTGCGGGTCCTCCCAGCGGGCGGGGCCGGTGAGTCCGATGAGCCGTATCCGGTGGAGCAGTTCCTCGGGCGCTCCCAGGACCCGAAGCCGCGCGGGAGCGTGGCGGACCAGCCAGGCGGCGAGTTCGGCGCACAGAGCGTTCTCGTCCTCCCACGAGTCCCAGGGAAGTTCGTCACCCAGGAGGGAGTACTCCCAGCGGGCGGCCGCGTCGGCCAGGTGGCGGGTGGCGACGTGGTCCTCGTGCGCCTCCCAGGCGCCGAGCCAGGGGCCGAGCGTGGCGGATGCCACGGCGCACAGGGCCAGGACTTCGTGCACGGGGACGGTGGGGTCCGGCTCGGCGAGGGTGTGGGACCACCAGGCGTGCAGGAACTCCTCCACCGCCTCACTCTGATCCGTCGGCCACCGCTGCCAGTCGCCGCGGACGAACGAGCGTCCCACCTCGTCCATCCCGAACATGGGTTCCACACGGCCGCCGACCAGTGCCCGGGCGAACTGAGGAAGAATCCGGCGCAGCACCGCGCCGTGGTCACTCCAGTCGGGAGCGTCCCAGGTGCGGTGCAGGAGGTCCGGGTCGAGCAGCAGGTCCGGGACCATCAATCGCGCGAGCTCTTCTTCGGTGCCCCAATGGCAGTCGCACTGGTTCTCGTCGCCGCGGGCGGTCATCCCGCGAAATATGACGTCCAACCGGTCCAGGGCACGGTCGAGTCGGCGTCGCGCAGGAGTGTCGTCGGGGTTCGTCATCGGCCACACAACCTCGGGGACTCCGGGCGGCTTCCACCGGCCGAAGATCACCACATTACCGGGTCCGCTCACCGCTCTCACCGGGTTTTTCCTCCCGCCAGGCCCGGGGCCGGCGGCAGCCTGGCGGTGAGCGGTGGCGGAACACACGTGTACGGCCGGTTCCGCCGGACTGGGACCGGCCGTACACACGGGAGGGCTCAGCCCGCGGCGCCCAGGACCGTCGAGACGAGGGCGCGGGCCTCGTCCTGGACGCGGCTCAGGTGGTCGGGGCCCTGGAAGCTCTCCGCGTACACCTTGTAGACGTCCTCCGTGCCGGAGGGGCGGGCGGCGAACCAGGCGCTGTCCGTGCAGACCTTGAGCCCGCCGATGGCCGCGCCGTTGCCCGGTGCCTCGGTGAGGACGGCGGTGATGGCCTCGCCCGCGAGGGTGTCGGCCGTGACCTGCTCGGGCGAGAGCTTGGCGAGGACCGCCTTCTCCTGGCGGGTGGCGGGGGCGTCGACGCGCGCGTAGGCGGGGTTGCCGAAGCGGGTGGTGAGCTCCGCGTAGTGCTGCGACGGGGTGGAACCGGTGACGGCGGTGATCTCGGAGGCCAGCAGGGCGAGCAGGATGCCGTCCTTGTCGGTGGTCCACACCTGGCCGTCGCGCCGCAGGAACGAGGCCCCGGCGGACTCCTCGCCGCCGAAGCCGAGGCTGCCGTCGAAGAGGCCGTCCACGAACCACTTGAAGCCGACCGGCACCTCCACCAGCGGACGGCCGAGGTCGGCGGCGACCCGGTCGATCATCGAGGAGGAGACCAGCGTCTTGCCGATGCCGGTCCCGGCGGGCCAGCCGTCGCGGTGGGTGTAGAGGTACTGGATGGCCACGGCCAGATAGTGGTTCGGGTTCATCAGCCCGCCGTCCGGGGTGACGATGCCGTGCCGGTCGGCGTCGGCGTCGTTGCCGGTGGAGATGGCGTACGCGTCGCGCTGGGCGATGAGCGAGGCCATGGCGTACGGCGACGAGCAGTCCATCCGGATCTTGCCGTCCCAGTCCAGCGTCATGAAGCGCCAGGTGGGGTCGGCGAGCGGGTTGACCACCGTGAGGTCGATGCGGTGGGTCTCCGCGATGCGGCCCCAGTAGCCGACGGACGCGCCGCCGAGCGGGTCGGCCCCGATCCGGATGCCCGCGTCACGGATCGCGTCCAGGTTCAGTACGGACGGCAGGTCGTCGACGTACCCGCCGAGGAAGTCGTGGCGTCCGGTCGTGCCGGCGGCCAGCGCGCGGGCGTACGGGACGCGGCGCACCTCCTTCAGCCCGCCCGCGATGAGCTCGTTGGCGCGGTCCTGGATCCAGGAGGTGGCGTCCGAGCCCGCCGGTCCGCCGTTCGGCGGGTTGTACTTGAACCCGCCGTCTGCGGGCGGGTTGTGCGACGGGGTGACGACGATCCCGTCGGCCAGTCCGTCCGTCCGGCCCCGGTTGTACGTCAGGATCGCGTGCGAGACCGCGGGGGTCGGGGTGTAGCCGTCCTCGGAGTCGATGAGGACGGTGGCGCCGTTGGCGGCGAGCACCTCCAGGGCGGTGACCCGGGCGGGCTCCGACAGCGCGTGGGTGTCCACGCCGAGGAACAGCGGCCCGTCGGTGCCCTGTCGGGTGCGGTACTCGCAGATCGCCTGGGTGGTGGCGGCGATGTGGTCCTCGTTGAACGCGGTCGCGAGCGCGGAACCGCGGTGCCCGGACGTGCCGAAGGCCACCCGCTGGCCGGGCTCGGCCGGATCGGGGTGGAGAGCGTAATAGGCCGTCACCAGCTTTGCCACGTCGACCAGGTCGTCGGAAGCTGCCGGCTCGCCGGCCCGTGCGTGCACCATCGGTTCTCCTTGTTCGTCGGTGGTGATCGTCCGCCCTCCGGCCGGGGCGGTGACCCGGCCGGAGGGCGGACGATCACCACGATTTGTACCCGATGACCGCCCTTCCCTCCCGCACTGGCGTCCGGTTTCCGTCGCGGGCGAACGCGACGTTCCTCACGCCCGCTCCCCCGCCGGGGCCCGCAGGCACAGTTCCGTACCCGGCCACCGCGACCTCAGCCACCGGTCGTGGCTGGCGACCACGACGGTCCCCGGCCCGGTGCCCAGCGCCTCCTCCAACTCGTCGGCGAGCCGGGGCGAGAGGTGGTTGGTCGGCTCGTCGAGCAGCAGCAGGTCCGGCGGGTCCGCGACGAGCAGGGCGAGGGCGAGCCGGCGGCGCTGACCGGCCGACAGTTCGCCGACCCTGCTGTCGAGATCCCGTGCGGCGAAGAGCCCCAGGGTAGCGAGCGGGACGCGTTCGGACCGTTCCTCGCCGAGCCCGAGGGCGTACGTCTCGGCGACGGTGCGGCCGGGGTGCTCGAAGACCGTGTCCTGGGCCAGCAGTCCGGTCCGGATCCCCTCCTTGCGCCGCACCCGGCCGGTGGGGGCCACGAGTGCGCCCGCCAGCACCGCGAGGAGCGTCGACTTGCCCGCGCCGTTCGGGCCGGTGACCAGCAGGCGCCGGCCCGGGTGGAGGTCCAGGCGGTCGAGGGTGAGGCGTCCCGGCACCCGGAGGTCCCGGAGGGAGAGCAGCGGGGCGTCGTCCGCGGGTGGGTGGACGGGTCCGGCGGGCGGCTGCGCGGGGGTACGAAAGCGCAGCGGCTCCGGTGGTGCGGGGACCCGCTGCCGCTCCAGTTCGCCGAGCCGGCGGGCGGCGTCGCGCACCCGCCGGGCGATCTGGTTCTGGACGCGTCCCCCGGAGTGGCCGTATCCCATCTTCTCGTTGTCGCGCGGTCCCCGGTCCGGTGCGACCCGGTGGGCCGTGACCTCCACCGTGCCGCGCAGTTCGGCGCGTTCCTTCTCCTCCTCCTCGAAGCGGCGCTGCCAGCTCTCCCGGGCGGCACGCCGCTGGTCCTGGTAGGCGGTGTAGCCGCCGCCGTAGTGGACCGGCCCCCGGACGGCGGGGTCGAGGTCGATCAGGTCCGTGCAGACGGCGTCGAGGAACGCCCGGTCGTGCCCCGCCACCACGACGGCTCCGGGCATCTCGCACAGCCGCCGCTCCAGGAAAGCCGCGGCCTCGTCGTCCAGGTGGTTGGTGGGCTCGTCGAGGAGGAGCGCGGTGGGGCGGCGGATCAGCAGCGCGGCGAGGGCGAGCCGTCCGCGCTGGCCGCCGGACAGGGAGCCGAGGGTGCGGTCGTGGGCCGGCGTCCCGATGCCAAGGCCGTCGAGGACGAGCCCGGCACGCCGGTCGGCGTCCCACGCCTCGTGCTCCTCGGCCTGTTCCAGGCACCGCGCGTACCGGGCGAGGAGGTCGCCGTGACCGGGGGCGTCCTCCGGTGCGGCGGCGATCTCCCGGGAGAGCAGGTCGAGTCGGGCGAGGACCGCGCGGGACTCGGCGAGGGCGTCGTCGAGCACCTCGGCGAGGGTCGCTCCGCCGTCGTACGGCATCTCCTGGTGGAGGTGACCGAGGCCGGCGGGGCGGACGACGGTGCCGGAGTCGGGTTCGAGCACCCCGGCGAGGACGCTCAGCAGGGTGGATTTGCCGGCACCGTTCTCCCCGATCAGGCCGATGCGGCGGCCGGGGGCGGCGGTGAGGGAGACGCCGTCGAGCACCCGGCGCCTTCCGAGTGTGACGACGAGGTCGTGGGCGAGCAGGGCGGGTCGGCTCATGGGGATCACCTGGGTCGGGTCGGTCGCGGTGTCCGTCGGGCGGGGCCTCGGGGCGGAGACTCGTGAAAATCTTGGGTTCTGGCCCTGGCCCGCGGGCGGGGGATCACCCAGGCGGTCAGTGCGCGCCGGGCGCGTCCGCATCCGTGAGCCGTCCGTCGGCCAGGCGCAGCCGCCGGTTCACCCCGATCTCCGCGAGGAAGCGTTCGTCGTGGCTGACGACCACGAAGGCCCCCTGGTAGGCGTTGAGCGCGCTCTCCAGCTGGCCGACGCTGACCAGGTCGAGGTTGTTGGTGGGTTCGTCCAGCAGCAGGAGTTGCGGCGCGGGTTCGGCGTAGAGGACGCAGGCGAGGGTGGCGCGCAGCCGCTCGCCGCCGGAGAGCGCCGGGACGGGCAGATGGGCGCGCGGACCCCTGAAGAGGAAGCGGGCCAGCAGGTTCATCCGCTCGGCCTCCGGCAGTGCGGGTGCGAAAGCCGCGAAGTTCTCGGCGACGGTACGCCTGGAGTCGAGCAGGTCGAGGCGCTGGGAGAGGTACGCGATGCGGCCGTCGGCCCGCCGCAGGGTGCCGCCCTCCGGCGCCTGCTCGCCCTGGACGATGCGCAACAGGGTGGACTTGCCCGCCCCGTTGGAGCCGGTGAGCGCGATGCGCTCGGGACCGCGGATCTCGAGGTTCACCCCGTCCCCGGCGAACAGTTCCCGGTCGCCCGGGCGTACCCGGACGCCCTCACCGAGGAAGACGGTCCGTCCTGCGGGTACGCGGGTCTCGGGGAGTTCCAGGGTGATCCGCTGGTCGTCCCGGAGGGCGCGGCCCGCCTGGTCGAGCCGGGCACGGGCGTCCCCGACGCGGGCGGCGTGCGTGCCGTCCGCCTTGGCCGCCGACTCCTGGGCGCTGCGCTTCAGCCCGCCCGCCACGATCTTGGGCAGCCCGGCGCTCTTGATGTTCCGGGCGGCGTTGCTGGAGCGGCGCTGGGCGCGCTCGCGGGCCTGCTGCATCTCCCGCTTCTCCCGCTTGACCTCCTGCTCGGCGCTGCGGACGTTCTTCTCGGCGACCTCCTGCCCGGCGCGCACCATCTCCTCGTAGGCCGTGAAGTTGCCTCCGTAGAAGCGGACTTCGCCCCGGTCGAGCTCGGCGATGCGGTCCATCCGGTCGAGCAGTTCGCGGTCGTGGCTGACCACGAGGAGGCAGCCGTTCCACTCCTCGACCACGGTGTAGAGCTTCTGGCGCGCGTCGAGGTCCAGGTTGTTGCTCGGTTCGTCCAGGAGGAGCACGTCGGGGCGCCGCAGGAGCTGCGCCGCGATCCCGAGCGAGACGATCCGGCCGCCGCTGAGGGTGTCCAGGGACTGTGTCAGGTCGACGTCCTCGAGGCCGAGGCGGTCGAGCTGCGCCCGGGTGCGCTCCTCGATGTCCCAGTCGTCGCCGATCACGGCGAAGAGCTCCTCGCTCGTGTCGCCGGATTCGATGGCGTCGAGCGCGCTGATCACCGGAGCGACGCCGAGCACCTCGGCCACGGTGAGGCCGCCGGTGAGCGGCAGGTCCTGCGGGAGGTGGCCGAGCACTCCGTCGACCGAGACCGAGCCCCGGGTCGGCCGGTACTCACCGGCGATCAGCTTGAGCAGGGTGCTCTTGCCCGCGCCGTTCGGCGCGACGAGTCCGGTGCGGCCGGTGCCGACGGTGAAGGAGAGGTCCTGGAAGACGGGGGTGCCGTCGGGCCAGGCGAAGGAGAGGTTGGAACAGGTGAGGGACGATGCGGACATGGAGAAGTCCTTGCGACGTGATGCGGGCGCGCGTCGACGGCGGCCGCCCGGCGGCGAACAGGGGTGGGGGTACGACAACGGGAGCCATCACAGCGGCGCGGACGCGCGCCTGCCGGTGGCCGATCACCTTCGGGTGTCACCCGGAGATGTCGTCGTCACCCTTCACAGCTGCTCTCCTTCATCGGTGATCACATCGCTGATCACGTGTCTCTCACGATAACAGCCGGGTCCGGTCCGGTGCCGGGAATTTACGGAGGGGCCCCAGGGGCACCCCCGCGCCCGCGCGCCCCGGGCCGTCTCAGCCGCGCGCCCGTCGCACCCCGGTCCGTCTCAGCAGGTCAGAGCGTCGGCCACGGGTACGGAGGCTTCCCCGGCCGGGGCCGTCCGGCGCCCGGCCATCCGGCAGCCGAGGCAGTCCGGGTGCCCCGTCCGGGCCCGCGTGTCACGTACGCGCCAGCTCCACTCCTCCGGGGGACGGGGGCCGCTGGGCTTGCCCCAGCCCGCGAGATGCAGGAGCCAGGCGACGACGCCCGCGGCGACGGTCACCGCCCCGGCCAGCACCACGCCGAACGGAAAGGCCGCGCAGACCGCGGCTCCGGCGCCCGTGACGCCGACGACCGCGAGGGCCGTTCCGGTCCATCCCGCCAGGGTGTGGCCGAGGTCGACATCACCGTGTGCGCTCATCGCTTCTCCGTCCAGGAAAATGGCAGTGGCAGGCTCCGGAGAGACATTTCATCTCACGAGCTAAGTAACTTAGATACTAAGGAGAATGCTCGTGGAGGGCAAGCCCCGCCCCGACGCCTCGGCCGAGCAGGCAATGCAGCGCATGGACCAGTTCGTCGCGCTGAGCCTCGTCGGCCAGAGCGACGTCGCCCAGTCGCTGGGGCTCAACGTCACGGATCTGACCTGCCTCGGGCACATCCTCGGGGCGGGCCCCGACGCGCTGACCGCCGGCGACCTCGCCGAACGCGCCGACCTCACGACCGGCGCCATCACCGGCGTGCTCAACCGGCTGGAGCGCGCGGGATTCGCCCGCAGGCAGCCCGACCCCGGCGACCGCCGACGGGTCCGGATCGTCGCCGACGAGTCCGCTGCGGGCCGGGTGGTCGCGGTGTACGAGCCCTTCTACCGACGGCTGACAGCCCTCTTCGCCGACTACTCGCCCGAGGAGACCGCGGTGCTCGCGGACTGGTTCACGCGAGCCGCGGACGAGATGCGCGCCCACCTCGCCGCATTGCGGGGCTGAGGACGTCCGAAACGCACAGCTCGCTCCGCAAACAGCGCAGGACGAGAAGCAGCGCAGGACGAGAAACCGCGCAGGACGAGCAGAGCGGTGCCGCCCCCGTGGTGGGGCGGCACCGCTTCCCTGACCGGCCTGGTCGCGTACGCGTACTACAGCTGCGGGTAGATGTCCCCGCTGCTCATTCCGGACTGCTGCTCGCTGCGGTCGCGCATCTTGCGGGCCTTGTCCGCGAGGCGCTGCCGTTCCTCGGGGTCCTTCGCCTTCTCGGCGGCCTCGCTCAGCTGCTGGGCCTTGTCCCGCATCTGGCGGGCCAGCTTGGCGGGTTCGTCCGCTCCGCTCATCACCACTCCTCGTCCGCTGGACATCCGACGCTCCCAGCGAAGCAGCAGGACGGGGCGGACGCATCTCGGCGGGCCGGGGCGGACCCTCTCCGACCCTGTCGTCTCCTGCCCCGCCGTGTCGCCCCGCTGTCTCCTGCCCCGCTGTCGGCTACTCGCCGGCGGTCTCCCCGGGGGTTCCGGGCGTCTCGGCCAGGGGAAGCCTGGTGGCGGTGTAGTCCGCCACGGCGGCCTGCAGGCCGATGTCGTGCTGGGCGCGCTCGGAGAGGAACCACCGGTGCTCCAGCAGCTCGTGGTAGAGCTCGGCCGGGTCCATGGAGCCCCGCAGATCGAGCGGGACGGCCCGGACCGTGGGCCTGAACTGGTCGCGGACCCACCGGTGCGCGAGCACCTCGGTACGCGCCCCGAGCGGGTCGCCGGGGGCGTAGTCGTCCTGGGTGGCCATCCAGCTCTCCAGGTCGTTGAGGAGCCGCCGCGCCTGGTTCTCCTCGGTGTCGAGCCCGGTCAGCCGCAGCAGCTGGCGCTGGTGGTGGCCGGCGTCGACGACCTTGGGCACGAAGGTGACGGTGTCGCCGTCCGGCGAGTTGACGATCTGCATCTCGGCCACGTCGAAGCCCATGTCGTTGAGCCGGCGCACCCGTCGCTCGATGTAGTGGTACTTGCCCGCCGGGTAGACGGAGGTACGGGTCAGCTCCTGCCACAACGCGGTGTACCGCCGGGAGATCTCGGCGCCGAACGCGATCGGGTCCACCGAGGGATGGAGCGCTCCGGCCGCCTCCAGGTCGAGCATCTCGCCGCTGATGTTGACGCGGGCGAGGTCGATGTCGTACTCCCGCTGGCCGTCGCTCAGCCGCTCGTGGGTCTCCCCGGTCTCGGCGTCCACGAGGTAGGCGGCGTAGGCGCCCGCGTCGCGCCGGAAGAGGGTGTTGGAGAGCGAGCAGTCGCCCCACGCGAATCCGACGAGGTGCAGCCGGACGAGCAGGACCGCGAGGGCGTCCATCAGCCGGTGCACGGTGGACGGGCGCATCGTGGTCTCGAACATCGAGCGGTAGGGCAGCGAGCCGTTGAGGTGCCGGGTGATCAGTACGGGCTCCAGCGGCTCCCCGTCGGCCCCGGCCCGTCCGGTGACCACGGCGAGCGGGTCGACCGCGGGTATCCCGAGCCGGTCGAGGGTGCGGAGCTGGTCGTACTCGCGTACGGCCGGGCGCTCGGCGAGCTCCTTGACGGCGATCACGTCG
This sequence comes from Streptomyces sp. NBC_01335, assembly GCF_035953295.1. Classification (GTDB taxonomy): domain Bacteria; phylum Actinomycetota; class Actinomycetes; order Streptomycetales; family Streptomycetaceae; genus Streptomyces. The sequence goes on from NZ_CP108370.1 coordinate 262,110, forward strand.
GCCCCGGCGCGGGCGTAGCGCACCACGTGCCGGGAGATGCCGCGCGGCAGCGGTACGAGGTACTTCTCCGGCCACTCCTCCAGCGGCAGGTGCCACGGCAGCTCCAGGAGGAGTGCGGGGTGTTCCGGGTTGGTGGCGCTGATCTGCAAAGCCATGGCTCGCCTCGCTCGTACGGGTGCGGGGCCACCAGTGTGCGGGACGGCTCCCGGCGTGCCGAGGGGCGGGGTCGTCCGGTCGTGCCTCTAGCGGTCCCCGCGTTCGGCTCCCGGGCGCGCTGTGTGGTCGGGCAGGCCCCGGGTCCGGCGGGCCTCCTTCAGCTCCGCCTCGTACAAGTGGGCGCGCCCGGCGGCCAGTTCACCGACCAGGCGCCGCTCGATGTCGGCGAAGGGCCGGTAGTACGTGCGGTCGTACGCCTCGACGATCTGGAACGTCCAGTGGCCGGGGATGACGTTGCGGCCCACGATCTCCCGCTCGACCAGGTCCGCCGCGCGGTCGTGGCCCGCCTCGCGGAGCAGCCGTACCGCCTCGTCGAGCTGAAAGTCGGCGCCACCGGTGAGCTGGTGGAACGCGTAGAGGGCGCCCCGGGCGCGCTCGGTGGTCTCCAGTGCCTCCGACAGCGCGCCCAGGGCGCGGACGGTTTCGTCGCTCACCCCTTCGGGCCGGGTGTGGGAGGTGTCGGGGCGGTCGGCTCGCTCGTCGCTCATGCCCCGTACCTGCCCGCACGGCAGTGTCCCGGCGGGGCAGCGGGCGGGCCCTCCACCCGATCGGGCGAGCGGTACGGTCCACGCGCCGCGCCGGGAACCGGGCGGGGCGTGGACCGTACCGACAGGATGCCGCTGCCTGGCTCAGAGGGCGGTCATGACGTGCTTGATCCGGGTGTAGTCCTCGAAGCCGTACGCGGAGAGGTCCTTGCCGTAGCCGGACTTCTTGAACCCGCCGTGCGGCATCTCGGCGACCAGCGCCATGTGGCTGTTGATCCAGACGCAGCCGAAGTCGAGGTTCTTCGACATCCGCATCGCGCGGGCGTGGTCCTTGGTCCACACCGAGGAGGCGAGCGCGTACTCGACACCGTTGGCGAACTCCAGGGCCTGGGCCTCGTCGGCGAAGGACTGCACCGTCATGACGGGGCCGAAGACCTCGTTCTGGATGATCTCGTCGTCCTGGCGCAGCCCGGAGACGACGGTCGGCGCCCAGAAGAAGCCCTGGTCGCCGACGCGGTGGCCGCCCGCCTCGACGGTGGCGTGCGCCGGGAGGCGGTCGATGAACCCGCTGACCTGGGCGAGCTGATTGGTGTTGTTGAGCGGGCCGTAGAGCACGTCCTCGTCGTCCGGCAGGCCCGTCTTCGTGCCCTTGGCCGCCGCCGCCAGCGCCGACACGAACGCGTCGTGCACCGACTCGTGGACGAGCACCCGGGTCGCAGCCGTACAGTCCTGGCCCGCGTTGAAGAAGCCGCCGACGATGAGGTCCTCCACGGCCTTCTCCAGGTCCGCGTCCTCGAAGACGACCGCGGGGGCCTTGCCGCCGAGCTCCAGGTGGACCCGCTTGACGTCCTTGGCCGCCGAGGCGGCGACCTGCATGCCGGCCCGGACGGAACCGGTGATCGAGGCCATCGCGGGGGTCGGGTGCTCCACCATCATGCGGCCGGTCTCGCGGTCGCCGCAGACGACGTTGAAGACGCCGAGCGGCAGGTCCATCTCCGCCAGCACGCCGCCGATGATCTCGGCGATCAGCGCGGTGGAGGCGGGCGTGGTGTCGGAGGGCTTGATCACGACGGCGTTGCCGGCGGCCAGGGCCGGGGCGAACTTCCAGACCGCCATCAGCAGCGGGTAGTTCCAGGGGGCGACCTGGGCGCAGACGCCGACCGGCTCGCGCCGGATGATGGAGGTCATGCCCTCCATGTACTCGCCGGCGGAGCGGCCCTCCAGCATCCGCGCGGCGCCCGCGAAGAAGCGGATCTGGTCGATGGCGGGGTCGAGCTCCTCGCTCCGGGTCAGGTGGAGCGGCTTGCCGGTGTCGCGGCTCTCGGTGGCGACGAGCTCGTCGGCCCGTGCCTCCATCGCGTCGGCGACCCTGAGCAGGGCGCGCTGGCGCACGGCGGGGGTGGTGTCGCGCCACACCGGGAACGCCGCCGCGGCGGCGGCCATGGCGGCGTCGACGTCGGCCTGGCCGGAGAGCGGCGAGGTCGCGTAGACGTCACCGGTGGTGGGGTCCACCACGTCGAGGGTGCGACCGTCCGCCGCGTCCACGGATGCGCCGTCGATGTAGTTGCGGAACGTGGTGCTCATGGAACGGGTTCTCCTGGTCAGACGGTGGTACGGGCGGACAGGTGCTCGTGGACGGCGGGCCAGCGGCCTTCGGACGCGCGGGCGAAGACGATCGTCTCGCGCTCCAGCAGCGTCTCCTCGCCCGAGAAGGTGGCGATCCGGGTCTCCACGTCGTGGCTGAAGACCGCGGTGTCCCCGAAGTGCTGGATCAGACGTTCGGTGGAGGTGCAGGCCAGCACGCGGAAGTCGTCCTCCTCCACCCATCGCTGCCACAGGGCACGGTACTCGGCCGTGGAGGCCAGCCGCTGCGGGGTGGTGTGGAAGACGAAGGTCGCGTCCGGGGCGAAGGCGCCGAAGTAGTCGTCGAGGCGGCCTTCCGCGAAGGCCGCGACGAGTGCGTCGGCGGCGGCCCGCACGTCCTCGTGTCCGTCCTCGTGTCCGTCCTGGTGTCCGGGGGTGTCGCTCATGATCGGCTCCTTGCCGTGGGGGGAGGCCTGGGTGGTGTCCGGGTGGGGTGTGACGCGCGGGTGCGGGCCGGTGGGGTCAGCCCGCGGCGGCCGCGGGCGCCATCCGCTCCTCGGGGCCGCCGGTGATGGGCGGGACCCCCGTGTCGGCTGCGCGGACGAAGCGGGGGCCGGCGGGGCCGTAGACCGCGCGGGGCTCGGGGAAGAGTGTGAGCAGCGCGAGGTAGATCACCGCGGCGAGGACGAGACCGACCGGCAGGGAGATGTCCGCGCCGTTCGCGAGGTCACCGAGCGGGCCGACGAACTGGCCGGGCAGGTTGGTGAAGAGGAGGGCGACGACGGCGGAGACCAGCCAGGACGCCATGCCGCGCCCGTTCCAGCCGTGGGCGAACCAGTACCGGCCGCCGCGCTGGCGGCGGTTGAAGACCTGGAGCGCGTCGGGGTCGTACCAGCCGCGCCGGGTGACGTAACCCAGCGCCATGACGACCATCCACGGGGCGGTGCAGGTGATGATCAGCGTGGCGAAGGTGGAGATGGACTGGGCGAGGTTCAGCGCGAAGCGGCCGACGAAGATGAAGGCGATGGAGAGCACGCCGATGAAGAAGGTGGCCTGGACGCGGCTGAAGCGCGGGAAGACGCTGGAGAAGTCGAGGCCGGTGCCGTAGAGCGAGGTGGTGCCGGTGGAGAGGCCGCCGATGAGGGCGATCAGGCAGAGCGGCAGGAAGTACCAGCCCGGCGAGACGGCGAGCAGTCCGCCGACGTAGTTCGGGGCGGCCGGGTCGACGTACTCGGCGGCCTTGGTGGCGATGATCGACGCGGTGGCCAGTCCGAAGAGGAACGGCAGCAGGGTGGCGACCTGGGCGAGGAACGCGGCGCCCATCACCCGGCGGCGGGACGCTCCGGCCGGGATGTATCGGGACCAGTCACCGAGGAAGGCGCCGAAGGAGACCGGGTTGGAGAGCACGATCAGCGCCGCCCCGATGAACGAGGGCCAGAACAGCGGATCGGCGGTCGAGGCGAAGGAACCCGCGTAACCGGGGTCGAAGTCGCCCAGGAAGGCGAAGGCGCCGAGCACGAAGAGCGCGGAGGCGGCCATCACGGCGATCTTGTTGACCAGCAGCATGAAGCGGAAGCCGTAGACGCAGACGGCCAGCACGAGGACGGCGAAGATCGCGTAGGCGATGCCGTACGAGACGTCGGACTCGGGGACGTGGACGAGCCGGTGCGCTCCGCCCACGAGGGCGTCGCCGGAGGACCAGACCGAGATCGAGAAGAAGGCGACGGCCGTCAGCAGCGAGAGGAAGGAGCCGACGACGCGTCCGTGCACGCCCAGGTGGGCGGAGGAGGAGACGGCGTTGTTGGTTCCGTTCGCCGGGCCGAAGAGGGCCATGGGCGCCAGCAGCAGCGCCCCGGCGACCAGGCCGAGGACGGTGGCGGCGAGGCCCTGCCAGAAGGAGAGGCCGAAGAGGATGGGGAAGGCGCCGAGGACGCACGTCGCGAACGTGTTGGCACCGCCGAAGGCGAGACGGAACAGATCGATCGGGCGGGCCGTGCGGTCCCCGTCCGGGATCCGCTCGACCCCATAGGTCTCGATTTCGGTGATCGAGCCGGTCACGGGCGTTTCACCTTCCGTTCGTGTCGTGCAGCAGTGACGAGCCCACAGTCTCGCCCCCCGTGTGACCGGCGACAATTGTGTCAGCCACAGAGCGATAGCCTTCTTTCTGTGGCAAGCGACAAACTCACCGTGGAAGATCTCCTCTCATTCCCCGCACTCCAGCTCTCCGTCAAGGCGGGCGGCGCGGGGCTTGGACGCTCCGTCTCCTGGGCGCACGCCAGCGAGCTGGACGATCCGACGCCCTGGCTGCTGGGATCCGAGCTGATCATGACGGCGGGGCTGGCGGTCCCGGCGGCGGCCGCCGCACAGCGCGCGTACCTCGAACGTCTGGACGATGCCGGGGTCTCCGGGCTGGCGCTCTCCGCCCAGTTGCACATGCCCGTCCTGCACGACGACTTCTTCCGGGCGGCCGAGGAACGGGGCTTCCCGGTGCTGGAGGTGCCGCTCTCGGTTCCCTTCATCGCGGTCGCGCAGGAGGTCGCGGCGGCGGTGCAGGAAGACGCCCGGCACCGCCTCGGCGCCCAGCTCCAGGTCTTCGGCTCGTTGCGCTGGCTGGTCGCGGAGGACCTCGACACCCCCACCCTGCTCCGCCGGCTCGAACGTCTCTCCGGCTACGACGTGTACCTCTGCACGCCCCAGGGCCGCCCGCTGCTGCCGGGCGTCCCGGTGCCGGACCCCTCGGTGCTGCCCGACTCCGTGGACGCGCCGCCGACCGTGCCGGGCGGCTTCGTGCTGCCCGTCCCCGCGCCCGGCGGTCCGGCCGGTTTCCTCGTCGCGTACGAGCGTGAGGGCGCCCAGCCCGCCGGGCTCGCGGTGGCCCAGCACATCGCCACGGTGGCCGCGCTGCGCCTGGCGATGGTCCGCAACGAGCGCGAGACGCTCCGCCGGGAGGGCGCGGAGACCCTCGCCGAGCTGCTGCAGGAGGTGCTGGACCCGGAGGCCGCCCGCCGCCGGCTCGCCCGGCACGCGATCGAGGGGGAGACCGTCCTGATGGTGGTGCGCCACACCACCGACGAGGCCCTGCTGCACGTCCTGGAGGACCGGCCGCACCTCCTGCTCACCCGGGGCGAGGACCGCTACGTGCTCGGTGCGCCGGAACTCGCCGACGCGGTGGGCACCTTGCCCATGGCGGCGACCGGGATGAGCCGCCCCTTCCGGCCGGGCGCGGCGCTGAAGGTGGCGCAGCGGGAGGCGGTCTGGGCCGCGTCGAAGGCGGCCGAGTCGGGCCGGCCCGTGGTGCGGTACGGCGACGACCTGACGGGCCGTTGGCTGCCGGACGACCCGGCGGTGCTGTCCGCGCTGGTCGAGAACGTCCTCGGCGAGGTGCTCCGGTACGACGCCGCCCACGACTCCCAGCTGCTCGTCTCGGTCCGTACGTGGATGGAGCGGGACCGGCGCACCGAGGCCGCCGCCGCGGCGCTGCACATCCACCCGAACACCCTGGCGTACCGGCTCCGCCGCTTCGGGACGCTGGCCGCACGCGACCTGGCGTCCACCGGGGCGCTGTCGGAGGTCTGGCTGGCGATCCAGGCGGCGGGCACGCTGGGGCTCGCAGACCGGGTGGTGTGATCCTTCCGCCGGGGCGCACGCGCCGGTGCGGTGGGCCCGGCGGACGAGCCGGGCCCACCGCGTCCGCGTGGGTCAGGCCGCTGCCCCGGCGCTCCCCTGTGCGGCGATCGTGACGCGGGCGCTCCGGGTGACCCCGTCGACGGTCACCGCGAGGGTGACCGTGCCCGGTCGCAGGGCGGTCAGCGTGCCGGTGTCCGGGTCGAGGAGCGCGACGGGCCGGCCGCGGGCTCCGGCGGTGTTCCCGATCCGGAGGTTCGGGGAGCCGGTCCAGTCGGCGCTCACCGGGAAGGCGACCGGCACCGTGCGCGCTCCCTGGGTGATCCGGGCGGACACCTCGGCCCGGCCGCCCGGTGCGAGCGCGGCGGGGGCGTCGAGGGTGAGGCCGTCGACGTGCGCCCGGGTCTGCACGGAGATCCAGTCGGGTCCGCCCGCCCAGGGCCGCTGCCGGGCCGCCGCCTGTTCGGCGGGGGTGACCCGGTCCGTGCCGACCAGGCTCCAGCCGGTGAACCCGCCCTCGCCGGCCGGACCGGAGGGGGTCTTGCCGGAGTTGCCGTTGACGAGGTAGGGCACGCCGTCGACGTGCGAGGCGTGGAACACCCCGACGTGACCGCCGATGAAGGCGGCCCCCTTGCCGGTCGTGCGGCGGAACCCGGCGAGCCACTCCTCCACCAGGGCCGCCTCCTTGCGGTCGCTCAACTGACTGGCCGGCTGCACCGAGGGATCGCGCGGCGGCACGTGCTCGATCAGCACGACGGAGCCGATGCCCGGCTCGGCGGCCGCCGCGTCCAGCTGTTCGCGGAGCTCCCGGATCTGCGCGAACCCGCCGCCCCGCAGGCTGAGGCTGGAGGTGTCGAGGGTGATGAAGCGGGTGCCGGCATGGTCGAACGTACGGTGGGCGGGGCCGAACCGGTCGGTGAAGGCGCCGATCGTGCCGCCCATCACCTCGTGGTTGCCGGGCACGTAGTACCAGGGCAGGTCGTCGCCGAGCTCCTCGTCCAGCACCTGGCGGGCGAAGTCGAGGTCGGCGGGCGAACCCTCGTCCACCAGGTCGCCGTCGATCACCAGGAAGTCCGGGTGCGCGGCCTTGATCTCGCGCAGGGTGCGCCGGGCCTGGGCGACGATCGCGCTGTCGGGGTCGCGTGCGACGAACTGCGCGTCGGACATCACCGCGAACCGGGAGTCCCGGCCTTCGGTGACGGCCGCCGTGTCGATCAGCGGGTCGGCCGCCGGCACCCGTGCGGGCAGGTCGGCGGCCGGCACGACCTGGGCGACGAGGTCGTCGATGACGATCCCGCCGGTGTACTGGGCGCCGGCGGCGGTCTCGGCCAGGTAGAACCGGTACACCGACAGGGGCGTCGGGGCTCCGGCGGGCACGGCGAAGGTGACCTGCCGCCAGCCGGTCCAGGTGACGTACGGGCCGCGGAGCAGCTGGTCCGTCCCGGCGGCGTCCTTGAGGTGGAGCGTGGGCCAGGCGCCCTTGCCGTCCCCGTCGATCCAGAGGGTGAAGGACTGGGGCCGGCCGGGCACCGCGACGGGCTGCGGCGGGGCGGCGTAGGCGGCGCGGGTCGCGGTGGACCGGGTGAAGTCGTAGCTGAGTTTCAGTCCGGTGCCGGTGTGCCCGTCCTCGGTGGCGGCCAGCGAGCCGCTCGCGCGGGCCTGGCTGAACTTCCAGGCGTCCGCGTCGTCGAAGCCGGCGACCGCCTGGTCGGCGAGGCCGACCGTGACGGCCAGCACGGTGGTGGTGCCGTGGACGGAGGCGGTGATCAGCCCGGCCGTTCCGTCGCCGGCGCGGGCCGTGACGGTGAAGGAGCCCCGGCCGTCGTCGTGGACGTCGAAGAGGGCGCGGTCGTAGTCGAGGGTGACGTCGCGGGGTTCGACGGGGGCGCTGTCGCCGTGGGCGTCGAAGCCGACGACGCCGAAGGTTCCGGTGGCGCCGCCGCCGGAGAGGCCGAGCCGCTCGGTGGTGGGGCTCACGCGCGTCAGCTCGTCGAGCACGGTGAGCCGGACCGAGCCCCGGGCCCTGCCGCGCTCGGCGAGGACCTCGGCCGTGCCGCCGCGCCGGGCGGTGAACAGGCCGCGCGCGTCGACGGTGCCCACGCCGGGAACGGCGGTGCGCCAGTGCGGGGTACCGGCGGCCGGGCCGTACGTCTCGTCGTATCCGGCGGCGGTCAGTGCGCGGGTGAGGCCGGGGAAGACCCGGTCGGGGTGACCGCCGGCGACGGGGTCGTCCCCCGGGGCGGCGGCCGGGGGCGTACGGGTCTCCACCCAGTAACCGGTGAGGGCGCCGCTGCCGTCCGGCACGGTGAGGGCGAGCCCGTTGGGGACGGTGCGTTCGCTGCCGTCGGACGGGCTGTTCTCCACCTGGAGGGCGTCGCCGCCGGGTTCGCGCGCCACCAGGGTGGAGGAGCCTCCACCGTCCAGGTTGAGCGCGCTCCAGGCCCCGGCCTCGCGCATCATCCGGCCGAGTTCGGTGAGGGTCACCCCGCCGCTGTCGGCCTGCCTGCCGTCCACGGTGATGACGTGCATGGTGCGGCCGTCCCGGGAGAATCCGACCGCGGTGCGGGGCGCGGCGGTGTTGTTGCCCTCGCCGTCGTGGTTCTGCTCGACGCCGTCCACGACGAGCGGTTCGCGCCCGCCGACGGCGGTGCGCGGCAGCGGCCCGTCGTCGGTGCGCGCCCGGTACGTCAGCTCGACCGGGTCGCCCGGCCGCAGCGCCGTCAGGAGTTCCGCCCCGGCCTCGCGTCCGACGAGGACGGTGGTGTCCTCGGGGACGGGGCCGCTGCCGGGCGTCGCGGAGACGGAGAACACCCGGCCGTCCCGTACGACGGCCTCGGCGACCGGCCGCGCCGAAGCGTTGACGGTCAGCGCGCGGTCGGCGTCGCCCCAGGCGGAGGTGTACGCGCCGATGGATCCGGCGGGGACGTCGGCCGCGTTCCAGGCGCCGAGCGGGTGGTCGCCGGAGGGCAGGGTGAGCGTGCCCTCGAAGTACAGGTCCAGGACCCGCCCCGCGGCCCCGGGGCCGATGCCGACCGCGTGGGAGGAGCCGGTGGCCGGCGAGTGGTCGAGGGCCCCGTCCCGGACGCCGGGTCCTACCGGTGCGCCGGTCTCGTTGATGTCGAAGAAGTCGGCGTTGACGGCGGCGACGGTGCGGCGGCCCGCTCCGGCGTCGTGGCCGGCCGCCAGCGCGGAGACCGTACGCCGGTCGCTGACCTTTCCGCTGGAGAGGTAGTCGGCGCGGACGTCCTCGTTCAGGTCGACGGTGAGCGCGTCCACGCGGAGCCACGTGGCGGCTTCGAGCCGGTCGTACGAGGTGAGGCCGACGCCGGGCGCGACGGGGCGGGAGGTGCGGGCGGTCTCGATGCCGTGGTCGTCGATGACGGGGGCGGCGGGACGCCCGGCGCCCGCCGGGGCCCTCGCGCCGGGCGGGGCCACCGGTCTCAGGACCTCGGCGGCGTTGTGCGGGTGGGGGTCGGGTGTCGTGTCGGCCGCGGCGGGGGTAACGGCCCCCACCACGGCCCCGCAGACGGTGGCGAACAGCACGAGCGCCCGCGCGGAGCGGACGGCGGGCCCTGGACGTCGACGCACAAGTCCTCCTGCTGAGAGGCGGGTTGGACGGTTCATCAGCGCTTGTGGCGGACAGCATGCCGGGGGTGAACGAGCGGCGCCAGGGGGCGGGAGTGACGGCGGGGACAACAGAGTACGGCGGGGGCGCGTCGGCCCCGGGTGCACGACGCGGCGTCGGCCGCGCGCCGTACGGGCGGCGCGACCGGCCGGTACTCGGGCCGCCCGGTATACCCGAACCGGTGGCGACGACGGCGCGATGTACGGAGAATTGACGACATGTCGATGAGCAAGCGCAGTGCGGGGGTCCTTCTCTACCGGACCGGGACCGGAACGGACGACAACGGGGTCGAGGTGCTGCTCGGGCACATGGGAGGCCCGTTCTGGGCGGGGCGGGAGGACGCCGCGTGGTCGATCCCCAAGGGCGAGTACGAGCCGGGCGAGGCGGCCGAGACGGCGGCCCGCCGGGAGTTCGAGGAGGAGGTGGGCCTGCCGGTGCCGGACGGTTTCTGGGTGCCGCTGGGCCAGTCCCGGCAGGCGAGCGGCAAGACGGTGGTCATCTGGGCGGTGGAGGGTGAGGTGGACACCGCGAAGGCGGTGTACGGCACCTTCGCCATGGAGTGGCCTAGGGGTTCCGGGGTGATCCAGGAGTTCCCCGAGATCGACCGGGTCGCCTGGTGCACCCCCGAGCAGGCGGCCTCCCGGCTGGTGACGGGCCAGCGGGTCTTCGTGGAGCGGCTGCTTGCCCACCTGGAGGTGTGAATCCCTCCGGCCGGGCCCAGGCCGTGGCTGACCATGCGCGGCGGATCGGCGGGCGGTGTCCGGTGCGGTGCCTCGCAAGGCGGAGGACCGCCCGCGTACGGGACGTACTCGGGCGGTCGGACAACGCCGCGAGGTGCCGTGCCGGGCGCCGCCCGCCCGACGGGAGCGGTCAGACACGGCCCAGCCCGGCGGATCGTCGCCGGGACCGCCGCGGTACTACGCTCCGGCCGTCGCCCGGGAAGCCCCGGCGGGGCGTCCGTCGCACAGTTCCAGCACGTCCCCGGTGAACCGGCCGCGGAAGGCCCGGTCGTGGGATACCACGACGACCGCCCCCACGTACACGGCGAGCGCGGCTTCCAGCTCCTCGACCAGGTCGAGGGCGATGTGGTTGGTCGGTTCGTCCAGGACGAGTACGTCGGCGGGGCGGGTCACCAGCCGGGCGAGGGCGAGTCTGCGCTGCTGGCCGACGGAGAGGTCGCACACCGCGACTCCGAGGTCCTCGGCGCGGAACAGTCCGAGGGCGAGCAGGTCCCCGGCGTACTCCTCGGGCAAACCCGGCCGGCCTGCCGCGTAGGTGGCGAGGAGCGAACGGCGGGTCAGCCTGGCCGGCAGCTCCTGGGGGAGATAGCCGACGCGGCCACGCCGGGCGACCGTCCCGGAGTCGGGGGCGAGGTCGCCCGCGAGCACTCTGAGCAGGGTGGTCTTGCCCGCGCCGTTCGGGCCGGTGACCAGGAGACGCTGCCCGGGCAGCACGTCGAGGGCGGGCAGGCGCAGCCGCTCCCCCACCGAGACGGACTCCAGCGCGAGGAGCGGTGCCGGGGCGCCGACGGCGTCGGCGCCGCCCCCGGCATCGGCGGCTCCGGCGGCTCCGGTGGCTCCGGTGGCTCCGGTGGCTCCGGTGGCTCCGGTGGCTCCGGTCGTGAGGATGAGCCCCGCCGTGAAGCGCAGGGGCTCCGGCGGCGGTGGCACGGGGGCGGCACGCAGGGCGTCCCGGCGCGTCCGCGCGGCTCTGACCCGGCCGGAGAGTTTGGCGTCGTGCGAGCGGCGGTGCTTGCCGAAGCCCTCCGCCGGGTCCTTGCCGGTGGACCGGAGCCGCCGGCCCGCGGCTTCCACCAGCTCTTCGGTGCGGGCGAGTTCGGTGAGCCACTCCTGGTGTTCCTGCGCCCATCGGCGTCGCGCCGCGGCTTTCGCCGTCCGGTAGCCCTCCCAGCCGTCGCCGTGGCGGGTGACGGAGCGCCGGTCACGGTCCACCTCCAGGATCACGGTGGTGGTGGCTTCCAGGAACGCGCGGTCGTGGGTGACCACCACGAGGGTGCCCCGGTGGGCGCGCAGGTGGTCCTCCAGCCAGCGCACGGCGGGTGCGTCGAGGTGGTTGGTCGGCTCGTCGAGCAGCAGCGACTCCGGTGCCGCGGCCAGCACGCAGGCGAGGGCCAGCCGGGACTGTTCTCCGCCGGAGAGCGTGGCCAGGGGACGGTCGCGGGGCAGGTGCGCGAGTCCGAGACCGTGCAGCGCGGCGTCGGTGCGGGCGTCGGCCTCGTACCCGCCACGATCCTGATAGGTCGTCAGAAGCTCTCCGTAGGCGTCGAGTTCGGACGCCGTCGGGGAGGGTCCTGACAGTCGGGCCTCGGCTTCGCGCATCCGGCGTTCCAGTTCGCGGAGTTCGGCGAGGGCGGTGTCGACGGCGTCCCGCACGGTGTGGTGCGGAGCGAGGGCGAGGGTCTGGGCGAGGTGGCCGACGCCGTCGGGGAACCGGGTGACGGCCTCTCCGGCGTCCGGGGCCTCGGTGCCGGACATCAGCCGGAGCAGGGTCGATTTGCCGGAGCCGTTCTCGCCGATGACGGCGACGTGTTCGCCGGGCCCGACGGTGAGGGAGACGCCCGCCAGGACGGTCCGGTCGCCGTAGGCGAGCGTGACGTCCTGGAGGGTGATCTGAGAGCGGTCGCGCGATGCGGACATGGGTGTCGTTCCTGATGCTTTCGCTGGGGGAGGGCCCGGGTGCGCCGTGCGTGGACGGGCGCGCGGCGGGCATGGATTCCGGTCGGCGGGAGGTGACCGGGCAGCGCGCACGGCGCTCGGCGCGGGGCTGCGGTGGTCCTCGCCGGGACGGATCAGCGGAAGCAGTAGGACGAACCCATGGCGCGAGTGTAGAGGAACGGGCAATCGGGCGTCCCTCGGATTACGGCGTCCTGCCGCGTTCAGTCGCGCCCCGGCCCCGTGGCCGGGAGGCGGATGACGGCCCGGCCACCGTGCAGGTCGACGGTCGAGCGGTGCGGCGGGGCGCCGTCCTCCTCGTCGTCGCGCATCAGCAGGGCGCTGGCGCGTTCCTTGAGCTCGCTCTGTTTGCCGGGCGAGAAGGTGGCGTGCAGCTGCTCGAACCCGGTCGCGGAGACCTGGCCCTGCCGGGCGCCGTTCCGCCAGGGCAGCACACCGGCGCGGGAGCCGCGCAGCATGAGCTGGTCGACGAAGGCGAGCACGGTCAGACCGACCACCAGGGTGGGGAGCGTGAGCAGCGCGGCGAATCCCATGGCCACAGTATGACCGCGTGTACGGCCCGGTGGGCCCTCTCGCCATGACGCGGACGCGGACATGCCGACGCGGGCCGTCGCCGTGGTTCGGCGGCCCGCGTCGGGTGGCTCCGTGCTCGTACGGCCGGCGTACGAGCCACGAAGAGGCCGGGTCCCGCCCTCCCGGGGGGAGGACGGGCGGGACCCGGGGTCTGTGTCAGCCGTTGGGCAGGATGACGGCCCGGCCGTTGATCTTGCCGTCGTGCAGGCGCTCGTAGGCGAGCGGCGCCTCGTCGATGGAGAACGTCTCGACGTGGACGTCGACGGCGCCGGCGTGGGCCAGCTCGATGACCTCGGCGAGCTCCTTGCGGGAGCCCCAGTAGGGCGCGGTGACCGAGGTGGCGAACGGCAGCACCCCGAAGCCGACGGGCAGGAGGCCGCCGCCGATGCCGACGATGGTGACGTCGCTGTCGACGGAGGCGACCGCTCCGGCCGTCTTCACGGTCGCGTCGACACCGACGAAGTCCAGCACGACCTTGGCGCCGACACCGCCGGTGAGCTCGCGGACCTTGGCGGCGGCGTTCTCGTCGGACAGGACGGTCTCGTGGGCGCCGACCTTGCGGGCCAGCTCCAGCTTGTCCTCGGTGACGTCGAGGGCGATGACCTTGACGGCGGTCATCGCGCGCAGCAGCTGGATGGCGACGTGGCCGAGGCCGCCGGTGCCGATGACGACGGCCGTGGCGCCGGGCGTCAGCTTCGGCAGCGAGCGCTTGATCGCGTGGTAGGGCGTGAGGCCGGCGTCGGTCAGGGAGACGGTCTTGACCGGGTCGAGGTCGCCGATCTGGACCAGGTGGCGGGCGTTGTCGACGATCATGTACTCGGCCATGGCGCCGGGGTTGCCGAGTCCGGGCGGCATGATGCCGAGCTCGTCGGCGCGCAGGCAGTAGTTCTCCCGGCCCTCGGCGCAGTTCACGCAGGTGCCGCAGCCCCAGGGGCCGTAGACGGCGACGTTGTCCCCGACGGACACACCCTCGGCTCCGTCGCCCAGCTCCACCACGGTGCCGACGCCCTCGTGGCCGAGGGTGAGCGGCAGCGGGTAGGTGAGCTCTTCGGCGGACCAGCTCATCACGGCGATGTCGGAGTGACAGACGCCGGCCGCGGTGACCTTCAGCAGGATCTGGCCCGGACCGGGCACGGGCTTCGGGATCTCGACGACCTCGGGTGCCGCGCCCACGGTGCGGTACTGGACTGCCTTCATGGTTCTTCCTCTGTTCTGTACCGGGCCCACCGCCGGTTCCGGCCGGGTTTCGGCCGGTCCGCCGGTGGGTGGGCCCTCTGCTGTGCCCCCGTCGCGCCCCTGGTGTCCTCCAGGGAGGGTGGTCAGGAGGCGGAGTAGCCGCCGTCGACCAGGTGGTAGCTGCCGTGGACGAAGGAGGCGCGGTCGGAGAGCAGGAACGCGGCGAGCTCGGCGACCTCCTCCGAGGTGCCCAGGCGGCCCGCGGGGTGGAGCGAGATCAGGTGGTCGCGTGCCGGGCCGTCGGTGTTGCGGAGCAGCGGGGTGTCGATGAAGCCCGGGCCCACGGCGTTGACGCGGATGTTCTGCGCCGCGTACTCCAGGGCGGCCGTCTTGGTCAGGCCGACGACGCCGTGCTTGGCGGCGACGTACGCCGGGGACTGGGCGAAGCCGTTGGTGCCGAGGATGGAGGAGATGTTGACGATGGCACCGCCGCCGGCCTTGAGGAGCTCGGGGATCTCGTAGCGCATCGAGTGGAAGACGCCGCTGAGGTTGGTGGCGAGGACGCGGTTCCAGTCCTCGACGGCGTACTCGCCGGTGGGGGCGGCGGGGCCGCCGATGCCGGCGTTGTTCACCGCGAGGTGCAGGGCGCCGAAGGTGTCGACGGCGAACCGGACACCGGCTTCGACGGAGGCCGGGTCGGTGACGTCCAGGCGGACGGCGGCGGCGCGGGCGCCGGTGGCCGTCAGCTCGGCGACGGCCTTGCGGGCGCTCTCCTCGTCGTAGTCGGCGACGACGACCGCCGCGCCACCGGCCGCGAGGCGCTGCGACAGGGCCAGGCCGATGCCGGAGGCGCCGCCGGTGACCAGCGCGACCTTGCCGGTGAACTCCGTCGCGTAGGAGGTGGAGAGGTCAGTGCTCATGATGAGGTGCTTCTTTCTGTGGTGCTGCGGTGCGCCGGACGCGGCCCTGTGGGGGCGGCCGGGGTCAGAAGGTCCGCGGAGAGGGCGTCGAACGCCTGGACCACGAGTTCGGGCAGGGCGTCCGGGAGACCGCCGCGGACCCAGGCGGCCTGCGCCGCGAGGAGGGCTCCGGCTCCGGCTGCGACCGTCACGGCGGGACGGATGTCCTCGCGGCGGTCCACGCCCAGCCGGTCCGCGAGGATGGCGACCGACTCCTCCTGGGCGTCCACCCTGATGTGGTGGTACGCCGCGTAGAGGGTCGGCTCCTCCTCGGCCAGGACCAGCAGCTCGAAGATCCGGGGGCGCAGGTGCCAGGGCCCGGCGGCGGTGTCGTCGAGCCAGTCGAGTACGGCACGCCGGTAGGCGGTGAGCGGGGGCTCGGTGGCGGGCCGGGCGCGCAGGGCCTCGTTGATGCGGTCGCCGTCGCCGCGTACGGCGTCGAGGACCGCGTCCTCCTTGCTCCGGAAGTACCGGCTGAAGGTGCGCCGGTCGACATCGGCCGCTTCCGCGATCTCCTCGACCGTCACCCTGCGCAGACCGCGGTCGAGTACGAGCTCGAACGCGGCCCGGGCCAGCGTGTCCCGGGTCCGGCGGGCCTTGCGGCCCCGCCTCTCCGGTTCCCTCTGCTCCGTGCTCATGTCTGCACCGTACACCTAAAAATGTCGCAGCGGGACAAATGTCGTGGTGGGACTTTTCGCGGGAGCGGGGAGGGGCGCGCGGCGGTGCGCGGGAGGGAGGCGAGGCAGCGTGCGGGAGGGTGCGCGGCGGGCCGGACGGCCGAG
This sequence comes from Streptomyces sp. NBC_01335, assembly GCF_035953295.1. GTDB lineage: Bacteria > Actinomycetota > Actinomycetes > Streptomycetales > Streptomycetaceae > Streptomyces. The sequence continues at coordinate 277,827 of NZ_CP108370.1, forward strand.
GGCGGTCGGCGGTCGGCGGGGGGGTTCACGCCCGGCGACATGACCGGCATGTGCCGCCTGGTCACCCCGGCACCCTGAGCCCCTGGATCTCCGCGCGCGGAAAGGGCATGAAAAAGGGGGCGGCGGCGAGCAGGTTCGCTCGCCGCCGCCCCTTCTCCACCCGGTCGCCCCGCCGGGGCGACCGGACGACGGGTCAGACGCCCACGGCCGGGGCGGACAGCTCCGACGGGGTCGTCGCGCCCCGGAACAGGACTGTGCGGCGGAGGCGGAAGCCGAGGGACTCGTAGAGCCGGATCGCCCCGGTGTTCTCCGCCGCCGCGTGCAGGAACGGGATGTCGCCGCGCTCGGTGATCGCGCGGGCGACGGCCGGCACCAGCCGGCTCGCGAGGCCCTGGCCGCGTACGGACGCGTCGGTGCAGACCGCACTGATCTCGCTCCAGCCGGCCGGACGCACCCGCTCCCCCGCCATGGCGACCAGCACCCCTTCACGCCGGACGCCCAGGTACGTACCGAGCTCGACGGTGCGCGGCAGGAACGGCCCCGGGCGGGTGCGGGCGACCAGGTCCAGCATCTCGGGTACGTCCTCGGCGCCGAGCCGCACCGCCTCGGGGTACGCCTCCGGGCGCAGCCCCTCACCGGTCAGCTGCACACCGTCGGCCTCGAACCCGATCTCCCAGTCCTGCGGCGGCGCCTGCCGGACGCCCATGAGCATGACCGGGGCGCCGGGGCCCGCGAGGGCGGCGGCGTCCGCCCAGTCCTGTGCGTCCGGCTCCTCGGGCAGCGCGAACCAGGGCGCCACGTCGACGGGGTAGCGGACGACACGGCCCCGCCACTCGGCGAGGTGCGCCTGCGGGCCGCTCAGCGCGGAGAGGGACGGGTTGTCCAGGGGGTGAAGGGGATGGCCGGAGCTCTCCTGCCACGGGGCGGGGGCGCCCACCGGGCCGCTCCCCCTGCTCGCGGGGGCTCCGCGGTGATCGGTGACGTATGCCTCGGACATGCTTTCCTCGCTCCGGTCGCCCTCGGGGGCAGGCGCCGGAGGGCGGCGCCGCATCTGGCGAAAAGCGCCTGCGGCGACCATGTATTCCCGGCTCCGGCCGTCGGGCACGGTGGAACGCCTCGGTGAGTGGCCCGGTGGTCCACCCGATGGGCACCTCCCCACCTCCCGGAAGGGGGAAGCCTGGCCGGTACGGCTCCCTCCGGCGCCCGCCTGTGGCACTCTGGTGGCGACCGCCCCACCGGGCTCCCCCGTACCGGTGGGGCGGTTCCGTGCGCCGACGTGCCCGGCGGGCCATCGCGATGGCGAAGCGACGGCAACGGCGCAGGCGACAGCGACAGCGACGAGTGGACGTCGGCACGGTCGATTCCTGGCCATTTCCGAACTCCTGTCCTGATCCCTTTCGCTGACGGCGCATGAGGCCCGCAGCCCGGGGAAGGTGCCAGTACCTGAGGGCATTCGACCAGGGGAGCGTGACGGGATGACCGCACACACGGTACGGGGCACCACGGTGGACAAGGCGGAGGTGACGGACGGGCTCCCGTGGATCGAGGACGCGGGCAAGGTCGCACCCCAGGACGCACGCCAGCTCTCGCGGGTCTTCTTCGACCGCCTCCAGGAGCTGGAAGAGGGCACCCACGCGTACCAGTACGCGCGGAACACGCTGATCGAGATGAATCTCTCCCTCGTCCGCTTCGCCGCCGGCCGGTTCCGCAACCGGGGCAGCGGCGACATGGAGGACATCATCCAGGTCGGCACCATCGGGCTGATCAAGGCCATCGACCGGTTCGACCTCTCGCGCGAAGTGGAGTTCACCTCCTTCGCGGTGCCGTACATCGTCGGCGAGATCAAACGCTTCTTCCGTGACACCAGCTGGGCCGTCCACGTACCCCGGCGGCTTCAGGAGCTGCGGGTCGACCTCGCCAAGGCCAAGGACGCCCTCGCCGTCGACCTGGACCGCGACCCGACGGTCCAGGAACTCGCCGACCATCTGGAGCTGTCGCCGGAGGAGGTCACGGAGGGCATCGTCGCCTCGAACGGCTACACCGCCGGTTCGCTCGACATGCCCACCGACAGCGGCGAGTCGGGGCGCCCGCACACGAACGGCCGGACCTTCGCCGACGTGCTCGGCGAACCGGACTCCGCCATGGAGGGCGTGGAGAACCTCCAGGCGCTCGCCCCGCTCATGGACCAACTCGACGCGCGGGAACGCCGGATCATCGACATGCGCTTCGGCCAGGAGATGACCCAGGCCCAGATCGGCGCCGAACTGGGCATCTCCCAGATGCACGTGTCCCGGCTCCTCAGCCGGATGCTGCGCAAGCTGCGCGACGGAATGCTGACGGAGGAGTGACCCGGCGGGGCGGACACCGTCCGGGAGCGGAGAGCATGGGCGCGGCCTTCGGGCCGCGCCCATGTCGCGTGCCGCCCCCGGAGCCCCGAGGCGCGGGGCGGCGGTACGCTCAGCTCCCGGCCGGAGCGTCGGCGGCGTGGTGGGCCGCGTCCAGGAGGGTCAGCTCCTCCTCGGTCAGCCGCAGGGCGCCGGCGGCCACGTTCTCCTCCAGGTGTGCCGGATCGCCGGTACCGGGGATGGCCAGCACGTGCGGGCCGCGGTGCAGCGTCCAGGCCAGCCGGACCTGCGCGGCACTGGCGCCGTGCGCCCGCGCGACGGCCGTCACCTCGTCCCGCTCCGCCACCGTGCCGGCGCCCCCATCCCGGCCGGCACCGGCGATCGAGTAGAACGGCACGAACGCGATGCCCTGTTCACCGCAACTGTCGACGAAGTCGTCCTGGTCGGGGCGCACTCCGATGCCGTAGAGGTTCTGTACGCACACCACGGGGGCGATCTTCCGGGCCTCGACGAGGTGTTCGGGGGTCACGTTGGATATGCCCAGGTGCCGGATGAGCCCCCGCTCGCGCAGGTCGGCCAGCACGCCGAAGCGTTCGGCGATCGAATGGGGCCCCAGCACACGGAGGTTGACCACGTCGAGGTGGTCGCGGCCGAGCTGGCGCAGGTTCTCCTCGACCTGCTCGCGCAGGCGTTCCGGAGTGGCGTGGGGCAGCCACTCGCCGGAAGGACCGCGGCCGGGGCCCACCTTGGTGGTGATGACGAGGTCGTCCGGGTAGGGACCCAGCGCCCGGTTGATCAGCTCGTTGGCGGAGCGCAGGCGCGAGAAGTAGAACGCGGCGGTGTCGATGTGGTTGACGCCGAGTTCGACCGCGCGGCGCAGCACGTGGATCGCCTGGTCACGGTCGCGCGGGACGGCGTCGGGGTCGAACGCGGCGCCGGTCTGCGGCAGGCGCATGGTGCCGAAGCCGATCCGGTTGATCTTCCGGTCGCCGAGGGTCCAGGTGCCCGAGGCCGCTGCCGTGATGGTGGGTGAGGTCATGGCGCCATGTTCGCCGCACGGCGAACGCGCGGGCAAATTCCTTTGGCTCGCCCCGCGAGCACCGGCGGATGCCGCCGCGGCCGGCCCGCCCGGCCCTCAACTGTTGCCACCGCATTGCGGGTTCGTGGCGGGGCGGTCGAACGTCTTCCCGCCACGCGCGGCTGACCCTACGGTCCGTAACCGGCCCGCGGCGAAGCCGCGTCGGCACCACCTCTCCGCATTCCCCGAGGAGCGCCCATGGTTCACACCCCGCTGTCCGAGTCCGCGTACGACCGGATGCGCATGCGCCAGTGGGCGGACGGCAGGGCGCGGGCCGCCGGGATCGGCCGGCGGGATCTGCTGAGGCTGGTGGCAGCCGCCTCGGTGGCCGTACCTCTGGCCTCGGCCGCGACCCCCGCACAGGCGGCGGAGTCGCTGCCCGGCGTGGTGAAGCCCCTGCCCGCCGACCTGTTCACGATCCGGGGCACCAACGCGGAGACCAACTTCGCCGCGCTGCGCACGACGGGGCTGCTCACCCCCGCGGACCGCTTCTTCGTACGGAACCACACCGCGACGCCCCGCGTCGAGGCGGCCGACTGGAAGCTCACCGTCTGGGGCGACGGGCTGACCGGCGGAGCGGTGGACTTCTCGTACGACGCCCTGCGCGCCCTGCCGTCGGTCACCCGCACCACGTTCATCGAGTGCGCGGGCAACGCCCGCAGCTTCTACACCACCCAGCAGAACCAGCAGGTCAGCGGCACGGCGTGGACCCTCGGCGCGATCGGGACCGCGCGCTGGCGCGGCGTGCCGCTGCGTACCGTGCTGCGCCGCGCGGGCATCGGCCGGCACGCCGTCGACGTGCTGCCGCGCGGTCTGGACGCGGAGGTGGTGACCGACGGCGTGAACCTGGGGCGGGTACGCCGGCCGCTGCCGGTGTCCAAGGCCCTGGACGACGTACTGCTCGCCTACGAGATGAACGGCGAGCCGCTGCCGCCGGACCACGGCTTCCCGGTGCGGCTGGTCGTGCCCTCGTGGGTGGGGGTCGCCAACATCAAGTGGGTGGGCGACATCGAGGTGAGCACCGAGCCGCTGGTCTCCCCGTGGAACACCACCCTCTACCGGCTGTTCGGACCCGGCCATCCCGCGGAGGGCAGCGCGCCGCTGACCCGCCAGACCCTCAAGAGCGCCTTCGAGCTTCCGCTCGGCGCGTCCTTCGCCGCGCACCGGCGGGTCGAACTGACGGGGCGTTCCTGGTCGGGCGGGGCACCGGTCCGGTCGGTGGAGATCAGCACGGACGGCGGGGTCCGCTGGCGGCGGGCCCGGCTGCGCGACGAGCCGCGCGCCGGGAGCTGGGTGCGCTGGTCGGCGGATTGGGTGCCGGACCGTACCGGGCCGGGCGTCCTGCTGGCGCGGGCCACGGACCGGTCGGGGCGGATCCAGCCGGAGACAGCGGCGTACAACACGCAGGGGTACCTCTTCGACGCCGTGGTACGCCACCCGGTGACGGTGGTCTGAGGAAGGAGGAAGCGGGGGCAGGGGCCTACAGGCGCGAGGCCCCGCCGCCCGGCGGGCCCGGCTCGCGCGCGTGGCGCAGGTGGAGCAGCGCGCCGTCGAGTACGGCGGCGTGCACGGCCCTCGCCAGGCGTGCGCCCCAGCGCGACCGGGGCCCGGCGAAGGGTTCCGCGCCGTCGGCGCCCGGGGCGGGGGCGGCGACGCAGACGGCGTCGGTGGGGGTTCCGGAGCAGTCGAGCCCGGCGTCCAGGAGCGCCTGCACCTTCGCCTCGGTTGCGGTGGCGACGGCGTTGACCAGGGCGGCGTCGCTGAGGGCTACCGGGAGGACGACGACGATGTTGATCGTTCCGGGTTGCGGCGGGCCGTCCGCGCCGGGCGCAGGGGCGGCCGCCCAGCCGCGTACGCCCAGGCCGCTGGTGACGGTGGCCGTGACGCCCTCGTCGTACGCCTCGGTGCAGGTGCTCACGTCGGCGGCGGTCATGAGTCCGGCGCCGGGTCCGTCGAGCCCCTCCGCCGCGGCGATCTCCGCGAGGTGGCGGTCGGGGTCGAGCCTCGGGTACCCGCCGGGCACCTGGGCGTTGAGGATCCAGGCGCGGGTGCCGATGCCGCCGCCGAGGACCGCGCTGCTGCAGACCCGGCTGCCGGGGGCCAGCCGCCAGACCAGATGGCCCAGCCGGTGGCCGTCCTCGTGCCGGGTGCGCAGGCGGCCGCGCGGCGCCGGGCGCGGGAGGGGTACGGAGGCGATGGCGGTTCCCGGGGTGAGCGGCGGCCGGCCGCGGTTGACGGCCCACCGGTGCGGACGACGACAGCCGGTCGACGATACGGACGACGACAGCCGGTCGATCCTATGCGGGGCCCCGGTGCCGCCGGGCACCGCCCGTACACACCGCCGCCCGATCGGCTTCCGGGCGGGCCGACGTGCCGCCTGCCACCTGGGCCATCACCCGTATGGCCTAACGGGTGGTCCGGGTCACCTTTCCCGGCGGTCGCGGGGCGGGGCGGGCGCGACGCCCCGTGTCCGCCGGGCCCCGGATGGCCGGTGGGTTGCAGGGGCCATCCGGGTGAGGCGCGATGGAACCGGGCGTGCCGCACCTGAGTGGACCCACCACAGGACGCGTCCGGGCGAGGAGGCATCGGTCATGGCAGCCGCTGACGGTTTCACGGATTCCGGAGAGCTCGACGGTCTCACCGTCTACGACAACGGGGGCGAGAAGGTCGGCAGTGTCGGCCGGGTGTACGTCGACGACGACACCGGCAAGCCCGACTGGGTCACGGTCAAGACCGGCATGTTCGGGATGAAGGAGAGCTTCGTTCCGCTCGCCGGAGCCCGTCGGGTCGGCGCGGACCTGCACGTGGCGCACCCGAAGGAGAGCGTCAAGGACGCCCCCCGGGTCGACGCGGACGCCCATCTCTCCGTCGCCGAGGAGGAGGAGCTCTACCGCCACTACGGACTCACGAGGAAGCTCAGGAGCACCGCCGGTACGGGCACGGACGCGGGCGCGGACGGCCGGACGACGGCCGGCACGGGCGCGATGGGCGGCGCCGCCGCCGGAGCGGCCGCGGGCGCCGGGGCGGCGGGCGCGGCCCGTCCCACCGGCACCGGCACCGGCACCGGCAAGGCGACCGGCGGTACCGCGGGCATGACGGGCACGGGCATGACGGGCGCCGGCACGCACCGGGACACCGACGCCGCGGCCGGAGCACGGCCGCTGGCGGGCGCCGGCGCGAGGTCCGCCCCCGACATGTCGAAGGCGGATCTCGCCGGCCAGGAGGAACTCATCCGCTCCGAGGAGCAGCTGCGCGTCGGCACGGAGGAGTACGAGAGCGGGAAGGCCCGCCTGCACAAGTACGTCGTGACGGAGGAGGTCACCCGCACGGTGCCCGTCTCGCACGAGGAGGTTCGCGTGGTCCGCGAGCCGCTGGCGCCGGGAGAGAAGATGACCGGGCAGTCCGCCATCGGCGAGCAGGACGTCGAGGTGACCCTGCACGCCGAGCGCGCGACCGTGCGCAAGGAGTCCGTGGCCGTGGAACGGGTACGGCTGGAGAGGGACCGGGTGACCGAGCAGAAGGAGGTCTCCGCCGAGGTCCGCAAGGAGAAGATCGACTACGCGGACGGTACGGAGTCCCGCACCGGCAAGGACACGGGCGGTGATTTCGGGCCGGGAGGACGTCGCTGACCTCCGGCCACCCCGGCGGCAGACCGAGGGCCACCACGAGCAGGGCGCGGGGGCGGAACCGTACTGGCGGTTCCGCCCCCGCGCCCTGTTCCCCTGTCCCTGCTCCCGCTCCTCCGTTCGCTGCTCGGGTCACGCCCCGGCGGCGGGCAGGAACCGTACGCTGGGCCGCCCCTGCGGGCCGTCCCGGGTGACCACGGACCGCACCCGGTAGACGTCCGCGATGAGCCGCTCGGTGATCACCTCGTGCGGGGTGCCCGCCGCGACCACCCGTCCGCCGTCCAGCACGGTGACCAGGTCGCAGAACATGGCGGCCAGGTTCAGGTCGTGCAGGGCGACGACGCAGGTGAGGGGCAGTGAGGACACCAGGGTCAGCAGCTCCAGCTGGTGCTGGATGTCCAGGTGGTTGGTGGGTTCGTCGAGGAGGAGTTCGCGGGGTTCCTGGGCGAGGGCGCGGGCGATCTGGACCCGCTGGCGTTCGCCGCCGGAGAGGGTGTGCCAGGACTGCCCGGCGCGGTCGGTCAGCCCGGTCCGTTCCAGGGCCCGGCGGACGGCCTCGTCGTCCGCCGGTCCCGGCGCGGACCAGGCGCGGCGGTGCGGGATGCGCCCGAGGCGTACGACGTCGAGGACGCTCAGCTCGACCTGGGTCGCCGCGTGCTGGTCGACCACGGCGACCCGCCGGGCCACCGTGCGCCGGCTCGTCGTGGCCAGCGGTTCGCCGTCGAGCGTGACGAGGCCGCCCTCCGGCGGCAGGACGCCCGCGAGCACCCGCAACAGGGTGGATTTCCCCGAGCCGTTGGGGCCGATCAGGCCGACGGTGGCGCCGGACGGCGGGGCGAGGGTCACTCCGTCGAGAATGAGGCGTCCGCCGGCCGCCCGGCGCACCCGGTCGGCCCGCAGCCCCTCGGCGGGGGCGGTCATACGACCCTCCGGGTGCGGTGCAGGACCAGGACGAAGGCCGGTACGCCGATGAGCGCGGTGACCACGCCGACCGGCACCTCCTGCGGGTCCAGGACCGTCCTGGCCAGGGTGTCGACCCAGACCAGGAAGACGGCGCCGGCCAGCGCCGTGACGGGCAGCAGTCTGCGGTGTCCGGCGCCCGCGAGCGCCCGGGCGGCGTGCGGCAGCACCAGGCCGACGAAGCCGATCGCCCCGGCCGAGCTGACCAGCGCGGCGGTCAGCAGCGCGGTGGTGCAGAGCAGCATGGTCCGGGTCCGCGCGACATGGACGCCCAGGGTGGCAGCGGCGTCCTGCCCGAAGGCGAAGGCGTCGAGCGTACGGGCGTGCCCCAGGCAGATCGTCAGGGTGAGCACCACCACGCCGGTGCAGAGCTGGACGTCCGTCCAGCCGACCCCGCTGAGGGAGCCGAGCAGCCAGAACAGCACGCCGCGCGTCTGCTCGGCGTCGGCGGCGGTCATCACGGTGAACGAGGTGAGCGCGGAGAAGAGTTGCATCACCGCGACGCCCGAGAGCACGACCCGGTCCGTCGTCCCGCCGAGGGTGTGGCTGAGCAGGAGGACGAGCGCGAACGAGACGAGCGCCCCGACGAACGCGCCCGCCGAGAGGGAGATGGCTCCCCCGCCGACGCCCAGCACCACGACGACGACCGCGCCGGTGGACGCCCCCGAGGAGACGCCGAGGACGAAGGGGTCGGCGAGCGGGTTGCGGAGCAGCGACTGCATGACGGTCCCGCACACCGCGAGCCCGGCGCCGCAGACGGCCGCGAGCAGCGTGCGCGGCATCCTGAGGTCCCAGACGATGCCGTCCCGGATCGGGCTCAGCTCCGTGTCGCCGAGGCCCAGGTGGGCGGCGACCACCGACCACACGTCGGCGACTGAGATCCGGGCCGGGCCGATGGTGACGGCCACCGCGACGGAGGCCAGGAGCAGCACGGTTCCGCCGCCCCACAGGAGCGGTTCGGGCACGGCCCGCAGGCCGCTGCGCCGCCCGTACGGTACGGGGCGGGGGCCCGCGGACGGCACCGGACGGACGCTCGCGGACGGCACCGGGCGGGTGCCGGCCGACGCCGCCGGGCGGGCGCCCGCCGGGTCCTGGTCGGCCGTCATCCGGCGAGGCCGAACTCGCGCAGCCCCGCCGCGACGCGCTCGATGCCCTCCACCGTGCGGATGGTGGGGTTCATGGCCTGGCCGCTGAGCAGGACGTACCGCTTGTTCCGGACGGCGTCCATGTTCTTGGTGACCGGGCTGGACTCCAGGAACTCGATCTTCTTCTCGGCGCTCTCGGCCGTCTGCGACTTGCGGGTGAGGTCGCCGATGACGAGGACGTCCGGATCGCGGTCGGCGATGGTCTCCCAGTTGATCTGGGGCCATTCCTCGTGGGTGTCGTCGAAGACGTTCTTCGCGCCGAGTTCGGTGGTGATGATGCCGGGCGCTCCGCAGCAGCCCGCCAGGTACGGGGCCTCGGAGTTGGCGAACCAGTACATCAGGGTGGTGCCCGAGGCGTCGACGCCGTCCGTCGCCTTCGTCACCCGGGCCCGCAGGCCGGCGATGAGCTTCTCGCCGCGTTCCGGTACGCCGAACACCCGGGCCAGGTCGCGTATCTCGCCGTAGACGCTGTCCAGGGTGAGGGCGGTGGAGCGGGCGCCGTCGCCGTCGCCGCTGTTGTCCTTGCCGGTGCAGTCGGTGGGCGAGACGTACGTGGGGACGCCCAGGTCCTCGAACTGCTCGCGGGGCGCGACCCCGCCCTTGCCGAGGGTGGAATCGAACGAGGCGCTGACGAAGTCGGGTTCCTGCTCCAGCACCTTCTCCGAGGAGGGGGCGTTGTCGGAGAGCCTTCGGACCTTCGCGTTGGCCTTCTCCAGGCCCTTCATCACCGGGTCGGTCCAGGTGGCGGTGGCCGCGAGCCGGTCGGCGAGGCCGAGGGAGAGCAGGATCTCCGTCGATCCCTGGTTGAGGGAGACCGCGTGGCGCGGGGCGGAGGTGACGGTGACGGTGCGTCCGCAGTTGTGGAGCGTCACCGGGTATCCGGCACCGGCCGCACCGGCGGCGGCCGGTGCGTCGTCGGCGGCGCCGCCGCAGGCGGTCAGCAGCAGGAGCCCCGCCGTCAGCAGGGCAGCGCAGCGGGCGGATCGGGCCATGGAGGGCACGGGGTACCTCGGCGTCTCTGGGCCCATGCGCGGGGCCCGTTGTACGGAAGACCGCGGCCCGTACGAGCCGCGGGGCGCCAGCAGGTCTTCGGACTCGGGTTCGTGCGGACGGGGCGCCTTCCCGGGACACCCGTGGGTCTCCCAGTGGCCGTGGCCCCGCCCGTCCCCCTCACCGCTGCGCGTCAGTTCCGGACTCTCACCGGATTCCCTGACCCCATGTGTGGAGTGCGACTGGCACTGGGAAGCTATCACGCCCCTCCGTACCTGCCGGATGCCTGTTCGGTGCCGTACGGCCTGCCGCCGCGGGACGGCCTTCGGGCCGGGGACGACAGCGGGCGCCGCCGGAGGTCGTCCGGCGGCGCCCGCTGCTCACGGCTCCCGGGTCAGGGCAGCCGCAGCGCGATCACGGCGTTGTGGCCGCCGAACCCGAAGGAGTGGCTGACGGCCCGGCGGACGGCGACGGGCCGGGGCGCCTTGGTGACGCAGTCGATGTCGAACCCGGGCGCCGGGGCGTCCAGGTTGGCGATCGGCGGGACGAGCTGGTGCTGGAGGGTGAGCACGGTGAGCGCGGCCTCGATGGCGCCCGCCGCCCCCATGCAGTGGCCGAGCACGCCCTTGGGTGCGGTGACCGGTGGCCGGTGCGGGTAGGCCCGGGCGATGAGGGCGGCCTCGGTGGCGTCGTTGAGCGGGGTCGCCGTGCCGTGTGCGTTGACGTGGTCGACCTCCTCGGCGTGCCAGTCGGCGTCCCTCAGGGCGGCGTCGACGGCCGCCCTGGCCACCTTGCCCGAAGGGTGCGGGCTGGTGGGGTGGTGGGCGTCGGTGGTGGCCCCCGTGCCCGCGATCAACGCCCTGGGTACCGCACCCCTGGCCAGGGCGTCCTCGGCCCGCTCCAGCACCATGATGGCGGCCCCCTCGCCCATGACGAGGCCCGCGCGGTCCTCGGCGAACGGGCGGCAGAGCCTCGACGGGTCGCCGTCCGGCAGGGCCGCCGCCCCGGACCGTGCCAGGCCGGTCATCGCCACCGGGAAGACGATCGACTCGGTCGCCCCGGCGACGGCGATGTCGCACTGGCCGCTCATCAGCATGTCCCGCGCGACCGACAGGGCGGTGACCCCGGACGAACAGGCCGTGCACGGAGCGAGGCTGGGGCCGGTGGCCCCGAGCTGGATCGCGATCTCCGCGGCGGGCATGTTGGGGATGGTGAGCAGGATGCCCGCGGGTGAGGACGCCTCGGGTCCCAACCGGTCCAGCACCACGGCCTGCTCGGAGAGGGCCGCCGAGCCACCGCTGCTGGTGCCCACCACGACCGAGACCCGCGCGCCGTCCCAGCCGCCCGGGTCGAGACCGGCGTCGGCCACCGCCTCCCGGGCGGCGAGCACGGCGAACTTGACGTACTTGCCCATCCGGTAGGCGGTCCGGCCGCCGACGGCCTCGTCCAGGTCGATGCCGGTGACCGTGCAGGCGAAGTCGACCGCGCATCCGTCCAGTTCGGGTACCGTACGGGCCGAGGACACCCCGGCGAGCACGCCCTCCCAGGTGGAGGCCGCGTCGTTGCCGGCCGGGGTGATCATGCCCAGCCCGGTGACGGCGATCTCGGGCCTCTTCATCGGGTGTTGCTCACCGGCTCCCCATGGCGGGAGGCGGTACGGATGAACTCCGAGATGTCCGCGAGGGTGGCGTCCCGGTGGAGGGTGTCGACGGGGGTGTGGATACCGAGGGTTTCCTTGATGATGACGGCGAACTCCGCCACCGCGAGCGAGTCCATCTCCAGGCTGTCCATGGTGGACTCCGGGTGAATCTCGGCCGGGGGCACCTTGAACGTATCGGTCAGCACGCCGACGATCTTCGGATGAATGGCCTTCATGATCTTCCTCTTGTATTCGGCACATACCTGGGGGGTGGCGGGCGCGTTCAGCGGGCCCATCTCGGTAACTGACTGAGCCCCATCTGGTTACGCCTTCCGGCGAACCGATTCCTCTACGCCCACCTGCGGCTTCTTCCGCCCCATCGAGACAGCGAAGGCCGTTCCCCAGTAAGCCAGAAGGACGGCCTTCACTCCCAGTGAGCCGATCGCCTCGCGTACCCGCCGGACGCGCGCCCGAGAGGCGGCCGTCGCGCTCCCTTTCTCGCCGGCCACCGAACACCCCGCACCACCGGTCACCGGACGCCCCGCACCGCCGGTCACCGCGCGAACTCCTCGGCCGAGTGGGCGGGAGACCGGTGCCAGGGGCCTTCGGAGTCGTCGTAGGCGTCGGCGTAGGCGGGCCCGGCGATCGGGCGGGCGGCGAAGAGCTCGTCCGGCAGCGCGAACGACTCCACCAGCGCGGGGGCGTGGGCGGCGACGGTGGCCACGGCCTCCTCGTACAGGTCGGGCAGGGCGCGTACCTGTTCGGCCGTCACCCGCCCGTCGGCCAGCAGCTCCCCGCTGCCCTGCCCGACCTGCCGCAGCAGGAACAACCGCTCGACCTCGGCGAGCCGTTCGCGCGCGAGCCCCCCGGGCAGGGCGGCGCGGGCCTCCGCGAACGCCTCGGCGGCCTGCCGGACCGCGTGCGCCTCCACACCCCGCAGGGCGAGCCCCGAAGCCGCGTTCCAGCGGCCGAGCGCGTCCCCGGGCGGGGCAGCGCCCATCCGCGAGCGGGCCCGCGCGAAGCGGAGGGCCTCCAGCTCGGTGAGCAGCCCGCGCAGGAACGCCGGGTCCCGGAGGCCGCCCGGCGCCTCCTGCGCCTCCCCCGCCTCCCCGTCGGCCGCGCGCCCCGGGGCCGAGAGCAGCATCTCGGCCGCCGCCTTGGTGTGCACGGCGAGGTTGTCCCCCTCGGCGGTGATGGTGCCCTCGATGCCGGTGACCAGGGCCGCGAGCCCGTTGTGCTCCAGCAGCCCCTGGGCGCCGCAGCGTTCGCGGCACTCCACGATCACGTCCCTGGCCTGCCAGGTGATCCACCCCTTGGCGACGGCCACCAGCCGTTCAGCGGCCCCCCGGTCCGCCTCGCCCGCGCCTGCCTCCCACCGGTCGAGCGCCCGGCGGTGCAGCAGACTCATCGCGAACACCGTGGCCAACGCCTCGGCCAGCGGCCCGTGGTGGGTCCGGTGGGCGTACACGGGGACCGCACCCGTGCCGCGCGGACCCGCGACCGTTCGGTGCCCCGCGTAGCGCACGGCGACGGCGAGCGCGACGCGCGCCGAGCCGACCGCGCAGGCGCTCATGGCCAGCTTGCCCGGGGTGACCCGGGCGAGGGAGACGAGCAGGCGCCGCCGCCGGCTCGGCAGGGCGCCGGCGAACTCCCCGCCGTCCCCGACGTGTCCCTGCGGCCCGGCGAGCAGCGCCGCGCGGGGCACGAAGCAGTCGTCGAACGAGGTGAGGCAGTGGTCCACCGGCGACCCCATGCGGGCGGGCAGTCTGCGCACCCGTACCCCCGGCAGCGCGGCGTCGGCGTCGGTGAGCGGGACCAGCAGGAGGAAGACGCCGTGGTCGGTCCCGTCGACGACGAGCCGGGCGGCGACCAGCCCGCTCTTGGGGCCGCCCACCGGGCTGGTGTTGGGCATGAACTTCTGCGCGCCGGCGTGCGGGGTCCGCAGGACGAAGCCGTCGCGCGCGCGGTCGTAGGTGGCGGTCGTCTCCACCTCCGTCGCGTCGTTGCCGTGCGCGACCTCCGTACAGAGGAAGGTGCCGACCTCGTCCATGTGCAGAGCGCCGGAGAGGTCGCGGCGGCCCTCGGGGTCGTGGTCGAGCAGGCTGCCGAGGAAGAGGTTGTAGTGGATCCCCGCCACCGTGGCGAGGGTGGGGTCGACCGGCCCGAGCCACTCGTGCATCGCGGTGAGGGCCCGTACGTCGGAGGCGAGCCGCGCCGCACTGTCGAGGGAGCGGTTGATCAGCCGCAACCGGTCGTACGCGCGCACGAGTTGTTCCTCCGGGGTGGTGGTGGCGCCCGGGCGGCTCCGGAAGGGCTCGGTGGTGGTCAGCCGGCGCCAGAAGGCGTGCTCGCGGTGGAAGTCGGGGCCGAGGAGCACGGCGGTCAGAGCGTCCGTGACGGCAGGCGGCAGGGCCGGGGTGGGTTGAGGGGTCATATTCCGTTGAACGATCGCGGAACGGGGAGGACACCCGTCCTTCGTGCCGCTCCCCGGTCCACTCCGACGGGCGGTTCACGGTCCGGTCCGTCGGGCTCTTGCCGGCCCCTCTTGGACCCCGGCTCGCTACGGCCGGGGTCGGCACGCCGAGCCATGAGATGCGCTTGTTCGCCCGGGGGCAGGAGCCAGGAGTGACGCCGGTGCCGCCGGCCGACTCCTGCCACGCCTCCGTGCGGTGCCAGGGGGGGGCGACTCGTTGTCATGGCCGTCCGACTCCCGGCAGCCGTGGCACGACTGCATCGGTGTGACGGGCGCACGCCCCGAAGGTACGGGCGCACTCCCCGAGGGCATTCGTCAGACACCGCCCCAGACCGGGGCATCCGTTCCCCATCGACCCGGCGGACGTGCCCAGTTCACCGGGCCCCCTTCGTACGACACCGGCGGCAGCGCGTGCCGCAGTCGGCCCATGGGACTGTCGGTCTCGGTCAGCCGGTGTTCGGCGTCGAAGCCCTCGTCCTCGCCCGGAGCGGGTGCCAGGTCGTGGACCAGCCAGTGCGCGGTCTGCGTCAGCGCGAGGCGGACCAGCCGGGTGCCGCCCGTGCGGTGCTGCTCGGTGAGCGCTCGCAGGACACCGGCCGCGAGCAGATAGCCGGTGCCGTGGTCGAGCGCCTGAGCGGGCAGAGTACCGGGCGAGTCGGGCGAGCCCTCCAGCTCGGCGATGCCGGTGGCCACCTGGACCAGGCTGTCGAAGCCGCGCCGCTCGCGCCACGGCCCGTAACGGCCCCACGCGGAGAGCTGGGCGATCACGAGCCCTGGGCGGTGTTCGGCGAGCGCCTCGGGCGTCAATTCGAACCGTTCCAGCGCGCCCGGCCGGTAACCGGTGACTACCACGTCTGCCGCATCGAGCAGTTCCTCGAAGAGCCTACGGTCGGTGGCCTCCCCCAGGTTCAGGGTGGTCGAGCGTTTCCCCATCCCTGTGTCGTTGTGCGCCTCCTGACTTTCCGGCAGCTGGGGAGCGTCGATCCGCAGCACGTCGGCTCCGAGCAACGCAAGCGTTCGGGTGGCGACCGGTCCGGCCAGCACTCGGGTCAGATCCAGAACGCGCAGCCCCGCGCACGGTAGTGCGGCACCTCCGAGCATCCGATCCGGGGCATCATCGATGCGCGCCGTCGTCAGCAGCGGCTGCCCCGCAACCATGACCCCCTGCTCGCTCTTGGCCCAGTCCTCGGGGCTGCGGGCCGCGACGGCCAAACCGCCCGCCGCGTACACGGTTTCCTCCACTTCCCGCGCGGTAAGCCCCGCGATCGCCCGAGCCACCGCGTCCACCGCCTCCTCGACGACGTCTCCCGGCACCCCGAGAGCGGCGAGCAATCGGGCCCGGTGGTGCGGGTAATTGGCGTGCGTACGAACCCATCCGTCGGTCGCCCGCCAGAACCGGGACAGCGGCGAGAAGGTCGACCACCCTTGTCCGTCGACCCGCACCAACCGGTCGCTGAGGAACGCCGCCGCGACTGCCTCGTCATCGACCCGCACACGGGGCACGGGGCGCCCCGTGCGTACGGAAGTGAGCTCGGCGGCCGCGAGCGAGCACACCGCGACGGTGGCCCGCGCCAGCTCCATGACGGGCAGCCGCGCCGGCAGCCCTCCGGACGGACCGCCGTAGGACACCCGGTCGAGCAGCGAAGAATCGGCACCCAGTGCCGCCCAAGCCTGCGAGGCCCCCGAGATGATGGAAGAGTTCATGCCCACACTGTGGCACCGAGTGCCACCCACGGGAAGGGTTGCGTCATGGACCCAGGTCCTCGCCGACGCACACGTGAGAGTCGGCCGGAGAAGCCGCCCGCGCCTGCGGCGCCCCGGGACTCGCCTCGCTACCCACCACCTGCTTTGCGGCTGGAGTCCGAGCCAGGCCGTGCGGGAGCGGCGCGAACGCGTGACGGGCCGGGTGGCGACCGGACGCACTTGACGCCCCGTCAGGCCCGCCGGAAGGCCAGCGCCACGTTGTGCCCGCCGAAACCGAAGGAGTGGCTCACGGCGGTCTCGACGCTCTGGCCGCGCGGCTCCTTCACCACGCAGTCGAGCTCGAACGCGTCGGTCACCGAGTCGAGGTTGGCGATCGGCGGCACGAGCCCGTGCTCCAGCGTCAGCACGGTGGCCACGGCCTCGATGGCTCCGGCCGCCGCGAGGGTGTGTCCGACGACGCCCTTGGGGGCCGTGACCGTGGGCGCGTGCGGGAAGAGGCGGGCGATGAGGGCGGTCTCCATCGCGTCGTTGAGCAGGGTGGACGTGCCGTGGGCGTTGACGTGGTCGACCTCGCCGCGTGCCCAGCCGGCCTGCCGCAGGGCCTCCTCCACCGCGCGCTGCGCACCCCGGCCGTCCGGTTCGGGTGCGGTGGGGTGGTAGGCGTCCGTACTGGAACCGGCTCCGACGAGCAGTGCGCGGGTGCGCCCGCCCCGGGCGTTCGCGTCCTTCTCACGTTCCAGTACGAGCATGGCGGCGCCCTCGCCCATGACGAAGCCGTCCCGGTCGGCGGCGAAGGGGCGGGAGGCGCTCGCCGGGTCGTCGGACCGGGTGGAGAGGGCGCCCATCCGGGCGAACGCGGTGACGACGAGAGGGGTGAGGACGGATTCGGCGCCGCCGGCCACCACGATGTCGCAACTCCCGCTGTCCAGCAGATCGCGGGCGACACTGATGGCCGTCGCGCCGGAGGCGCAGGCGGTGACGGGGGCGAGACTCGGACCGCGGGCGCCGAGCGCGATGGCCACCTCCCCGGCGGCGGCGTTCGGGATCATCATGGGGACCAGCAGGGGTGACACGGCGTCCGGTCCGTCGTCGGCCAGTCTGCGGGCGTTGTCGACGAGGACCGAGACACCGCCCACCCCCACCCCGAGCACCACGCCGACCCGGCCGCCGTCCCAGCGCGCGGGGTCGTGTCCGGCGTCGGCGACCGCCTGCCGGGCGGCGACGAGGGCGAGTTTCACGAACCGTGCCATCCGCCACACGGAGCGTCCGCCGACCGCGGCGTCGAGGTCGATGCTGTCCACCGGGCAGGCGAAGTCGACGGGCAGACCTGTGAGTTCGTCGCAGCGACGGGCCGTGGACCGGCCGGAGCAGAGTCCTGCCCAGAAGGAGTGCTCGTCCGCTCCCGCCGGGGTGACGACCCCGAGTCCGGTGACGGCGACGGCGGTTTTGGCCCGGCTTCCGTGCCGCACGCCGCGTGGCGCGGTGCGGTGGGCCGCTCTCGCCGACTCGGCGGCCCGGTCCCGAGAAGTGGCCCCAGGCCGTGTGTCGAAAGTGGCGCCGTCCGCCCGGAGGGCGGGTCCGGCGGCGTCCGGTGCGTGCGATCGCAAGGCGGAGGGTCGCCCCGGTACTGGGTGTGTCGGGGCGATCCCGACAACGCGGCGAGCGGGCGTGCCAGGCGTCGCCGGAAAGGCGGGACTTTCGGCACACGGCCTGGTGCTTTCGTCAGCCAACTGCGACATGCTCTGTTCCTTCCGTCGTGGTCGTCGGCGGGGCCCCCGGCCAGCGAAGTGCCGCGGATCCCCAGGTGAGTCCGCCTCCGAACGCGGTGATCAGCACGTGGTCCCCCGCGCGCAGGCGCCCCCGCCCCTCGGCGTCCGCCAGCGCCAGCGGGATGGAGGCGGCCCCGGTGTTGCCCACCCGGTCCAGATGGGTGACGCAACGGTCCGGCCCGATGCCGACACGCTCGGCCACGGCGCTCATGATGCGGCCGTTGGCCTGGTGCGGCACGAAGTGGTCGACGTCGGCGGGGTCCCAGCCCACCGAGGTCAGCAGCGACCGGCAGGACGCGGTCATCCGCAGCACGGCGTGCTCGTAGACCGTACTGCCCCGCATCCGGAAGAAGGCGTCCTTCTCGGCGGGCGGTCCGACGGTGGCGCGGGCGCGGGCGCCGCCGCCCGGCACGGTGATCAGGTCGTGGCCCGTCCCGTCGCTGCCCAGGTCGAAGGCGAGGAGTTCACCGGGGTCGCCGCTGCGGCCCGCGGCGACCAGCGCGGCCCCCGCGCCGTCGCCGAAGACCACTCCGGCCGACCGGTCCCCGGGGTCCAGCCAGGTGGAGTAGACGTCGGCGCCCACCAGGAGAATCCGGCGGTAGAGGCCTGAGGCGACGAGCCCGTGGCAGACGGCGAGTCCGTAGACGAAGCCGCTGCAGACGGCGGCGATGTCGAAGGCGGGGACCGTCCCCAGGCCGAGCCGGGCCGCGAGGGCGGGCGCCGTGCCCGGGCAGAGGTGGTCGGGGGTGGCCGTGGCGAGCACCAGCGCGTCCACCCGGCCGGGCACGGATCCCTCGACGAGCCGGCGGGCCGCCTCGTGGGCGAGGTCCCCGGTGGAGAGCCCGGGACCGGCCCGGTGCCGGCTCACGATGCCCGTACGACGGCGCACCCACGCGTCGTCCACGCCCCACGCCTCGGGCAACGCGTCATTGCCCACCGGCTTTCCCGGCACCCATCCCGCGACGCCTTCCAGCACCGCCGTACGTACGCCGCCACCGGCGCCCGCCGTCGCCCGTCCGCTCGTCACCCGTCGCCCCGCTCCCCTGATCGGCCCGTACCCTGTCATGCGGACGGAGCAACTCACAGTGCGGATGCGTTCGACACCGCCGAACGGGTGACTGACGTTCACCTGTACGAGTGGAGATCGGCCCAACCGGTGGCATACCGGGGCCCGGTCACCATTCCCCCCGCGGACGCGGCCCGGCACCGTTCGCGGAACTCCCGAACCACCCCGCCGCGCGCGGGACAGACCTTCAGGAACCGTCCCCATCTCCCGTTTCTCCGTACCGCCGTTCGAACTTGGCGACCTGTCCCTCCGCGTCGACGACACGGGCGTGGCCGGTGTAGAAGGGGTGGCTCTCGGCGGAGATCTCGACGTCGACGACGGGGTAGCTCTGGCCGTCGTCCCAGTCGATGGTCTGCTCGCTGGAGGCGGTGGACCGCGTGAGAAAGGCGTATCCGGCCGACCGGTCGCGGAACACGACCGGCCGGTAGTCGGGGTGTTTGTCCTGCTGCATGACTGACTCCCGGGGGCGATGGGACGGATGGGCCGGCCCCGCCCTCTCCCCTTCCGGTGGAACGGGCGGGACGGATGCGGTTCCGACCACCTTCTCCAGCCCGGCCCCCGGGCGCGATCCCTGACCGCCCGTACGGGGCGCGGGCCAGGCCGTTCACGGTTCGGGCGCCCGGCACGCACGGCCCCGGGGCGTGTCGCCGGCACCGGCCCGGAGCCGGCGGGATCTGCCTCCGAGTGCCCCACGCACCAAGATCATCACCAGGCGGTGCGCAGGCCATCCGCGCGCGGTCGCCCGGAGTTCATCTCACGCCGCTACGTTCTCGCGGGCGCACCTCGTGACCCGGCCCCCGCCCGGGCTCCTGCCGGGCCCATGACGTGTGCGCACGACCGAACCCCTCTCCCCCCGGAGGCCCTTGATGACGCTCACGACCGTCGAGTCGCCGCTCGCCGCTCTCCCACCACTGGAACAGGCACTCATGGATCCGGAGTTCGCTGCACAGGCACTCGCGGAACAGGGGTTCGCCGCACAGAGGTCCCCAGCGCAGGAATCCACGACGCAGGAATCCACGGCGCAGGAATCCGCCCAAGCCGAGTCCGAGGACGTGGCCGAGGACGCGGACTCCCCCGCGGTCACCGCACCCGCCGCCGAACTCCGGCTCTCGCGGCGGCTGGTGCTGCGTGGTGCCGCCGTCGCGCTCGGCGCACTCGCCACCGGCTCCGTCGCCGGGGCGGCCGGGGCGCCCACCGCCGAAGCGGCCGAGTACGTCCTGCCCCAGGGCTACAACGGTGATATCTCGGACCTGAGGCACGTGGTGATCCTGATGCAGGAGAACCGCTCCTTCGACCACTACCTCGGCCGGCTCCCCGGCGTGCGCGGGCACGACGACAAGCAGGCGCTGACCTTCCAGGACGGCACGAGCGTCTTCCAGCAGCGGGCTGCGGACGGTACGGTCGTGGCGCCGTCCGCCTCCACCGCCACCTGGGGCGACAACCACAACTTCTACGGCGCGAACGAGGGCCGCTGGAACACCTGGGTGCAGGACAAGGGCGCGAGCTGCATGCGCTACTACACCCCCGACCACATGCCGTGGATGTACTCGCTGGCGAGCCAGTACACCGTCTGCGACATGAACTTCTGCTCGCTGCACGGCCCGACCATCCCCAACCGCTACTACCTGATGACCGGTACCTCGCACGGCGAGACGTCCAACGCCGGGCAGAACGACTACAGCCGCGACTGGCTGACGGTGCCCGAGCAGCTCCAGCAGGCCGGCATCGACTGGCGGGTCTACAGCGACAACAGCGGCAACGGCCTGAAAGGCGCCCTGCAGAGCGGCTTCGTCGGCGACTACGGCTGCAACGTCACCAACAGCTTCCGGGCCTTCGACCCCCGCTCGGCCGACCCCGAGGACCTGGAGCCGGGCACCGGCAAGATCTGGAAGGCCAACTCCTTCCTCTACTCCGGGGCCACCACCCCCGACGACGACTCCGACGCGAACCTCGACGCCGTCCTGCGCGACCTCGCCGCCGCCTGCGAGCCCGGCGCGGAGCACCCGTTGCCGGAGGTCTCGTGGGTGGTGATGCCTGCCGCGTGGAGCGAGCACCCCAACTTCGACACCGTGCACGGCGAGCGCTACATGGACAAGGTGCTCCGCACCCTCCAGAGCAACCCCGCCGTCTGGGACCACACCCTGGTGATCATCACCTACGACGAGAACGACGGGAAGTTCGACCACGTCCTGCCGCCGCGCCCCGAGCCGGGCACGGCCGGCGAGTTCTCCGGCACCACACCGTACGGGTTCGGGCCGCGGGTGCCGATGCTGTTGGTCTCTCCGTGGACACGCGGCGGATACGTCGCCTCCGAGGTGTTCGACCACACCTCGACCGTGAAGTTCCTGGAAACCTGGGCCGCCCACCTCGGCAAGCCCTTCACCTGCCCGAACATCACCGACTGGCGGCGCGCCGTCTCCGGCGACCTGACCAGCGCCATCGACTTCGCCCACCCGCAGCCCGGCCCGGCCGACATCGCCGACCCGGTGAACGGCACGCCGCCGCCGATGTCCCCGGACGGGATGAAGCCGCGCGGGCTCTCCTTCCATCCGCACGCCACGCTCACCGAGAACCGCTCGGCGGGCACGGTGACCGCCACCATGACGTTGTCCGGCGGCCCGGACGGCAAGGCGGTCAGCCTGCAGGTCTTCCCCGACAAGTACCTGCCGTTCACCAACACCCCCTACACGGTCTCCGCCCCGGCGCCGCGCCTGCACACCTGGGACGCGAGGAAGACGGACGGGAAGTACGCCTTCTCCGTGTACGGCCCCGACGGCTTCGTGCGCTCCTTCGCCGGCCGGCTCGTCCCCGCGGCCCAGAAGAACATCCCGGTACCGCGCGTCGACGCCGAGCTGGTCCCCGGCACCAGGGCCGAGGTCCGCCTCACTCTGCGCAACGACGGCGCCCAGCCGGTCCGTTACACCCTCACCGCCCACGACCACCTCGGCGGCACCCAGAGCTACAGCGTCGCCGGCGGGGCCGCCACCACCGTCGGATGGCCGACGCGGCTCGGCTACTACGACGTCGTCATCACCGCCGACACCGGCACCGGCTGGGCCCAGCGGTACGCCGGCCGCGTGGCTACGGTCTGAGGGGCGGGAACATGAGACTGCGTACCCGCCACCACGCGGCCCGACTGGCCGCAGTGGTCCTGCTGCTCACCCCCACCGCCCTGCTCGCGGGACCGGCGGGAGCGGCGACGCCCGTCCCGCACGCCACCGCGACGGCGGCCACGGACGTGCCCGCCCCGGACGTCCTCGCCGTCGACTTCGCGGACCGCACCCCCGCCGACCACGCCCAGGGGCTCGCGCCCGCCGTCAAGGGCGTACCGCAGATCACCAGGGACCCGGGCGCCGGAAAGCCGGTGGCCACCTTCAAC